>CAZAKT010000030.1:0-2167 GCA_964486135.1 uncultured Mageeibacillus sp.
CAACCGCTCTTTTGAAATCGTTAAATTGTATCAATTTCGATATTATCATTTCATAAACCTTGTTGACTTCTTCCTTACCCACCAGGGCTATTCGGGTCAAGAGCTCTGAAACTTCTTGAGGGGTGAAGTATTCACCGCCAGATTTTCCCGCATTGGAGGCATACATGGCCATGAGGTACTCATAGGCATCACCAAAGGCATCGATGGAATTATCCTGGTAGGAACCCAGGTTCATCTCTGCGACTGAATTAATCAGTTTAACCAACTTTCCATTCCGTCTGGCGACTGTGCTCCCCAATTTATTGGAATTGACATCGATGTCATCAAAGAGACCCTTGAAATTCCTTTCACTCGCTGTACCTTGGGCTGACGCTTCAATATTCTTAAAGATTGTTTCTAGGGTTTCGTTAAGGTTGTCATCATCTCCCGCTCTTTCTTTCACATTGACGAAGAGCTCACTGGGCAGGATGAAAAAGCCCCTTGTTTGCACCATGTCTTCCCGGGCAGATTCGGCATCTTCATCTGATAAGTTGGCATAATCAAAGTCCGTGAAACCTGCTTCATGTTCGCCCTTGTTAATGTAGGAGGCAATGTTTTCGGATATGTAACGGTAGAAGAGCATGCCAAGTACGTATTGCTTAAAATCCCAACCATCTATACTACCTCGTAGATCATTGGCCATATTCCAGATGGTGCGGTGCAATTCAGCTCTTTCTTGTTCTTTTTTGTTGGGCATGAGTTCTACTCCTTCGGAGGTATTAGTTCAAGTTTACAAAGTTACTCAAGTTTCGTTCAATGTTTATATAGAAAAAAGATATTCACTCTCTATTTCTTCAAGAGTCCTTCACTTTCAAGATAATGGATGAATTTGTTGTTTATCTGCCTTGTCCGCCGTTCGATATCTGTTTCGTAAAAATCATCTTGGAGAATCAAGTCCCTAAATTCAACGATTATGCTCGCAGGGTGCGTTCTGTGTGAAGCATCCGTATATCCAGAGTAATATCTCTTTTTATCTTGGAAGCGGTAATCCGAAGCTCGGACATTGATAGAACTCTCAAGGAGAATTTTGTTTCCTAGATCTTCCAATCTCTCTGTGTTTTGAAGTCGATTTTCTTTGTTGTGACGCTCTTTGGCATAAATATGTTCGATGTCAAAACGAGTATTTTGAATTGATGGACGCTTTTGTCCGTCAAAAGTGAAGGCGTACCAGGTTAGCATGGAACGGGTCACCATCCGGTAATTCGTAAATTTATAGTTTTCTAAGGCATTTCGGACGCGGTCTGCATCAAATAAAAACTCTGAGAAATCACATAGTTGTTGGTTATAGATTTTGATCATTTCAGAATAGATGGGGGTTCGAAGGGCATTGACCCCGGGATTGGTCAGCGAGTAAGCAAAGATAAAAGCAGTTATTTTGGACAGGAAGGACGCGAAGGTTTTGTTATCTAGCTCTCCATCCTCATCACGGAAGGAAAAATAATATACGGACTTAACGTATTCCCACATGCTATTAGGGGCATATTTCAAAACAAAGAGTTTTTGTAAGACATCCTCTGAAAACCGTTCTGTATTCTCATCAAAAACATCCTCCCAAAATTCAATCAAATCTTTTAAATCGGTCACGGTGTTGGGCCTTAACAGTCTCCTGTACCGCTCATGCTCATAGAATTTCCGAAGGGCTTCTGTAGTAGTCGAACGATTATGTTCCGATGCACGGATGTAGTACATATATTTGGTAAATAGCTCATCCATAGGGGTCCCCCGAATCGGATCAAATATTCGATCAGTTTTGGATGCAAGTAATTTCCAATCGTCAATGAAGTCATCTTTTTTGTCTTTTTGCTCATAATATTTGTAAAACTGAGCCTTAAAAATATCGGCATCGGCAAGTGGCAATCCGCGATCATTTAATGTCGAAAAGATACGTAGAGCAGTATCCTGCGAATCAGCTTCAATGGGGAGCAATATGCAATTATTCAAAATACGAGCAGGAAGAAAGGCGAAATATGAGGGGTAGGCCTCAACGAAGCTATTTATCTTCCCTTCGAAGAAACGGTAGTTTTTTGCGTATCGACTGGAGGTAGTTTTTGGAAGCAGACCGGACCTCAAGATAGTCAAGAATTCTTCTTTCTCCTCATCGGTAGCAACTTCAGAATCGATCTTAAGA
>CAZAKT010000030.1:2177-12204 GCA_964486135.1 uncultured Mageeibacillus sp.
ATTTGTCATGTCAGGGTCATCAAATTCATCGGTGCGCCAAATGCACTGAGATATGTTTTTTCTCATCTTTTTGGAGGGTTGATCAGCCATATGTTCGAACCGATCATAGAAGGCTCTTAAAAGAAGGAGAATGGTAGTCAAACGCTGTTGGCCATCGATAACTTCAGATTGGCCACTGCCATTTTTAAAAGTGACGATAGCGCCTAAAAAATATTCATCACCAGATTGAAAGGCATCCTTGTCATTTTCAGGAAAAGCAAAGCCAAATAGGTCATCCCAGAGAATCTGACATTCCTCTTCTTCCCAAGCATATGGGCGTTGATAGTCAGGAATAAGAAAATTTGAAGATTTGTCGGTAAAGAGTTCTTTAATTGTTTTTTGATCAACATTTAGTTTGCTCATTTCTCGGGTCCTCTCGCGAAAATTCTGTAGACAAATAGTTCCTCTTACGTCACTTTAGCATTTAAACCGGTGACTTCCATAAATGCATGCGAAGATGGTCGTCCTGCTGCTGTTAAAGAGCTCGAGGAGACCCTGCAAGATGGTGACAAAAGGAGTATCGTATTTCCAAAACAGAATAATGAAATGAAGATTTCCTGACCAATTGAAAACCGGATCCATATAACTAGGGTTTTCGGTGATAATTAGAAAGAAGAATATTCTGAATGATGATTACAGAGTATCGGTTCCAGACACCGAAGCTGTTTGAGTGGTCGGAACAGAAAGCCCATCAAGGTAGCGGCAGAAGCGACTGCTGACAGGTTAGCACCCCAGGCCTATACCATCACAAATGAAGCCAAAGAGTCTATGAGGAGGCTCTAACCCGTACACTGGAGCTATATAAACCGAATGGACTCCAATACGAGCGCGGGTGGCCTTCGTCATCCGCGCGATTGGTCTCTTTGTGGTGAGGTGATAGACTTCATTACGCGTGGTTTATAGAGTCAGCCACATATACCTTTCGAAGGCGACCTGTTAGCACAACCAATGCAACGCATGTGCTGATCGATATTTGAAAAGGGCATGAATTAAATCATTGACCTATAAATTCTCGGATCTTTTCAGATTCTATACGTTCTTGAAAGTGATTGATTATATTTTCGATATGATGGGCATGGCGTAACAAATTAACCTCCTGAAAATTGGACAGCAGGGACTTTAGGAAACAAACCCATCTCGAAAATAGTGGCCCCCCACTTCCCGAATAGCCATACGAACTGGGAGTGAGTGGGATCTTCTCGAAGGCATCATAGGATTGGTTGAGTTGAATGAAAAAAGCAATGTACTTTACATGCCTTTCGTCTCCCAATTTAGCGTTCGCAATGGCCTTGAAAAGACAATACATTTTTTGGCTATTACCGGATTCCCGCTGAATACATTGTTCAATCCACTGATCCTGCTTTTCTACTAATTCCTCACTAATTCCATTCGGTTGAATTATCGTTTCCAAATACCTGGCAGCAACGCCAGTCAGATAATCGCTCTTGTCAATCAGTTGATCAAAAACCTCATTGTAGATTGCCACATAATTATCTAAATCGAAGAAGCATCGATGACGTGACTGACTGTCCTTTATTGCAATGTCGCTTTTCCCTAAAACTTCATCAACATAGCTGTCCAAAACGAAAGGTCTGGCCACATAAATTTCTTTCAGAATAGTGCCGTCGTGATCGTACCAGTTGTTAATGGATGGCTCTGAAAAGTAAATCTGTTCTAACAATTCCAAATCCTTCTCGAAAGTTTGAATTAATTTCTTTGGAAATTGGAGAAAGTTAAAAAATAGTGAATCGAAATAAATGTTTGCTAAGATTGGCACTTGTTTTGTTCTGTCGAGAATAATCCGACATGCTTTAAGAAAGGCATCTTCTATCACGTTGTATTTTTTAAGGAAGATTAGGTCACGTTGAGGCGTGGAAGTAGTGGGGATCTCATTTGAGAAGAAATCATTAAGTGCTTCAACGTGTTCCAAGGTAATAAGGTTTTCTGGCAATTGGTGGTAAAAAGCAAAAATCCAGTCGCTCTTCTTAGCGTATTCAGCGCTACTAATTAGGTCGAAAACTTCCTTCTCGGGCAGTAGCCGAAATAGCTTCTCCACAAGAGGATAAGGTCGTATGCAGTAGGGAGTATCGTTTCTTAAATAATATTCAATCGCACAAGCGTAACTATCTGAATTGTGTGCCAAGTAGTTTAAAGCCATTTCTAATCCGAGCCTAATTTCATAGCGATCGGAGTCAAGCCATTCGTCTAGTTGGGTACATACATCAACTAATCGGTTAAATCCAGCCACACCGTCTTTTTCAATATAAGAACTGATCTCGATTTCTCTGATCCTTTCTAACTCTTCATATTGAGCTTTCTCAATGTAGTCATGTCCTGTTAAAAGTCGATAAGCGTAAAAAGATGGTTCAGAAAAATAGCCCCCGAAACAGAACCTGTATGAAACATTTTCTCTTTCAAAATACCTATATATTTTTTCGGCGAGTAAGCAGTTTCGCAGCTCTTCTTTAGGAAAATGAGTCAAAATAATTTCGTTAATGAAAAATGCATCAAACTGCGTGACTTCTGGATTATTTTCACAGTATTCATCGCCATAACTTATGAGAACACTCCTTACCCCTTCTCTATAGGTAGCGTATGAACAGAGTTCGAGTAAGAAATCCCAGATCAAGCCTCTGTATGAATTAGTGGCTTCGTTACTGGGCAAGGCAAAGTGGACGAGAGTGAATGAATCTTTACGACAGTTTTTTACAGTTTGAAAATTCAATTTTAAGAATGTTTTCGCAATCTCAAAGAAAAAAACAGCGATATATCCTTGCTTCCGATAATCATAAAGGTCTTTAAAATTTTGGAATGATTTTTTGACTTTCTCCAGAAGCGTTATTTGAGTAATAAAACCGTCTTGAACTGAATCTTCATCAATACTAAAGTGCAGATCGATTGCACGAAAAAAGTCGGTATACAAATCTGGTCGTTTCAGATATAAATCGAAAAATAGATCTAGGGCAATATGGAACTGTTCAAGCTTCGCGAAACCACCTAAGACATCAATAATTTCATTCTCAACAGATCGGATATTTCTCCCTTTCTTAACATCGATCTCCGCGAGACTTAGAAACGTTTCCTCCTCCGATTCAATTCTTCCTTTTAAAATCATAAGTGTAATAGTTGGTTTGACAGAAAAAAAACACTTAATAAATTCAGAAAGATCTGGAGAATTTTCTTTAGTTAATTCATCCCAGCATTTTCGAATTGCGTCAATGACGAATTCGATGAGAGTGTCATTCGTGAAAATATGGAGGAGGGTATTTACGGATTCTATCGTTTTGTTCTTGAATCTGTGGAAGCTACTTTTGATCATCCTAGACAGATCAATCAATTTTTTGTCAAAGAAAACATGTTTTAAGACATAGTTAGATAGAGACTGATCAGGAAATTTTACAGCCGTATCGTGAAAGAGATCTAAAATTTCATCGTTACTAAGTTTGCGAACACAATTCAAAAATGGGTGCTCCTGCATTCTGTCCATTAACAATGTGGGCAAAATTTTATAGAGCGGAGCTAGTGTCGAGGGGCCTAGAAAGGCAACAATACCGGCAACAATACCAATGTCGTCATTCTGAAATAGCTTGTAATTCTCCAGAACCGATCCAAAATATTCATCGTACAAATTAGATACATCACGAATCGAATCTAACCGATTTTCATTTCTAGCGATTTCTCCGGCTAGAATCGCGAGACGAGCGTTTCCTTCGGCAATGGCCACAATTCTGTCTAAATAGCGACGATTGACAATTCCCAAGGTTTCCCTAAGCAATTCTCTTATCTCTTCGTCAGTAAAAATCCGGACGGGCAAGAGGTAAGGGGTAGCTATTTCTCGGACTGTATTTTCTGTGTTTTTGAGTGTATAATCCCTAACTGTAAGAAGGATCTTCACGTTATATCCTTCGTTTGTTTTCGTTGCATACTCAATTATTTGTTTTAGGTCAGTCAATTCGTTGGCATCATCGACGAAAAGAAAATAGTCACCAGGGCGGTAAATATGCTTCTTCAAGTCTTCATAAAGAGATAATCCCCTACTAAGTATACAAAGAAGCTTCATTTTGTACTTATCGGAATGAGTTTTTGCGTAATGAAGAGCTAATCGGGTCTTTCCTGCGCCTGCTACACCATGCAAAACAACAATATCGTGGAGTTGAAACGCCGTATCAATGTGCTCGATCTCTTGTTCTCTAAAGAAGAAATGATCATGGATGGGCGCTGACAATTTCTTCGAATTGTATTGTTCGATGAAAGAATCATAGAAAAAAATTTGATCAGTATCGACTTCTAACCCAAGATGTGTTTTTGCAAGCCAAGGATATTTTGAAAAAAGATCTTCGGCAAACTGGTCAATTCCAATGAGCGTAAGCCTTACCCCAGAATCACGACATAATTTCCTAAGTTCAAGGTCTTGAGATGGCTTGATGCTCGATGATGTGTGGCAGCAGATAATTTCAATTAATTCTTTTTTATTCAGCTCAATGGCGGATTTATCAAGGCACTTTTTAATATCTTCTCGAATTTTCTGAAAAAGAGCGTCTGCTTGAGTAGTACATTCAACGAAAATATACTTGTTTTCAAGGGTTATAAAGTAAATATCAGGCGTACCTCGTCTCGTTTTTCGAGTACCTGGCTTTCCTCCCAGGCCAGTTGGATTGGATAAATCATCTCTCTCCAATTTTAGATAGGACAAGCACATATCTTGGAAAGATTTAGGATCAAGAAGCAAGATTTTTTGTTTAATAATTTCGATTGTGCTCATAGACTCTCCAATAATAGATATGTATAGTTCGTTATTATGAGCAAGTAATTTTTCGACCGTATTTATATTAGCACTTACATGCTTTTGTGACAGAGTTTAAAGATTCATATTGTGCAAGCTTCCCGACAGGCTTCATAAACACACATGGCAAAATTTAATGTTGACTGATGAATGCGATCAAGTGAGGCCGTCGCCCTCAAACCTCTTCCAGTCCAACTGACTTGAGATACCCATAAGTCCCATCGTAATACTCTCTTTTCCTCGTATGATCGTATTCCGACCCTTCGGGGATAAAAATCATCATTCCTTGTCTAGCCCTGGTCAAGAGCACACGATAAGAATTCTTCAAGTACATCTGTCTTTCCTGACTATGAACATTGCTCCAAGAGGCGCCTCTAAAACTGTAATAATAGAAGCTATTATTCTCGTAGCGAAAATCCGCATCCCAGGCTACAAGGGTCCAATCCAATTCCAGACCTTGGATATCAAACTCGGTTGCTGCTTCCTCTAGGCAATTGGAAGACCGTACATCACTTGCATCGTTTAAGAACCAATTCGGTGCACTACTGATTTTGTTTTGCACCCAGATGCCTTCTGATCGCAGGCGGTTGGCACCTGAGCTTGCGATCATTCCGAACCGTTCAGTGCCTTTGGCTTGGTCACGGACCCATTGCCGAGCTTTATCAAGATCTCTCGTGATGACTATGGGGTAACGATTGCCAATCTTATTGAGCCATTCTCGTGCAGATATGGGATCGGCGTCTAGTAGTGCCTTAACGAAAGAGGCTACGTTCTCACTTCGAAAGGACCGTAAAGAGACAGCCAGATGAAGAGCAGAATTAAACCCGTAGTCCAGGCCCTCGACGAGATCATCAAGGGATGAATCCTGCAAAAATTCAGAATCTGACAGCTTGTTTGAAAGGTGTACCTTCCAGTTTGGGTATTGATCTTTCAGCGCTAAAAACCACTCACCTAAGCCTGCTTCTCCATCGTGGATTTCTTGCCCACCACCGACTAGGCAGATGATAACAGCCCAATCTTGGTGGCGGTCCATAACGCCGATCAAAAATTCAGGCTCAGATTGGTCAAAGCCCGGAACACCTTTTTTCCTAGACATAAAATCGCTAAGCTTTTCTTTAGTCCAGGCCCTTTGGGCTTCATCAAAGATAGTTATCTTTTCTAATGGGGCTTCTCTTTGGGCGAGTGTGTCATCCCTAAAGTGATAAATATTTTGGATGAAAGCTCTTGTCTTTGCCTTGGCTTCTTTTTTACTGATTTTTGTCCTCTTAGACTCATCTCTAGCCAAGGCTTCCCGTAAGACTTCAACTAAAGGTTGATTGCCAGATAAGAAGACTGCATGATCATTTTCATGGAAATGATGGCGTTCGTTGGCGATATTAAGCCCCGCTAAGGTTTTACCAGCTCCCGGTACTCCTGTGATAAAACAGATGGCTTTTTCGTTGTTTGCTTTGCAGTACTCGATGATATTGTTGACTGCATCGGATGTCTTCGAAAGGTTAAAGGCAGAGGCATCATTCCTGGAAATATCTTCTACCTTATGGCCTTGATAAAGAGCTTGGGCCGCTTCGATAATGGTCGGTGTAGGGGAATAGCTGGCATTCAGCCAAGACATGGGATCGAAGACATCTTGTCTTAGTGTTCGACTGAGCAACTGCAGTGAATCTCCCAAGTTATATCGGTTGCACTTGATGGGAGACAATATTCCTTCTTTTAGATACTCGATCTGAGGTATCTGGTTGTAAGCTTCGGTCGCAACCAGAAGAGGGATCAATAATCTCTTGTGGCTGCCGCTATGAAAGTTCTTCAAATCGAGAGCGTAGTCGACGACCTGATCAATCGCGTGTTTTTCGTATGCGGACATACCGATTTTGAATTCAAGTATAAAAACAAGGCCGGCTTGGATCAAAATGGCGTCAACTCTTTTCCCCATCCGAGGAATCGAGTATTCGAAGATTAAGAAACCGTCGGAAAAGTTGTCAAGAGAAATTTTGAGAATCCTGATCTGTTCGATCCAGCTATTTTTTTGTAGATCGGATAGTTCATAAGGATTGTTAGCTACGAGCGTGCCAAGAATACTCTCGTTTGATTGCCTTAAGAAATTCGTGATGGTCTCACAGTAGAATGATCTTTTCATGTGACCCCCAAACTGAAATAAACTGAAATGAAATTGGGTCCACTACCATTGTATCGTGTAGACGAAATTTACCCTACAAACCTCCATGGCCAAATGCTTGTGACAATTTCGGCCAGGAGCTTCATTTTTCACACGATACTCGAATAGTAAGATTGAAGCCAACGCGAGTTTCTACATACGTATCTTCACAAGTTTCGGCGTTAAATCTGTGATTTACATGGTTAATGGCGCGAGTGGAACGATGCGCCACAACAGTATCTACACCCTGGTGACGGGTATTTCTATTGGAAGATGACCGATAGCATGAAGGAGAGTCTCATCATCAATCGCGCGAAGGAAGGATGATTCGTCTGTCCCGTTGTTGAGACCTCCCTACACCTGCCCATAAGCGTAATGGTTCTGAAATTGATGACCACCAAGTAAGTGCATTCCAGTATTTCCTCTTCTTATTAGATAACGCTACTCTGCAACAATATCCATTTCCCCTGCCAATCAATACACCCGGTACGATCTCTTGCTTTTTACCTATCTATAATGATCTTGGCTAAATAGCGGGAGACAATGTTGGGGAATCGATTGAAAGGCAGGATAGGCCTATGAAAAAGATATTAACCCTGACGGCCTTGGTACTCGCCGCTATTTTATTTGTAGTCGGGTGTGCCAAGACCCCTAATGTTGTTGATTTGGTGGAAGGTGCCTTAAAAGGCCAGAAAGAAGATATAGATCTTAAAGGAGATCTTGGGAAGATCATTGAGGATGTTGCTGGCGTTGTGGATGAAGGTAAGGAATTTGTAATAGATGGAGAATACGACAGCTTTGGACCAAAAGGATCGCTCGAGTATGACTTTTATAAATACCAGGAGACGAGGGGGAGCTTGATCAGCAATATCAATCGAGGTATCTTTCAGAACCTCTCGATTGAGAGGGGATCCTATTCCGAGCTATTAAGCATTTATGAGGTGGATGCCATCATGTGGGCCTCCAGTATTCTCTGGGATAGCGATCAGGTCCTTGAACAGATCGGACGCTTGTATGGCATAGGGGACATCAAGATTGAAAGAGGTAAGGATCGGGCGGTTATGACCTATACCGATGAGAATGGGGCCAAGCTGACCTTCACTGCCAACTTCTATGAGGCGGAAGGCCGTTTGGTAATGGTGGCGGACTTCGAGGACGAAAGGAAACCCTATATGGAATTCGTCCGGACCCCTTACGGTTATGCCGGCCAGACCTATATGGGTGGGGCCGTTATGTTGAATACCCTCTACCTGTTTTCAATCGAAGGTGACAATGGCATCATCGGGATCGTCCAGGATTCGGACGAGCCCGATCCCTTGACAGGCAAGGAGGCTTATGACTTCCCCAAATCGGCCGCCGAATGGTATCAGTATCAGGATGGGAAGATGACAGGGGTCAGCCGGGATGGAGAGCAGATTGGTGGGAACTAGGATGGTTTGAAGAACTTCCCTTGGAAGAAGTCGGGAAGCCGCCTCCGGGTGGCTTCCTTTTATATTGGGTGGATTTTTGGGCTCTTTTAGTCCTCCCCTTTGGATTCCCCGCTTTGCAGAGCCCCTCCGGGGCCGATCACCCCTTTGCCGAAGCGTTCACGGAGCTGGTCCACCGTTTGGTCAAGCTTCTCAAACCTTTCCTTGTCGAAATCCTCTTCCAGGTCAAAGAGGGAGAGCTGTTCCGTCGCCTCCTGGGCGGGAAGCAGGTCCATGCCTGTTATGGTGAGGCTGCGGATGGGCTTGTCCTCCTTCCAGGAGGCCTGGATCAGCTCCATGGCCGTGTCAGTGATCTCCCGGGTCAGATAGGTGGGGTTGGCCAGGGACTTCTGCCGGCTGATGGTCCGGAATTGGGGGTCCTTGATGGCGACGGAGATGACCTTGGCCTTGACCTCATATTTTCGCATCCGCCGGGCCACCTCATCCGCCAGGAGGGTCACCTGGGTCCGGATGGATTCGTAGCCTATCAGATCCCGGCTGAAGGTAGTTCCGTTCCCCACCGACTTCAGGTCCTGGTCGGCGTAGGCGGACTTGACCGGGCTGTCATCGATGCCGTTGGCATAATCGTGGAGCATACCGCCCGTCTTGCCCAGGAGCTGGACCAGGCCCTCCCGGTCGGTCGCCGCCAGGTCTCCTATGGTCCGGATCCCGATCTGGGCCAGGGCCTCCCGGGTCACCTTCCCCACATAGAGGAGGGCGGAGGCCGGCAGGGGCCAGAGGATCTCCCTGAAATTCTCCCTGGAGATGACCGTGGTGGCATCCGGCTTCTTGTAGTCACTGCCCAGCTTGGCAAAGATCTTGTTGAAGGAGACGCCGACGGAAAGGGTCAGCTGGAGACGGTCCCGGACGGTCTTTCGGATCTTGTCCGCGATGACCGGGCCCGGTCCAAAGAGCCTCTCCACCCCCGTCACATCCAGCCAGCTCTCATCAATGCCGAAGGGCTCGACCAGGTCGGTGAACTCCTGGTAGATGGCGTTGACCCGGCGGGAATAACGGGCGTACTCCTCGTGGTGGGGAGGGACCAGGACCAGGTCCGGGCATTTCTGCCTGGCCTGCCAGATGGTTTCAGCCGTCCTCACCTTGAAGCGTTTGGCCAGTTCATTCTTGGCCAGGATGATCCCGTGCCGGTCGTCGGGGCTGCCGGCAACCGCCATGGGTACCTCCCTCAGCTTGGGGTTGAAGACACACTCCACCGCGGCGTAGAAGCCGTTCAGGTCGCAGTGGAGGATGGTCCGGTCTCCTGGGGTCATGGCGGCTGGCCAGAGCTTTCTAAAGGGCGACGGTGCCCAGGGTGGCCATAAGCTGGACAAAGTCATGGACCAGCTCGACCGTGCAGCCGGTCGTCTCGAGCATGACAGCCCGGGCGATCTCAAAGAGCTTCTTCTTCCCATCAATGGCGTACTGGATCAGGAGCTCCAGGGTCCGAAGCTGGGCGTAGTCCAGCTTATGCTTGGCCTCGTAAGCCTCGTAGGCTTGGGTCAGGTCTTCATTCCCGGTCGTGTAGTCCTCCAGATGGAGGATGGGGGAGGGGGTGAGCCTGCGTGGGACATAGGCATAGGCGGGCGG
>CAZAKT010000030.1:12304-18415 GCA_964486135.1 uncultured Mageeibacillus sp.
GAATAGGCGTAGGCTCCGGCTATGGAGGAGGACTTATGGAGGATGAAGGGGTCCAGGCAGTCCACCGTATCGGCGGAGGTGTGATAGTGGCGGTCCGGCCACTGGCCCAGCATGGGGGTGGGGATCCCGATGGAGGGGTCGGTCAGGACCTGGTGGTCGCTCCCAGCCGAGAAGTCGCCCAGGAGGAAATTGAACATGGGGACCTCACTGGAAGGATTGAGATAGGGGACCGTACTTTTGACCTCATCGTAACAAAGGGCCGCCATATCGGTGACAAGGGAGGGTGCGGCATACGGTTGGGCCCCCAGGGTCAGGGGACCGTAGCCGGTGGTCTGGCGGCCGCCCACCATGTCCAGGTTGAGGCCGGCCAGGACCCGGTCCGGCCGGTTATTTTTGTCGGCCAGCCAGGCATAGGTGCCGGCGAACTCCGGCACGAGGATGACCCGGATACCCCGCTTGAGCGGTGGGAGTTCACCGGCGTCCAGGAGCCGCTTGAGCACCCGGAGCATCTCCATGGCGCTACCAACCCCACTGGCATTGTCATTGGCGCAGGGCTTGGGGTGGCAAAGATGGGCCACCAGCAGGATCTCCTCCTCGGTCTCCCCCTCCAGGAAGGATTCCACCAGCTCAATGGCTCCGGGGTAGAGGCGGGTATCCATCCGGCAGCGGGCCGTCGGGTAGGGGGGCTGGGAGCTGTCCTTTTCGTGCTCCTCCCGGAGCTTGAGGCAGAGGGCCGCCAGCTCATCCCCCTGTCTGGGGCTAAGCACGTAACCGAAGGTATTGGGTTCAAAGTCCGTATTCTTCCACCAGAAGGAGCTGTAGTTCCTGGCATCGTAGAGGTCGGCCCGGGTGCGGACGCCGGGGACTTCACGGAGGTAGTCGGAGATAAAGCCCAGGCCGCCCCGGTCCTTGATGGCCCAGCCCATATAGGGCTTGAAGTCCTCCCGGATGAAGAGGAGCTTGCCCTTCAGGTCCAGCCCCTCGTAGGCGGCCTGGTCGGAGCCCCGGTCAAGGAGAACAATCTCGACAGGTTCCCGGGAAAAGTCGCAGGGAAAACTCTTCTGGATGATGGAAAGGTTGTTGGCCTGATAGTCGGCCAGCCTCCTCCTTTCCGGAGTCTCCAGATCCAGCCAGGCCCCCTGGCAGTCCCACTCCAGGAAGGACTTGTGTGAGAGATACCAGGTCTTCTCGTCAAAGGGATAGGACCGGATCCGGCAATCGATGCCCTCGGCCTGGAGCCTGGCGGCAACTCTTTCCGCCGCCTGCCGGTAGCCGGTCGAGGCCTGCATACGGTTGAACTGGGTGATCTCCCTGATGTCGTTGAGGATCCTTTCGCCGCTGACCTGGTCGCGGATGATCCGGATATTCTCTTTCATACCTATCCCTTTCAGACTCTTCTATTTTAAAACAATTCTCTCACAAGGCCCTCTCTGGCTAAGCTTGGGCGTCGGCCAGGAGGCGGTCGTAGGCCGCCTGGAAGCATTCCAGGGGGGTGTAGAAGAAGCCGGCGCCGATCTGACCGATCCCGGGCTCCTTGTGGGCGATTCCGGTATTGATGATGGGCCGGTCACCCGACTCCACGATCTTGCGGACATCGATGCCCAGGGGCGTACCCCGGTAGCCGAAGACTGGGATCTGGAAGTGGTCGCTTTCCGCGATCGTGATCTTGTACATATCCAGGCTGAGCTGCTTAAGCCGCTCCACGTCGACCCCGATGAAGCTGCCGATCCCGAGCGCGGCCGCCATGGCGAAGGCCCCGATCCCCGAGGTCTCCGTGATATAGGAGTCGCCCACGGTGGGATTGGCGTCATCGATTGAATAGCCCTTAAAGTAGTTGCCCACGGCGTAGGGGGAGGGGACCGTGAACCATTCGTCCCCGCAACCGGAAACCTTGATCCCGAAGCTGTAGCCATTGGCCGTCATACAGGTGACGACCGAGCTGTCCGGAATATTGGAGGCGGCGTCCATGGTCGCCTTGCAGCTGCCGATGGAGAGGTTGAGATAGAAATGGTCGTTGGAATCGATGAACTCCAGGGCCCTGGCGATCTCCTCCTTGCTGTAGCCCGTCCTCACCAGCCACTTGGCCATATAACGGATGAAAAGGGCGGTGGAAGCGGTGTTCCGGTTATGGCAGTCGTCCCCCCTCCGGAGGCCCCGGGCGGACATCTCGGTCAGGTCGACCGGGCCGGAAAGCTCCAGGGCCTCCCCCAGCATGGGACCCAGGACATCCCGCATCCAGATCAGGCGGTCGAGCACACTGTCGTCAAAGGCGCCGAAGCGGAGGGTCTTTCCCAGGCCCTCGTTCAGGTTGGTGTGGGTGACATTCCCGTAGGTCCTGTTCTTGAAGATGAGAACTGGCATGCTGGGCGAAATGATGCCTGACATGGGGGCGACACAGTGGATGTCGTTGTTGCTGACAAAGCGGATGCGGCCGCTTTCCGCGAAGCTTTGGGCCCCTTCCAGGTCCGGTGTCCAGCCCTCATAGACAATGGCGCCCAGGATGGAGTTCTTCATGGCCGGGCACATATGCTCCCATTCCACCGGCGGTCCGCTGTGGGTCAGGGTGTAGGCCTGGTCCGAGAAGACGGCGATCTCCTCCGAGGCCCTGCCGACACCGGTCAGGTCTATTTCGGATTTTTGCATCCGTTCAATGGCCTTTTTATTGGCTGCTTCTATTCGTTCCTCATAGTTCATGGTCGTGCTTCCTTTCAGCTTTTCGGCAGATGGATCCGGTTTTGGGATCCTTGCCCGGGATTTCCCCCATGAACAGTTAACCAAAAATTCCCTTGAAATGCTCAAGCCTTGATAAAAATCTACCTGGTTTTCTCAGCTGAATTCCCGGCCCATGCTATACTTTCTTGCATGCAGGAGGATGTTCAAAAGCTGACGCAACGCTGGAAAGGCATTGGCGTTGCCTTTTTGAGCGGGCAGGCTGTCTCGATCCTGGGATCGGGCCTGGTTCAGTTCGCCATCATCTGGTTTGTCACCCTCCGGGCCAACTCGGGCACCGCCCTCATGATCATCACCCTGACCTCCTTCATCCCCCAGTTGGTGGTCGCCCCCTTCGCCGGGGTCTGGGCCGACCGCCACGACAGGCGCTGGCTGATCATCCTGTCCGATTCGGCCATCGCCCTGGTGACCCTGGCCACCGCCCTCCTCTTCTTCTTCGGCTACGACCGGGTCTGGATGATCTACATCGCGGCGGCCATCCGTTCCCTGGGCGGGGGTATCCAAAGCCCCGCCATCAAGGCCCTGATCCCCCAGATCACCCCCAAAAGTGAATTGGTCCGCCTGAATGGCTTTTACAGTACCATCGACAATATCGTCCTCCTCCTGTCACCGGTCATCGGGGGCGCCCTCATCACCCTCTTCCCTGTCTGGATCGTCTTCATGGTGGATGTGGTAACGGCCGCCATCGCCGTCACCATCATGCTCTGGCTCCCCATCCCCCACCAGCGGACGGGCAAGGTCCTGACGGCAACCGGAAGGGAGCCCAAATTGAAGGTCGGCAGCGAATGGGGCTTTCCCAGCCGGGAGGAACTGGAGCTTGAGACCGCGGCCGCCCAGGCTGAACTGGAGGATGTCGACCTCCCCCACGAGCCGGTCATGAAACAGTTCAGCAAGGGCTTCGCCTACGTGAAAAAGCATGTGGTCATCCGAAACCTCATGCTGGTCTACGCCCTCTTCATGGTCCTCCTGTCTCCCATCGCCACCCTCTTCCCCCTCTTCATCCGCCGCCACTTTGACTCGGCGGCCTGGCGGATCTCGGCGGCGCAGACAGCCGTCTTCACCGGCATGGCCGCAGGGGGGCTTGCTGTATCGATCAAGGGCTATTTCAAGAGCAAGCTCAAGACCATCCGCCGGTCCGGTTTCCTGGTAGCGGCGGGGACCCTGGGACTTGCCTTCTTCGGGGTCTTTGACTCCCCCCTCTTCGGCCTGTTCATCGGCCTGGCCTTCGGCTTGGGGACCATCGTCCCCTTCTACACGACAGCTGTCACCACCTTCTTCCAGGAGCAGGTTGAAAGGGCCTATCACGGCCGTGTCTTCTCCCTCCTCTATATGATCGGGTCAGCGGCCATCCCCTTCGGCGCCGTCATCTTCGGCCCCCTGGCCGATGTCTTCCCCATCGCCTACCTCCTCTTTTTCACCTCAGCCGTCCAGATTCTGATCCTCCTGGTTTCCTGGCGGGCCATACCCAAGGATTTCAAAGAATAAATCCTCCGGCCCTTCATGTTCCCCGGCCTTCAATTTGCTATACTACAGCTTGGATTGTAAAAGTCAGCTTTAAGCACTATTTGCAGGAGGATACATAAGATGACAGAACTATGGATTGAGGCCGTCCAGGCCAGGGAGATCCTCGACTCGAGAGGCAACCCGACCGTGGAGGCGGAAGTCTTCACCCTTGACGGTTCCTTTGGCCGGGCCGCCGTGCCATCGGGCGCGTCGACAGGCGCCTATGAGGCGGTTGAGCTTCGTGACGGTGACAAGGAACGCTACATGGGCAAGGGGGTCCAGAAGGCCGTCGACAACATCAATTTCACCATCGCCCCTGAACTCATCGGCATGAACGTCTTCGACCAGTTCGCCATCGACCGCACCCTGATCGATCTCGACGGGACTGAGAACAAGGCCAATCTTGGCGCCAACGCCATCCTGGCCGTTTCTCTTGCCTGCGCCAAGGCAGCCGCGGCAGCGCTCGACCTCCCCTTCTGGCAATACCTGGGAGGCATCCGGGCCCACGTGCTCCCTGTCCCTATGATGAACGTCATCAATGGCGGCAAGCACGCGGACAACAGCGTCAACCTCCAGGAGTTCATGGTCATGCCCGTCGGCGCCCCCTCCTTCAAGGAGGCCCTCCGCTGGTGCACCGAGGTCTTCCATACCTTGAAAGACCTCCTGAAAAAGGAAGGTTACTCGACTGCCGTCGGCGACGAGGGCGGCTTCGCCCCCAACCTGAAGAGCGACGAGGAGGCTCTCCAGTGGCTGGTCCGGGCCATCGAGGCGGCCGGCTTCAAGCCGGGCGAGGATTTCTTCATCGCCATGGACCCCGCCTGCACGGAGCTCTACGAGGAGGCCAAGGCCCAGGGCAAGGAAGGCTACCTCTTCTGGAAGACAGGCGAATTCAAGACCACGGACGAAATGATCGACTACTACGAGATGCTCTGTGACAAATACCCCATCATCTCGCTGGAAGACGGCCTGGCCGAGGACGATTGGGAGGGCTGGGTCAAGCTGAATGACCGGATCGGGGACAGGGTCCAGCTGGTCGGGGACGACCTTTTCGTGACCAATACCGAGCGCCTGCTGAGGGGGCTTGAGGAAGGCGCCGCCGGCTCCATCCTGATCAAGCTGAACCAGATAGGCACCCTGACCGAGACCTTCGATGCCATCGAGTTGGCCCAAAGCAACGGCTGGACCGCTGTCGTCTCCCACCGTTCGGGTGAGACGGAGGACGTCTCCATCGCCGACATCGTGGTGGCCATGGGGGCGGGACAGATCAAGACCGGGGCACCCTCCCGGACCGACCGGGTCGCCAAGTACAACCAGCTCCTCCGCATCGAGGAATACCTGGGTGAGACAGCCTGCTACGCCGGCTGGGGCGCCTTCCGGCTCGACCGCTGACGCAAGCTTAATTTTTAAAGGGGAACCGCTCCGCGCCTTTTGACGCGGGGCGGTTTTTTTCTTTGCCTCCTTTAAGGGAGTTCCCGCTTTTTTTGGACAATCGAAAAGGGGACATCTATGTGATTGGCCGGTGGATACCGTATAATGGAGCCACAAAAAATGGAGGTCTCTTGCAATGCCAGATTCTTTTTCGCCGGAGGGAAATCAGGAAAGCCAGGCGCAACCGCCGCCGCTTCCTCCCCAGCCCCCCGCCCAAGCTCCCTATCCACCGCAGGGACCCCCACCACAGGGACCCCCGCCGGCCGCGGCCCCGCCCCCGGGCTATCCTTATCCACCGCAGCCACCCCAGGCCTATCCCGGCTACCCGCCACAAGGCCAGGGCTGGCAAGCTTATCCAGGGCCCTATCCGCCCCCCAAGAAAAAGATGGGGGCCGGGGCCATCGTGGCCATCGTCCTGGCCGCCGTCATCCTCCTGGGCGCCGTAGCCGG
>CAZAKT010000031.1:0-17299 GCA_964486135.1 uncultured Mageeibacillus sp.
CCGACCTCCAGCTCCCCCTTTATAAACGTGCCTATGAGACGGCCTTCCCCGGCAGCCTGGTCACAGCCCTGCTTTTTGCCGGCTGGAAGACTAGCTACCAATATGAACTGTCCTTGTACAAACCGTCCCAGGCGGAAGCTAAGAGCCTGGCCCTGAAATCACTCCACAGGCAACTTGACCTCTGGGGAGGCAAGGCAGCGGATCGGGCGGCGGACTTCGCGGAAAAAAAGGCGACAGGGACCCTGGAATCCATTCTGGAGGGTCAATTCCCCGCCAAACCGACCATCCGTGGCAGGCGCAATCCCTGTCAATTCTGTCCCTGGCATGCCGCTTGCGGTTATGATAAACGCCTGGTCAGAAACGCCGCCCTCCCTGAGACAACGGCGGACAGCAAGGCGGTCCGGGAATTCATACTCCTGGAGGATAAGTCCTGATACAAGAAACCAGGCCGGATCCTGGCAAATCAGGGCTCCGATGTAGAAAGCCAGGGAAGTTCCTCCATATCGCTGATGTAGGACTCGTTGATCGCCGACCACTCCTCTTCTGAGAGAAGGTCCCGGTAGTAATCGGAGTCAATGATCAGCCTGGCCGTGTCATAGCGTAGCTTGACCTCCCGATTGATGCGTTCGACATAGGCCCCCTCATCTTCCAGGACCCGGCCTTCGTGAGGCGTAAAGACGTTGGTTGAGGCATTATACCGCCCCTCTTCCGTTATCCAATTACGGCCGAGGAAGATGGCAATGGCCTCTGAATCGGAGAAAATATCCCGGCCTGATAAAAACCTTGAATCGAAGGGAACCCCCAGGTAGTTGTAGATAGTCGGCAGCAAATCCAGGCTGGTACAGTATCTGTCAATCACTTCCGGCTCGATGCCGTCGTGATAGAAGAGGGCGCAACTCTCGTAGATATCGAATTCCTTGTCCAGCCGCTTGCCCGCAAGCGCCTCATAGCTGGCGTGCTCTTCCAGGGCGTAAGGATAATGGTCCGGATTGATCACGATCAGGGTGCGGTCGGCTATGCCGGCTTCCCTCAGCTGGGCCATCAGGCTCTCCATGGCAAGTTCCAGTTCGTAATTGGCGGCAAGGTAGGCGATTGACTCGTGAGGGAGGTCAAGGTGAGAAAATACGTCCCAGTGCCTTGAAGCCATGGCATTGCCTGTCCTGGTCCAATTGGCATGGCCACTGACCGTGAGGTAATAGACGTGGAAGGGTTCCTCGTCGACAAACTCAAAGGCCGTCTTTTCGATCATTTCCAGATCCGATTCCGGCCAGGTCGCCTTGACTTCGAGACCGCGCCCCAAGCCCCGGTAATCGTAACCCAGATTGGGATGCGATAAATCGCGGGAATAATAATTCCAGGTGTGATTGTGCCAGGCATAGGTGGTATAGCCAAGCCGGCGCAGGAAATTTCCGGGCACCATGGCCATGTCATTGGTATGCGCCTCCTTCAGCGTCCAGACACCTTGCTTGGGTATCATGCCACAAAGACCGGCATATTCGCCGTCCAGGGTCGAAACAGTCCAGACCGGGACATAGTAATTCTCAAAGTAGACACCCTCGTGGTACATCTGATAGAGGGTAGGCGTCAGTTTCTCGTCAATACAATACTTGGAAAAGCTCTCCGCCGTGACAAAAATCAGGTTGAATCCCTTGCCCCGACCCGTATGGTCATTGGTATAGGAGGGGACCGTTCTTGAAAAGACGAGATCGAGATACTGTACCAGCTCGGAACGGGTCTTCCCCATCAAAACCGGCACCGCGTCATCATCGATCCCGTTGCCTTCCAGCCGGGCCTCGTAGTCGATGGGCAATATGTTGGGCTGACGGACGTAGACGGGCCCGTCCGGTTCACTCTCTCCCGGGTCAGACGGGTCTGGCAAGCTGGGCTCGGGGGGGTCGATCGGATCCGGAATCAGATCGTCCGGGATCGCCGAGCTCCGGGGATAGATCAGGTGACCGATATCGATCCCCATAGCCGTCAGAACACCAAACTGGTTGGTGCTGGTCAGTATTTCATTTTCCAGAAAATAGTGTTCCCAGGGACTGTTGTAGGAACGGTCCAGGGCCATGATTCCGACCGTTGTCCCAAATATAAGAAAAACCGAGACCAGGGAGACCAGGACGATGCGCCAGCGCCGGAGCCTGATCTGACAGGCAAGGGCCAGGGGCTTTCTCAGGTAGACGAAGTAAACGATGAAGGGGAAGAGCATGGGTATGATCCAGGGCAGATTACGGAGAACCTTGATGATGATATCTTCCATGAACTGGAGGATCTGCCCGCCCTGTCCGACCGAATAAAAGACAAAGAAGGTCCTGAAAAACTTATAGTAGATCAGTTGGGCCGAGTAGATAAAGGGGAATAGGACCAGGAGGATGTAAAGGCCGGCTTCCTGGGCACGAGGCGGGAGCACGCCTACGAGGGAGGTCAGGATAATGCTGCGCATGAGGCAGAAAAGGGTCAGGTAGAGGAGGCCGATGTTGAAAAAATTGCCGTCGACATTGACACGCAGGACCAGCTCGCAGATCAGCTGGGCTGTAAACAGGAGAAGGAAAAGGAAGGCGAAACAAGGGGGTATGAGCCGAGATTTCACAGTGACCGGTTCCAGGGGGGGCTCCCGCCTTTCCACAACGGGCTCGCGCTGGACAAAATCAGCCCGGCGGATGAGGGGTTTCCGCACGCGTTCTTCGCCTCTCCCAGTCCCTGCCTGAACAGGTACTTGTTCTATGGCATCATCTCTTTCCAAACCCATTGACGAGCCCTCGCAGTCCGCGGCATCCCTTTGGATAAAACCGGCCGCCCAGGGTGGCGGCTTGATTACACCAGGTCATGATAGCACAAGCCCTTATTATTCAACTGAAATATCAGGCTCCCGATAGGCAAGTTCCTCCGGCAGAGGGACGTCCACCAACTGCAGGTTGGGGCCGCCATACTCGCTTTTCAGCTGGGAAATGGCATCGAGTTCGACGTCGCTGTGATAGGCCAGATTGATCCCCCGAAAATCATCGATGGCGTTACGGTCGTACATAATGCGCTCCACCCTATAAACCAGATACAGGGTTGATGAGACCTGGTCTCCTGCCTCATAGGATGACTGGTAGGCTTTTGCCGACAGGCAGGTCCCTCCGACCGCCACCTTGTAAAGAATCGCGACAAAATTATTGGAGCGGTCGGCCTGCTCATAACCATAGAAGATCCGGCTGACACCGTAGTGACTGTCGTAGTCCCACTCACTCACCGGCTCACCGGTCTTGACATCGCTGTTCCAGTAATTGTGGTCAAGCCTCAGGCGGATATCCTCGTCCACCAGTTCCTTGATCCTGTCGAAGAGGGGCAGGAGGTCAACCTGGTCCAGATTCCGGGGATATTCCTTCAGCCCCCTCACCTGATAGGTCTTGTCAAGCGCCTCGGGGTTCAGCCCCCGCCCGGCAAACCAGGCTTGGTCAATGGAGGCCTGGACCTTGACCTGATCGCCATTCGAAAGCCCCGTGGAGGGCGTAGCGTAGAAACGGACCGGCGGCTCATCAAGGGACCCTGCCTCAACCCATTCAGCCGGCAGGCGGGTCGTGTCAAAGGAAAGGGTTCCATGGTCGCTGATGCCGTCATAGACGAGGACCAGATCCTGGAAGAGATCGACCCCTGTCATGGGCATAAGGCCGCTGACCGTGAAGCTTAGGTTGGCTGCCCGGGCTATCCGGCCTTTCGCCGTCAGCAGATCATTGTCAGGCGTGATCTTCAATTCCAGGAGATCGCCATTCTTGAGGTCCCTGGGCTCGGGGTTGAATTCAAACTCAAAACTGTTCTGGAAAAGATCCAGATCACCTGACAGTTGCAGACTGGCCAGACCCTGGCCGTCAAAGCCGGAGAAGACAAGCTTGGTATTGCCTTTCACATCGATGGAAAGGGCTTCCTTCAACTTCTCCACCTTGTATTTGAACCGGGTATTCCGGAAACGGACTCCGGCCGACCGGGCCAATTGTCCGTCATAAGCGGCCTGGATCATGATTTCATCGCCGTTCTTCAGATTGGTCATTTTATCTGCGGTGAAGACCAGGGAATTGAGGGCCGCCTCGCGAAGGTAGAGGCGCTGGAGCCCTTTTTCATCCCTTTCTTTGACCTTGGCTGCCTCCTCCGCCAGCAGCTTGCTGATCTGCACCTGGTCCGGGAGAATCGAGAGTGTGCCAAAACCTTCGGCGCCAACCAGCTCTATCCGGGCAAGATCCTCCACGTCAAAACTCCGCGAACTACAGGAGACGACGGGAAGAAGAAAAATGGCCAGCGCCAGGATTAGTGCGATCTTGCGTTTCAAAAAGAACCCCCATCCGTATTTCCTATGCTACGGACCTTCTCATTGTCTGTTATTTCCCCGCTTCTTTCAAGTCCAGGCCTGGCTGTGGCCGCCCCCGTCCACGCCCCTGACCTCCCATCTGGTAAAATTGACCCGTGACAAACTGACCGGCGCCTGGGGAGGGATACAAGGCAATCATGGCTAAACCGCTCTTGACCGATGACCAAAAGCTGGCTGTTCAATTTGATCAGCCTGCCAACTTACTTGTCTCGGCGGCAGCGGGTTCAGGCAAGACCACCACGCTGACCGAGCGGATCGTCACCCGCTTGCTGGACGGCAGGGTGGACGCTGACCAGTTGCTGGTCATCACCTTCACGGAACTTGCGGCAAAAGACCTGAAAGTGAAAATTGCCTCCCGCTTGAAAGTCGAGCTGGACCAGGCAAAAACAGAGGAAGAGCGCCGTTTCTGCTCCAACTTGATCGACCAGCTCAGCCTGGCCCAGATTTCCACCATCCACGCCTTTTGCAACCGGATCCTCTCCTCCTACCTGGCCGGCTACTGTGACGCTGACGGCCAGGCCTTTCTTGAGCCGGGCTACCGCATCCTTGACAGTAGCGAAGAGGCCGAACTCCTGGAAGAGGCGATCGAAGCTGTCCTTTCTGGCATCTACAGGGATTTGGACGCCCTTGCCGCCCCTGGACAGGACAAGGGATTGACCCGTTTTTCGGAAGCTGCGCCCCTGGCCCTGACAGGCAAGGACCGAAGTCTCGCCGAATGGTTGAAGGATTTTCGGACCCTTTCACTGGCCTACTCACCTGATCTGGACGACCGGGCCTTTCGCCAGGCCCTGGCCAGGATGCTGGAACAGGTGCGCAACCTCCCCGACTATGACCAGCTTGTCGCCAAGGAACTTGACCGCCTGCTTGAGCGGGCAGACAGCTTTCCGTCGCCGGGGGACCGGGCCGCCAATTATTGGTGGAATCATTATGAGCTGGCTCTCGAAAGGGCCGGCCGGGCCGTCCGTGAGCTGACGGCCACTCCCTTCTGGAGGGAAGACCTGACCCGGTCCAGGAAAAAAACTGAAATCCAGCTGGTTGACCTGATCCAGACCATGGAAAGCGTGGTCCAATCCCTGTCAAAGCTTTCCGGCCGGGACCCGGCCCATTGGGACAGCCTGGTTGAACTGGGGGGAAGGATCCAGGACTTCTCCCTCCCCAGCCTTGTCGGCGGCCGATCCAGTTCGGACAGGAGCCGGGAAAAAGATGCTGTCATCAACCGGGCCCTCCGGGATCTGGCCCCCCTTGCGGGTCTGATCAGCGATCAGTTCAAACGGGGGGGGAAGATCGGTGCAGCCCTTGAGAATTACCCTCCGGTCTTTACCCTTACCGTCCGGGAACTGAGGGAAAATCTTGCGGATACGGCCCGCTACAGCAGTCGTTTTATGGAGCTGGTCCTCCTCATCGATGCTGAATTCAAAAAACGCCGCTTCCAACGTAACGCGATCCAGTTCAGCGACATCGAGCACGGGGCCCTGGCCCTCCTTGCCATAGAGGAGATCCAGGAAGATTTTAAAAACCGTTTCAAGGAAATCTATGTCGACGAGTACCAGGATACCAGCAGTATCCAGGACGCCCTCATCCACCGGATCGGCCAAAATAATATGCTTATGGTCGGCGACATCAAACAGAGCATCTACCGCTTCCGTTACGCCAATCCCAGCCTCTTCGCCCGCTACGAGGCTGAGTCACTCCTGATCAGGGCCGGCCAGGATCTTCCCGGGCACGCCCCCGGCCACCGGGGCTTCGTCGCCCTGCTCAACCGCTGTTTTCGCACCCGACCCGGGATCATCCACTTCATCAATGATTTTTTCAGTTCCTTTTTGACCAGGGAATCAGGGGAGATCGAATATGACGAGAGCCAGCAACTGATTCCCGATATCGAGAAGTGGCGGCGGAGGGAGGAGAAGGAGGCTGCCCCCCCCGTCGAACTCGCCCTTGAGATTGTCACCCAGGCCAGGCTTCCAAAAGCCGATGAAGTGACGGATGAGGCGATCACTGACGGGTCGGTTTTGGAGCTCCTCCCCCAGGATCTGCCCAGGTCTGCCCTGGGCCTTGAAGCGGTGGCAGCCGCCCGGATCATCAAGGAGCTTGTCGGCCGGGGCCTGGACTACGAGCGGATAGCGATCCTGCTGCCGACCAACAACCACTGCCGGGTATATGAGGAGGCTCTGCTCGAATGCGGTATCCCTGTCACGACCCGGTCAGGAAGGCTCTTCCCTGACAGCCTGGTCTTCCACCAGATAGAAGCCCTCCTTTCCCTGCTCGACAACCCCCGGCAGGATATCCCCCTGCTCTCGACCCTCCTGGGCCCTTTCGCCCCTGAAGCCTGGAGCGGGATCGATCTTTTGACCGTCGCGGGAACCGATCACGACCCTCTTCTGGAAAATGCCATCGGTAATTCCAGGAGCAGACCGGCCTGTTTCCACGACAAGTTCACCCTCCTGCGTACCCAGCCCCAGCTTCCCCTGGCCGGAAAGGCAGCCGCCTTCTTCGCCAGACTGGACCGCTGGCGACTCCTGGCCCAGGAGCTTGACACCCGCGACCTCCTGGATCTGATTTTCTATGAAACCGCTTACCCTGACTACCTGGCCCGGGCAAGCTTCGGTGAAAGTAATCTGGCGGAATTGGAGCGGGTTCTGGATATTGTCGCCCAGCCCGATCCCATCCGCCCTCCTGATCTCCGCTCGGCCCTGGGGAAGCTTGAAAAATCCTTGGAGAAAGCGTTTGCGGACGATCCGGAGGCAAACATCCTGCTCCCGGGAGCCGTCCCTGTCCTGACCCGCCATGCCAGCAAGGGACTCGAATGGGACTATGTCATCCTCGGCTGTCTGAATCCCCATCAAGGGAAAGGGGCGGATAAGCCCCTCATCAGCCTGTCCGAAAGTGAGGGCTTGTCGGGCGCCAGCCTCTCCGATGACGGTATGACCGTAGTCAACAACCCCTTGCACCAGGCTGCCCTGGCCACTGAGGAAGATCGCGAGCGCGCCGAAGCCTGGCGCCTCCTCTACGTGGCCATGACCCGGGCCATCCACGGACTCTATCTCCTCCTGCCCGTCGACCGGGCGAGTCTGGGGGAGCTGCCTGCCTTCCGGACAGTCATAGACGAGACAAAGGCTGTCCTCGAATCCTCAACTCCCAAGGAAGGAAGGGCGGGAGCCGTCTTGCCGGCCCAGTTCAGCCGGGAACTGGACAAGGACGCCAAGTTGCTCCTGGCCTACCTCACGACCCGTTATCCCAAATTCCTGGAGCAAGTCGCCTCTTTGCCAGAGTATGAGCCGGGCGACGGCAGCCTGGACCCGGCCGACATACCCCCGGTGATTGGAAGACTGCGGATCAGTCCTTGGGAAAGGATCGCCCGGCAGGTCTTTGACCAGCAGGGGAAGACGCTGGTGGCCGGGCCATCCGGACCCTCGATCCAGCCCCCCCCGGCTACCCCCTTGGATCCGTCGCCGCTCACCCTGCTTACAGCCAGCCTGCCCCATGGGGAGGCCGCCAGGCTACCGGCGAAAATCACCGTGACTGAGCTGCAAAGATTGGGACTTGACCGGAAGACAGAGCTCTATGCTGGGCCTGAAACTGCTGAACCGGTCTATCGGATGGACGGGGGCCTGGGGGAAGTCCAAACAAGCCCGGGCAAAGGCTCCATCCTAGCGGACCTGGTCAAGGCCGATATGCCCTTGACCATGCGGGGACACTCCCGACCAGGCTTTGACGGCGCCGCCCTGGGTACTGCCATGCATATCGTCTTCCGTTTTATCGAGCTGGAACAGATTCGCAAGCTAGCTGAAGCGGAAGCTGGCCGGGCCTATGGAGAGCAGCTCAAGGCCCTGGTCTCAAACCGGACCATCAGTCCCGACCAGGAGAAGGCGGCCCTGGCCTTCTGCCAGGAGGTCCTGGTCTGGGCAAAGAGCGATCTTGCCGGCCGCTTGATACAGACGGAAGGCTCCAGCGGCAAGGTCTATCGGGAGATGCCCTTTACGCTTGCCTTGCCGGCCAATGAGCTGAGCCCCGACTTTCCCCGGGAGGAGACGACCCTGATCCAGGGCATGATTGATCTTTGGTTCATCGAGGAGGATGGGGCCGCTGTCCTCATCGATTTCAAGACTGACCGACTGGAGGACCAGCCTGATGATCTGCTTTTACGCAGACGTTACGGCATTCAGATTGACACCTATGCCCGGGCCATTTCACGGGCGACCGGCCGCAGGGTCAAGGAACGTCTTGTCTGGTTGATCCGTGAGGGACGAGCTGTTTCATTCTGACAGGCCCCATTGGTAACACAGGATTAATTTGGCCTTGAGGGGCCTTGATAATTTGACAAATCAGTCATAAACCGCAACAATACACTGTGGAGGCAGATGGGTTCTGGTGTGCCCCGCGGTCTTCAAAACCGTTGAGGGGGGTTAGGAGCCTCCCGGGTGAGTTCGATTCTCACATGCTTCCGCCAATCGGAACGCGCCGGCTCTCTTGTGCCGTTGGCCAACAGGGTTGGCGCGTATTGTTTTCACCTTGCAGCCCTGCCGTCAGCTATGGACAAGACGATCCCAGGGCCCTTGAGAGGAGAGGCAGAATATTCTGCTTGTAAGATGACAAGACGTACTGGAACTGTTTCAAGAGGCATTCGCACACCCATAATCAAAAGCGGCGACAATCTGGCCCAGATCATTGTTGACAGTGTCCTGCTCGCCGCCGGTGAAGAGGGTTTTGAGTTGCGCGACAGGGATGTCGTCGCCATCACCGAGTCGGTGGTCGCGAGGGCTGAAAACAACTATGCCAGCTGCGATGATATCGCCGCCGAAATCCGGGAAAAATTCCCTGAGAAGGAGATCGGCCTGGTCTTTCCCATCCTGAGTCGGAACAGATTCGCTGTCAGCCTGCGCGGAATCGCGCGAGGGGCGGAGCGGATTGTCCTGCAGCTGAGCTATCCTTCGGATGAAGTCGGCAACAGCCTCATGGATCTGGATCTTATGGACGAAAAGGGCATTGATCCCCTCAAGGACTGCCTGCCTGAGAAGAAATACCGGGAACTTTTCGGATTCAATCCCCATGCCTTCACCGGGATTGATTACGTCGAGTACTACCGTGAGATTATTGAAAAGGAAGGCTGTCAGGCCGAAATCATTCTGGCCAACGATCCGCTCGCCATCCTCGACTATAGCCCCAACGTCCTGGTCTGCGACGTCCATACACGTGACAGGACCAAGCGTCTTCTGCGCCGGGCGGGAGCCAAGCGGGTTCTGGGCCTGGATGATCTCTTGACCAAGTCCCGGAAGGGCAGCGGTTACCACGAAACCTACGGCCTCCTTGGCAGCAACAAGGCCAGTGAGGAGAAGGTCAAGCTTTTCCCGCGGTCGGGTTATGATTTCGTCAATGCCGTCTCCGAGCTCTTCAGGGAGAGGACCGGTAAACACCTTGAGGTTATGATTTATGGCGACGGGGCCTTCAAGGATCCCGTCTGCAAGATATGGGAGCTGGCTGACCCCGTCGTCTCCCCGGCCTTCACGGACGGTCTTGCCGGCAAGCCGCGTGAACTGAAACTTAAATATCTGGCTGACAACAAATTTGCTGAGCTCTCCGGACAGGCCCTCGAAGAGGCAGTCCGGAAGGCCATTGCCGAAAAGGAAAAAGATAGGGATTTTGTTTCAAATGCTGGTGGTACCACGCCACGCCAGTTAACCGACCTGCTCGGATCCCTGGCTGACCTGACTTCAGGGAGTGGCGACAAGGGTACGCCGGTGGTCCTGATCCAGGGCTATTTTGACAACCTTGCCGATTCTTAGCCGACGCTGACAAGTCATGGAAGGAGGAGTCAAGCCATGAACCTCACCGTCCTCCTGCGAGGTGGGGGTGACCTCGCTTCAGCCGTTATTCACAAACTCAAAAAATCCGGCTTCCCCGTTATTGTCTGTGATCTTCCCCAGCCTTCCTGCGTCCGCCGGACCGTCTCCTATTGCAATGCCATCTATGAAGGTGACTGGGAGATTGAGGGCGTGACCTCGCGTCACATTGATGACCTGTCCAAGATAGGTCCGACGCTCGAGGAGGGGCTGGTCCCGATTCTGACCCTTCCTGACAGCCTGGTCCGCGATTTCGTGAAACCGGATATCTTCATCGACGCGACCTTGAGCAAACGCCCTCCCGATTATGATCTCTCCTGGGCCCCGCTCGTCATCGGCCTGGGGCCAGCCATTGAGGCCGGCAAGCAGGCCCATGTCGTGGTGGAAACCAAGCGTGGCCATTATCTTGGCAGGCTGGTCCACCAGGGCCAGGCCCTGGCCAACACGGGTGTGCCGGGGGCCATCGACGGCGTTGACCGGGATCGCGTCCTGCGGGCACCCAGGGCGGGATCAATCATGAACCTCCGCGAGATCGGCGACCGGGTGGAGGCGGGTGATATTATCCTCACGGTCGATGGCGAAGCGGTCAGGAGCCTGATCCCGGGAGTTGTCCGCGGTCTCATCGCTCCGGGTTTCCAGGTCAGCAAGGGCCAGAAAATAGGCGACATCGACCCCAGAGGCGAGCAGGACTATGTCCGCACCATCAGTGACAAGGGCCGCACCATAGCCGGAGGCGTCCTTGAGGCCATCCTGGCCCATTTCCCCTCCCGGCAGGCCAACTGAGGGGAGGCCGGCCATGGGCGGCAATCTGTGGGAGACAGGGCTGGAAGACTTTGTCCGCGTCCTCCTCGAGGACAGGGGCCGCCATTACCCCGCCCCCTACCTCATCAGCACTGTAGGGGGGGGTGGCAAGACATCGACCCTGCTTGACCTCTTCCAGGCCGGCCTCCGGCCCCGATCCATTTTGACGACCACGACGGCCATGGGCCTCCCCGGTACAGGGGGTAACTTATCCCCACCCCTGACCCGGGAACAAAAGATGAATCCCGCGCTGACACGGGTTTCCGACCAGGCTCCAGAAGCCTCCGGCCTCTGGTTCGGCCCGGCCTTTGATGGGAGTCAGGAGAAATTCAAGGGCCTTGACCCGGCCCTCCTGGACAGCTGGATCCGGGAGGAAAGGCGGGCTGGCCGCCAGGACACCCTCCTCCTCTGCGAAGCCGACGGGTCAAAGAGAAAGCCCTTGAAGGCACATGCCGATCACGAGCCGGTCATCCCGAGGACGACCGACCTCACCTTGCTGGTCCTGGGTCTGTCAGCCCTGGGTCAACCCCTCAGTGAGGACCTGGTCCACCGATCCTCAATTTTCTCCACCTGGACCGGGAAAAGACCAGGTGATCCCCTCGACTTCGGGGACCTCATCCTCCTCCTTGAGGAGGATCGTCTCTTGAAGGGAATCCCGCCCACCAGCCGGCTGGCCCTTATCTTCAACCAGACCGACTGCCTCCCCGGATCACTTCAGAAGACAGCTTCCCTGGCCGCCCTGGCTCAGGAAGTCCTTCAAAATGACCGGATTGGGGCTGTATTCTTCCAGGGAAAGAGGGCGGGCGAACGAAAGAACTTCTACGGGGTCGCCCGTCAGGAGGACCTGTCACCACCCTTTTCCGCAGTCCTGATGGCGGCCGGCCTGTCGGAAAGGATGGGAGGCAGCAACAAACTGCTTCTACCTCTCGGGCCGGGGACAGTCATTTCACAAACCATAAAACAGGTCCTGGCCAGTGAAGTCCGTGACCTGGTCCTGGTGACAGGTTATGAGTCGGAAGCGGTTGAAAGGGAAGCGAGGCGGGCCCTCGACAGCTTCAACAAAGAAGGAAGACAGTGCCGTTTCGTCTACAACCCCGCTTTCCGGGAAGGTCAGGGCACTTCCGTGGCAGTCGCCACCCGCCACCTGTCCCCGGATAGCCGGGCCTGCTTTTATATCCCCGGCGACCAGCCCTTCATAGCCCCCCCGCTCCTCCGCCAGCTCATGGAGGAATCGACAACTGGAAAGATCCTCATCCCCTTGCGGGCGGGCAGGCGCTCCTCGCCTGTCCTCTTTGACCGGGCCTTCTACCCTGCCCTCTCAAAACTGTCAGGCGACCTTGGCGGGCGCCAGGTCATCGATCAAAATGAAAAGGCCGTATTGGAAATCGCTGATCAAACCCTTGTCGGCGGACTCGATCTGGATACGCCGGAAGATTACATCAAGGCGCTGGCCCTTTTTAACGGGCGCGGGTGAAAGGAGCCCACTATGAATCTGTTTATCTGTTATCCTCCCTGAGGGACCTGCCGAAAAGCAAGGAGTTTCCTTGAGGAGAAGAAGATCCCCTATCACTTCCGTGATATCAAGAAAGAAAGACCGACCCGGGAGGAGCTGTCCGTCTGGATAAGCAGAAGTGGCAAGCCTGCCCGGTCTTTTTTCAATACCAGCGGAAAGAGTTATCGTGAACTCCGGCTGAAAGACAGGCTGCCGGATATGAGTGAGGAAGAGATGATCGCGATCCTGGCAACGGATGGTATGCTGGTCAAACGCCCCCTCCTCATCACGGATAACCGCGTCCTGGTCGGCTATCGTGAGGAAGAGTACCAGGGCCTGGAATAGCGGGACAGCTGGCGGAAAGGGTCAAATGAAACTGCTTGGTTACGGCGAATTCCTTTATGCGGGATTCCTGTATTTCATATCCCTCGTAATCCCCGGCGGGCTCACAACAGCGCCAGAAGCCTTGGTGCTCGCCGCTTTTCCCGCCGTCATCGCCCTGGTCGTCTTTGTCCTGGACCCTGCCAGCACAGGCGGCGGTATCAAGCTGGGACGCCGCCGCCTGATCTTTGAGATCCTGGCCTGGACCTTCTTCTCCGAAAGCTATCTACTCTGGGTCCTGGCCATTGTAGCCTTCAAGCGCCTCGCCCCTGCCTTCTTCAGCTATGTGATAGCCGCCTCCCTCGCCTCCTATGTCCTGGCCCTCCTCTTCCGGATCCTGGGGGACGCCGAGGAAAGGAAGGGGCAGGTGGAGGAAACAGGGCCTTCGGAAGCTGACTAGTCCTCCCCCTCCACGCTGACCTGGCAGATCTTCATGGCTTCCAGGGCGGTCACGTGGCTTTCGGGCGTGACTCCCGCGCAACAGGAGGCGTCGACAATAAGCTTGACCTCGGGCAGATAGGCCTTGATCAGGAGGGCGTTTGAAATGACGCAGATGTCCGTGCAAAGGCCAACCAGGCTGATGGAGGCAATCGCCTCTTCAGCATCCATGGCCTGGAGGACGGTCACCAGGTCCTTGGAACCGAAAGTATCCTTCTCAATAACCGGACCCTCACTGAGACTGGAAAGTTCAGGGATAATTTCCCAGCCTTCCGTACCGCGGATGCAGTGTTCTACGGGGAGCAGCCTCCCCTCCTGGGTCTCCAGATAATCCGGCCCGTGTGTATCCTGGGTAAAGAGGACGGGGCCCTCGAAATTTTTGATCTTCTCAGCCACCTTCCCGACAATGGCCTGGGCCTCCGGGGTCCCGAGGGATCCGTCGACAAAATCATTCTGCATATCTACGACCAATAAAATATCTTGCATTTTCCCACCTCCTTGGGTCATCTTATGCTAAATCCGACACCGCCACGGTGTCAAACGGCTCAAAAAAAGCGCCCCGATTTACCGGGGCGCTTTGCCAATCAGCTTATCTTCAAGTTCTTCGCTCAGTCCTCGACAACGCGGACGACCGTACCGGAACCGACTGTCTTGCCGCCTTCACGGATAGCAAATTTCAGGCCGGGCTCGATGGCGATCGGCGTAATCAGCTCGACATTGATCTCAACGTGGTCACCAGGCAGGCACATTTCGACGCCATCAGGCAGGTCGGCGACACCCGTAACATCCGTCGTCCTGAAGTAGAACTGCGGGCGGTAGCCGCTGAAGAAGGGCTTGTGACGGCCGCCTTCATCCTTGGTCAGCACGTAGACCTGACCGATGAACTTGGTATGCGGCTTGATCGAGCCGGGTGCGGCGACGACCTGGCCACGACGGACCTCGTCCCTGGACACGCCACGGAGCAGGAGGCCGACATTGTCGCCCGCTTCGGCGTGATCCAGCATCTTGCGGAACATCTCAATACCCGTTACCACGGTTTTTCTCGGTTCATCCGAAAGGCCGACGATCTCGACCGGCTTGTTGACGTCGATCTGACCGCGCTCGACACGGCCGGTAACGACGGTGCCGCGGCCGGTGATGGTCATGACATCCTCGATCGGGCAGGCAAAGGGCTGGTCGATCGGGCGGGCCGGTGTCGGGATGAAGTTGTCAACAGCCTCCATCAGGTCGAGGATGGGCTTGTAGACCGGATCATTGATGTCCGTGCTGGTTGATTCGAGGGCTTCAAGAGCGGAACCGCGGATGATCGGGGTATCGTCGCCCGGGAAATCGTACTCATTCAGACGCTCACGGATCTCCATATCGACGAGATCAAGGATCTCCTCGTCGTCAACCTGGTCCGTCTTGTTCATAAAGACCACGATGGCGGGAACACCAACCTGACGGGCGAGCAGGATATGCTCACGGGTCTGGGGCATGGGGCCGTCAACGGCTGAAACGACCAGGATGGCGCCGTCCATCTGGGCCGCGCCGGTGATCATATTCTTGATATAGTCAGCGTGTCCCGGACAGTCAACGTGGGCGTAGTGGCGATTTTTCGTCTCGTACTCGACGTGGGCCGCGTTGATGGTAATGCCACGGGCTTTTTCTTCCGGCGCCTTGTCGATGGCGGCATAGTCTGTGAAGCTTGCCAGGCCCTCACTGGCCAGGACCTTGGTAATAGCTGCAGTCAACGTCGTTTTGCCGTGGTCAACGTGACCAATCGTACCAACGTTAACGTGTGGTTTCGTTCTTTCAAATCTCTGTTTTCCCATTTCAGATATCCTCCTGCTGGTCGATCGTTATATTGGATCTGATATTATTATTTTTCATGCCTTATGATTTTCTCATAAAACCTGTATAAGCGCAATGAGTATTGCGTATGAATGCCCGTATAGAGGCATTCTGTTCCCCTATCAGCGCTGGGCCTTGAGGTTGTTCATGAAGCTTTCAGGCACTTGTTCAAAATGACTGATCTGCATGGTGAAGATGCCCCTGCCCTGAGTCCTCGACCGAAGGGCTGTCGCATAGCCGAACATTTCGGACAAGGAGACATAGGCATCGACGACCTGCGCGTTATTGGCAGCTTCCATACCCTGTATTTGGCCACGCCTGGAGCTGATGTCAGCCAGAACATCGCCCAGATACTCATCCGGAACGATGATGTCGACCTTCATGACAGGCTCCATCAGAATGGGTGCCGCCCTTTTCAGCGCGTCCCTCAAGGCCATGGAGCCGGCTATCCTGAAGGCGATTTCCGAAGAATCCACCTCGTGCGAAGAGCCGTCGATCAGCCTTGCTTTCAGGTCCACGACCGGATAGCCGGCGACCACCCCACTGTTCATGGCCTCGCGGATACCATCCTCGACCGCCTTGATGAACTCTTTTGGCACGACGCCCCCCACTGTTTTGTCCTCGAAGACGAAGCCTTCGCCCGATCCCAGGGGTTCAATCTCTATGACCGCATGACCGTACTGGCCGTGACCACCTGTCTGGCGGACAAACCGGCCTTCGCCCTTGGCCTCCCGGGTGATGGTTTCACGATAGGCAACCTGGGGCTGGCCGACATTGGCCTCAACCTTGAACTCACGAAACAAGCGGTCCACGATGATGGCGAGATGGAGTTCCCCCATTCCCGAGACGATCATCTGACCGGTTTCCTTGTCTACCCGTCTTTGGAAGGTCGGATCCTCCTCGGCCAATTTGGCCAGGGCCGCCTCCAGTTTTTCCTGACTTGCCTTCGATTTAGGTTCGATGGCCACCGAAATAACCGGTTCTGGAAATTCCATGCTCTCCAGTACGACAGGGGCCTGCTCCGTTGTCAATGTGTCCCCGGTGGTCGTGTCACGCAGACCGACGGCTGCGGCGATATCGCCGGCATAGACCTCACTGGCGTCAGACCGGTGGTTGGCGTGCATCATGAGGATACGGCCGATCCGCTCACGCTTGTCCTTGGTCGCGTTCCTCACATAGGTGCCCGCCTTCAGGGTTCCGCTGTAGACACGGAAGAAACAGAGTTGGCCAACGTAAGGATCGGTCATCACCTTGAAGGCAAGCGCCGAGAAGGGCGCCTTGTCATCGGCAGGCCGGGTCGTCTCCTCGCCCGTTTTCGGATCAATTCCGACCACAGGCGGGATATCGACGGGTGACGGCAGGTAATCCACCATGGCATCCAGCAACATCTGGACGCCCTTGTTCTTGTAGGAGGAACCGCAGGTGACGGGCGTGATCGCGGTCGCGACCGTGGCTTTGCGCAAGGCCACCTTCAGTTCTTCAACCGAAATGGCCTCTTCTCCGAGAAACTTCTCTGTAAGACGGTCATCCGTCTCGCAAATAGCCTCTACCATACGAGCCCGCCAGTCATTGGCTTCTTCAAGCAGATCTTCGGGGATCTCAGCTTCAGTCACCGTCTTGCCCAAATCGTCGTCTTCGTAGACCTCCGCCTTCATAGTCATGAGGTCAACGATGCCGACGAAAGAATCCTCTTTACCGATTGGCAGTTGAATCGGCACCGCATGGGTGCCGAGACGGTCCTTCATCATATCGACTACATGGAAGTAATCTGCGCCTGTAATGTCCATTTTGTTAATGTAGGCGATCCGCGGCACGCCGTAGGTATCCGCCTGACGCCAAACCGTTTCCGTCTGCGGCTCGACGCCGCTTCGGGCGCACAGGACCGTGACGGCCCCGTCCAGGACACGAAGCGATCTTTCCACCTCGACGGTGAAGTCGACATGGCCCGGGGTATCAATGATATTGATCCGGCATCCCTTCCAGTTCGTCGTTGTCGCGGCCGATGTAATGGTTATACCGCGATCCTGTTCCTCGGGCATCCAATCCATGGTGGCGGCACCCTCATGGGTTTCGCCCAGACGATGGATCCGGCCCGTGTAATAAAGGATACGTTCCGTTGTCGTCGTCTTGCCGGCGTCGATATGGGCCATGATGCCGATATTTCTTGTATTC
>CAZAKT010000032.1:0-16418 GCA_964486135.1 uncultured Mageeibacillus sp.
TTCTTGCCCAGGCGGATGACCAGCTGGCCCTCGGTGAAGAGCTCCTGGGTCAGGGTGGCGAAGAGTTCCTGGACGGGCTCATCCCCGATATAGAGGCCGCCCTGTTCGATCAGGCGCCGGGCCTCCCCCTTGGATTTCACCAGTTTATGGCCGGCCAGGACCTCGATGAAGGCAGTGCCCAATTCCTGGCGGCTGATGGCCTGTGAAGGCATGGAGGCGTGGTCGCCTCCCCCGCCAAAGAGGGAGCGGGCGGCTTCCTCCGCCTGCCTGGCCTTCTCCTCCCCGTGGACCAGGGCGGTCACCTCATAGGCCAGTCTTTGCTTCCCCTCATTGATGGCGGCCCCTTCCAGCCTGTCGTAGGCCCGGATCTCCTCCATATCGATGAAGGTCAGTATCCGCATGCACTTGGTCACATCGGCGTCGTCCAGGTTTCTCCAATACTGGTAGAAGTCGTAGACGGAGCATTTGTCTTCATCCAGCCAGAGGGCGCCCTTGGCGGTCTTGCCCATCTTCTGGCCGTCGGCCGTCTCCAGCAGCTTGAAGGTCAGGCCGTAGGCCTGTTCCCCTTCCTTTTTACGGATGAGCTCAGTGCCGGCGATGATGTTGGACCACTGGTCGTCGCCGCCGGTCTGGAGGCGGCAGCCGTACTTGCGGAAGAGCATGAGAAAATCGTAGGCCTGGAGCATCATGTAGTTGAACTCCAGGAAGGTGAGGCCGGCGTCCAGCCGCTGCTTGTAGCAGTCGGCGGAGAGCATGCGGTTGACCGTGAAGTGGGGGCCGACCTCCCGGATGAAATCGATGTAGCGGGCGGGGACCAGCCAGTTGGCATTGTCATCCAGGATGACTTGGCCGGAGGAGAAGTCCAGGAAGCGTTCCATCTGTTTCACGAAACAGCCGACATTGTGCTCGATGATCTCAGGGGTCATAACCACCCGCATATCGGTCCGGCCCGAGGGGTCGCCGATATAGCCCGTGCCGCCTCCCATGAGGGCGATGGGCCGGACACCGGCCTGCTGCATATGGCTCATGATCATGATCTGGACCAGGTGGCCGGCATGGAGGCTGTCGGCGGTCGGGTCGAAGCCAACGTAGAAGGTCGCGCCCTCCTCGGACAGATAACGGCGGACCTCTTCTTCGTGGGTGACCTGGGCGATATAATCCCGTTCCAGAAGTGTGTCGTAGACGCTCTGTTTCATATGTGCGACCTCCTTGATAGATTATCGCTATTCACTTTAGCACAAAAGGGGTCTAGCGGACCTGGATGACCTGGCGGTCGAACTCACTTGTCCTGGGCAGGCCGGCTTCACGATTCCAGACGGCCTGGGCGTAGAGGTCAAGTCTGGCCTGGGCCTGGGCGGCTTCCTCCTTCAGAAGGCGGAAATCGGAGGCCTTGACCACCAGGGGAAGCCGAGCCAGCTTCCGCATGAAGGAGAGGAGCCTTTGCCCCCGTCTGTTGAAGCCCAGGATCCGGATGTAGCCGGGACCCTCCTGGGTAAGGGCCCTGTCGCCGGCCTCCACTCCCAGGGCGGCGGCCAGGATGGCCCGGCGGACCCGGGAGGCCGGGTGGGCCCGGCTGGCCAGTCGCTGGATCAGGTCTTGGTAGGGGCTAGCTCCCTCTCCCAGGGCGGATCCCGGATCCTCCTTGATGGCCTTGGAGATCCGGCCGGCCAGACCTCCTTGCATGCCGGCCATGGCCTCCAGCCTGGCGGGGTCGCGGAAGGCGGGGGCAAGGAGGAGGGAGAGGGGGATCATTTCCTCATGGACCAGGCCTGTCCCACCTGTGGCGGCCGCCAGGACGGCGGCGACCGAGGCGGGGGGGAGGTAGTGGGTCAGCCCCTGCATAAGGGGCCAGAGGGCTTTATCGTCCCTGGTCCTTATAGCCTCCCAGATGATCTGGCGGATCAGGCTGGCCGAGTTTTTCTCCTTGTCAAAGAGGGGGAGGGCCAAGGTAGGCAGGGGGCCGAAGCGGAGGAGGGCCTTTTCATATTCCACTGCCAGGATGGTGTTGGAATTGCGGAGGAGTTGGCCCAGGGAAGGATCGGAAGTCAGGGAGGCCAGGGCCTCCTCCCGGGCGGCCGCAAAGCCCAGGCCCTGGCCGATACCCTGGCGGATGGCCTGGCCCAGCTCCTGGGGTTCTTCTGCCAGCAAGGCGGCCGCCTTCTTGATCTGATCCTGCCGGTCAGGATCCTCGGTACCGTAAGCCAGGTTTCTTACGACCCCGGTGGCCAGAAAGCTTCTGACGGCCCCCTCGGCGAAGCGTTCGGCAGAGGCAGTCGCGAAGGCCTGGGGGAGCTCCAGGACCAGGTCGGCCCCAGCCTCCAGAGCCAGGTGGGCGCGCACTCCCTTGTCGAGGAGGGCGGGGACCCCCCGCTGGCAGAAGGGGCCGGACAGGCAGACCAGGATTCCAGCCTCCTGGCCCAGGTCCCGCCGGAGCACGGCCAGCTGTTCCTGGTGGCCCTTGTGGAAGGGGTTGTATTCGGCTGTCAGGGCGCAGGTTTCCATAATTGACCGGAGGCTGACCGCCTCCCACTCACTTCTCAGTTCAGGATTGATGCTAAAATCAAGCTAAAGGATGGACCGGTAAATGTCAAAGAAAAGACAGGTAATTCTGCTTGCCACGGCGGGCCTCTTGGCCCTGGTCCTTGTGGCTGTCCTGGTCTATGAGCTCGGCTGGAAGGGCGGGGGGCAAAAGAAACAATTGCCGGATCTGCCCGGGAGCGCCGGACCTGCCGACAATTACGATCCGGACCTCCTGGCCCCTGGCCTCCGGAAGGTCCTGGAGAACCGCCTCCTGGTCCCGGTCAAACTGGCCGGTGGCCAGGAGGAGAAGCTGCTGGCCTCCTCCTATGAGACGCCGTCAAGGCAGAGCGAGGACGGCAGTCTATCGGATTCATACCGGGCCCAGGACCAGGTCATGTACGGCCGGGCGCTCGCCCGCCTGGGCAAGCGGGCCGACTTCATAGCCTGGGCAGAGACCTTCAACCGGGCCTTCCGGGGGGAGTCGGATGACTTTCACGCCGGCTATCTGAAAACAGATCCGGAGACGGGGGAGGCTTCCCCGCAGGAGCGGCACTGGAGCGTGACCCTGGCCTATACGCGGGCCCTCCTGGAGGCTTATCAGGCCTTTGGCGGCAAGGCGATCGCCCAGCTGATCCAGGCCGAGTCAGACCGGCTTTTGCCCCTCTTCAGCCAAGACAGGACAGCCGATGAGCTCCTGGCAGGCCCCCGTACCCTCCTGGCCTACGATGAGTGGGATGACCCGCCGGAGGGGACCCTGCCAGAGCCGGGTGAAGAGCCGCCTGTCAACCAGGCGGTTGGCACACACCTGGCCGACATAGATCTTTGGGCCCTCCTGGCCCTCTCACGCTTTGACCCGGCCTGGGCCCCCCTGGCCGCCAACTGGCAGGAGATCCTGGCCGGCGCCGGGCTGGAGGGCAGCCTCCCCCTCTATGCCTCGGCCGTGGGAGAGGATGACAAGACCTACCTTGCGGTGACAGGCGACAGGCTGCTTTCTCAAACGACGGAACAGATCACCATAGCCCTCCACCTGGCCGAGGTCGGCACCCTAGACCCGGCCTTCCTCTCTTTCATCCGCTCCCAGCTGCGGGACGACAAGAGGCTGCCAGCGGGCTGGAATCCGGTGTCGGGCGGGTCGGCCAGCAGCTACGCGGAGTCCTGTGACTATGCCCTGGCCCTCTCCCTGGGCCGGGCCTGCCAGGATCCGGTCCTGGTCGACTCGGCCCGGGAAGTCCTCATGTATTCCTATGCCTCCAGCCAGACCAGCGATATCTTCGGAGGCTGGTACAGGCCGGGGGGGACCGCCCGGACCTACACACTTTCCGCCGAGGATAATACGGCTGTCCTGGTCGCCCTCCGCTGACACTGTGTTATAATTTTGCTGGCTTTGCGAGTAGGCAGGGTCCGCCCTGCCGCGCCAGCCATTTGGAAGGAACCGGGCCTTGTGCCCGAGTCTTGTTATTCTGCGTCAACAGGTTTGAAAAGAGGAATGAGGCGATCGACAATGGATTTTATGGAAGAGATAGTGGCGAAAGCGCGGAAACTTGAAAAAACAATAGTCCTGCCCGAATCGGGCGACAGGAGGGTAGTGGAAGCCGCAGCGGCCGTGACAGCGGACGGAGCGGCTAAAATTATTTTAATAGGGGATGAGGCGGGTATCCGGGAAGCTTTTCCCGACCTTGCCCTGGGGGAAGTGACCTTTATGGATCCGGCCTCCTATGAGGGCCTGGAGGAGATGGCCGACACCCTTTACGATATAAGGAAACACAAGGGCATGACCCGGGACCGGGCCGCCTCTTTGGTGGAGGATCCGACCACCTTCGGCATGATGCTGGTTAAATTGGGCAAGGCCGACGGCCTGGTGGCCGGGGCGGTCAATACGACAGCCGATACCCTGAGGCCGGCCCTCCAGATCCTGAAGACCAAGCCGGGAACCAAGCTTGTGTCGACCTATACCCTGCTCATAGTCCCTGATTGTGACTACGGCTACGAGGGCATGTTCCTCATGTCCGACTGTGCCTTGAACCTCAATCCAACCGTGGAGGAGCTGGCTGAGATCGCCGTTACCTCGGCAAAATCCTGGCGCCAGCTTACGGGAATAGAGCCGCGGGTGGCCATGCTCTCCTATTCCTCCCTGGGGAGCGGTCTGGGGGAGATGCCTGAAAAGGTCTCCAAGGCGACCAGCCTGGCCTGCAGCCTGGCCCCCGACCTCATGATAGACGGGGAACTCCAGGCCGACGCGGCCCTGGTGCCCGCCGTGGCCAGGATGAAGGCCAAGGACAGCGCCGTCGCGGGCGCGGCCAACTGCCTGATCTTCCCGGACCTCAATGCGGGGAATATCGGTTACAAGCTGGTTGAGCGCCTGGCCAAGGCGAGGGCCTACGGCCCTATGCTCCAAGGCATCGCCAAACCGGTCAACGATTTATCGCGTGGATGCAGCGCGGCCGACATCGCGGGCGTTGTCGCCCTGACAGCGGTGCAGGCTGCTGGAGCCGACGACTAGGTCGGAAATATAGATTTATTATTGAAGCGTAAGGAGCTTGGTAAATGTTAATTCTCGTCATCAATTCAGGTAGTTCGTCCTTGAAGTACCAGCTGATCGATAGCGACAACAAGGCGGTCCTGGCCAAGGGCATCTGTGAACGCATCGGCCTGGATGAACCCATCTTCAAGCATGAGGACCAGAACGGCCATTCCATCAACTGCGTGCGGGACATCAATACGCATGCCGATGCCGTCCATATCATCCTGGAGACCCTGCTGGATCCGGAACACCCCGTCATCGATTCGCTCGAAGCCCTGTCGGCCGTTGGCCACCGGGTGGTCCACGGCGGCCCCTATTTCTCCGAGCCGGCCCTGGTTCTGAACAAGCAGAAGGACGCCATCCGGGAATGCTCCGGCTGGTGCCCCCTTCACAACAATGCCAACCTGCTTGGCATCGAGGTCTGCGGGGAACTCATGCCGGGGATCCCGCAGGTAGCTGTATTCGACACGGCCTTCCATCAGACCATGCCGGCCCGTGCCTACATGTATGGGGTCCCCTATGAGTACTATGAGAAGTACGGGGTCCGCCGCTACGGCTTCCATGGGACCTCCCACGATTATGTCTCCCGCCGGGCCGCCCAGCTGACCAAGCACGACCCGGACAGCTACCGCCTGATCACCTGCCATCTGGGTAACGGCGCCTCCTTTGCCGCCATCAAGGGCGGCAAGTGCATCGACACTTCCATGGGATTGACCCCCCTGGAGGGGATCATGATGGGGACCCGTTGCGGAAGCATCGACCCCGCCATCGTCCCCTTCATAGGCAAGCTGGGCAACCTTTCGCCCGACGAGGTCGACGATATCCTCAACAAGAAGAGCGGCATGCTGGGAGTTTCGGGGATCAGCCCTGATTTCCGGGACATCCAGGACGCGGCGGCCGAGGGGAATGAACGGGCCAAGCTGGCCATCGATATGTTCACCTACCAGGCCATCAAGATCCTGGGCTCCTATATCGCGGCCCTGGGCGGACTCGATACCCTGGTATTCACGGCAGGGATCGGCGAGAACGCCACCCTGATCCGCAAGGCCATCTGTGACGGTATCGCCTACCGTGGCCTTAAAATAGACCTGGAGGTCAACAAGGCCCGCGGCCAGGAACTGACCCTCTCAACAGAGGATTCGACCGTGGAGGTCTTTGTCATCCCGACCAATGAGGAGATGTCCATTGCCATCCAGACTTCGGAACTTGTGGAAGCGCAAAGCGGCAGCTGAGGATCAAAAGAGAGAAGGAGGCCAATAGCTTGAGCAAGCAAGAGAAGATGGTCCAGTCCATCACATCGCGGGAGGAGGACTTTTCCCGCTGGTATACGGATATCTGCCTGCAGGCGGAGCTCTGTTCCTATTCGTCGGTCAGGGGTTGCATTATTTTCCGACCTTATGGCTACGCCATCTGGGAATTGATTACCAAGGAGCTTGACCGCCGATTCAAGGCTACCGGCCACCAAAATGTCATGATGCCGCTCTTCATCCCGGAGAGCATGCTCCAGAAGGAGAAGGACCATGTCGAGGGCTTCGCCCCCGAGGTTGCCTGGGTGACCCATGGCGGCGAGGAGAAGCTGGCCGAACGCCTCTGTATCCGTCCGACCTCGGAGACCCTCTTTTGTGACCACTACGCGGATATCATCGAGAGCTGGCGGGACCTGCCCAAACTTTACAACCAGTGGGTGTCCGTGGTCCGCTGGGAGAAGTCGACCCGGCCCTTCCTCCGGACCCGTGAATTCTTCTGGCAGGAGGGGCACACGGCCCACGCCACGGCCGAGGAAGCGGTCCAGGAGACCCTGGACATGCTTGCCGTCTACGCCGAGTTTTATGAGAATGCCCTGGCCATCCCGGTCCTCCGCGGCATGAAGAGCGAGTCGGAGAAATTTGCTGGCGCCGTCAACACCTACACGGTCGAGGCCATGATGCACGATGGCAAGGCCCTCCAGGCGGGGACCTCCCACTATCTGGGCGACGGCTTCGCCAAGGCCTTCGGCATCCAGTACACCGACAAGGACAATGAGCTCCGCTATGTCCACCAGACCTCCTGGGGGATCTCCTCCCGCTCCATAGGCGGCCTTATCATGGTCCATGGGGATGACGATGGCCTGGTCCTGCCGCCGGCTGTGGCCCCCGTCCAAGTGGTGGTGATCCCGGTCGCCCAGCACAAGGAGGGTGTCCTTGAGGCGGCCCGTGACCTGGCCGACCGTCTGGAAGGGGATGGCTTTCGTGTCCTTCTGGATGACAGCGACCGCATGCCGGGCTGGAAGTTCTCCGAGCATGAGATGAAGGGGGTCCCCCTTCGCCTGGAGATCGGCCCCCGGGATATCAAGGAGGGCCGTTGCATTGCGGTCACCCGGGATAACCGCGACAAGCAGGCCCTTGATCTGGATCGGGTCCAGGAAGAGGTCCCCCGCCTCCTGGAGGCCCTCCGCGACCGTATCTTCGCCCGGGCCAAGGAGCGGCTGGAATCCCGGATCTTTGAGATAGGGGAATGGGAGCCCTTCGTGAAGAGCCTGGTGGAGGTGCCGGGCTTCGTCCTGGCCGCCTGGTGCGGCTCGGAGGACTGCGAGGCCAGGGTCAAGGAGGAGACCACGGCCAGCTCCCGCTGCCTGGCCCAGGAGGAGCCGCTGGAAGGTGAGACCTGTGTCGTCTGCGGCCAGCCTGCCCGCTACAGGGTCTACTGGGGCAAGGCCTACTAGGCGGACGCGTATGACCTCTTGTCAGGAATCCGGGCCCGGTTCGGCGGCCCCTATTGGCGTCTTTGACTCCGGTATCGGGGGGCTGACCATCCTGAAGGCCCTGCGGGACCGTATGCCCGGGGAGAACCTGGTCTATTTCGGCGACCTGGCCCGCTCTCCTTACGGGACCAAGTCGACGGACACGGTCAGGCGCTACGCCAGTCAGATCACCCGTTTTCTCCTTTCGCTTGAGGTCAAGCTGATCGTGATCGCCTGCAATACCGCCAGCGCCGCCGCGGGCGACCTGGTCGGCCTCCTGGCCGAACCGCTTCCGGTCCTGGAAGTGGTCGGACACGGATCTGGGGCGGCCCTGGAAGCGGCCTCCCGGCTGGCGGAGGAGGAGATCAGGATCGGGGTCCTGGGAACCCGGACCACCGTTTCAAGCGGGGTCTACCGGGACCGGCTCCTTAGCCTGGCCGCTGAACGGGGTATGGCCCCACCCCTGATCCGGCAGCAGGCCTGCCCCCTCTTTGTTCCCCTGGTCGAGGAGGGGCTCTGGCAGGGGGAGATCCCCGACCTGGTTGCCCGCCTCTACCTGGAGGATCTCAAGGCCTTCTCCCCCCAGGTCGTCATCCTGGGCTGCACCCACTATCCCCTCCTCTTTGACACCATCAGCAAGGCCCTGCCGCCTGGGACGGTCTTGAATGACAGCGCCCCGGCGGTCGCCCGGTCGGCCGAGGGCCTGCTGGCGGCAGACGGTCTCCTGGCCCCCCAGGGGCAGGAGGGGGCCGTGACCTTCTATTGCAGTGATTCAGAGGATACCTTCCGCCGCCAGGCCGCCCGTTTTCTTGACATGCCTGTCGATATCGTTCATCATATTGACTTGGACACGTGGGAGAACTAGGGGGAACAGAGTGTTCACATCTTCTGATATCTACAAGGACGCCATTATTAATCTCGAGAGTAGCCAGTGGGCTGACGGGGAGCAGCTTGATCCTGTCCGTCTCATGACCCATGGCCAGCTTTCCTATGAGAAGAACCAGGACGTCTGGAATGTATCCTACGATGAAAGCGACGCGACCGGCATGCGGGGCACCAAGACCCGGGTCAGCCTCTTTCCTAACGGGCGGGTGATCCTAAGCCGGACAGGTAGCGTTGAGATGGAACTGGAGTTCGTCAAGGGGGACCAGAGGATCGAGGCGAAATCCACGCCCTACGGCCCGGTCCGCTTCTCTGTCCTGACCCACGAGGTCAAGGGCCGGATGACCGAGGAGGGCGGGGCCATCGAGCTGGGCTATTCCCTGGGCTTCGACAACCGCCATACTATCAGTACCCGGCTACAGCTGGAAGTGACGGCCAATCCAGGGACCGATGTGGGCCCTGCGGTAGAGGGGCTGGTCCCGGGCAACTAGGCCCACTATTGACAATCGCGAATTTCCAGGTGACGGCCATTTGACAGGCTGTCAACCTTCAGGGATAATACTTGAGGCGCAACCGAACGGGGCGCCGCCATTAAACTATTTAGCCGGGGGAGGGGATACCGATGGCTGTACCTAAAAGAAAGTGGTCAAAGAAAAGATCACGCACACACCGGGCCAACTGGAAGATCAATCCAGTCAACCTGGTCCGCTGTCCGCAGTGTCACGCGCTTCGGGCACCGCACCGTGTCTGCAAGGCTTGCGGATACTACGACGGGCGCCAAGTCCTTACTGTCGGAGACGGGAAGAAATAACACCCGCTCCCAGGCGGGGAGAATGAGGAGCAGCGCGCCTGTGGCACGTTGCTTTTTGTTCGTTTGAAGGAGGAGGCAGGCTTATGAGTACACCTGTTCTTGCCATTGTCGGCCGGCCCAATGTCGGCAAGTCGACCCTGTTCAACGCGCTGACGGGTAAGCGGACGGCCATTGTCGGCCCTGATCCGGGCGTGACTCGTGACCGGGTCATGGGGGAGTGCGATTGGGGGGGCCTGACCTTTACGGTCGTCGATACGGGCGGCATCGAGTTTTCCGACGATGATATGCACAGGCTTGTCTTCGCCCAGGTGGAGGTGGCCATCGACATGGCGGACGTCATCTGCTTTTTGACCGACCTGCATACGGGCCTTTCCGACATCGAATTCAGGATTGCCGACATGCTGAGGAAGAGCGGCAAACCGGTCGTCCTGGCGGTCAACAAGGCCGACCGGCCCGGCGAGGAACCGCTGGAGTTCTACGGTTTCTATGAACTGGGCTTCGCTTCGACCCTGGCCATCTCCGCCTCCCACAAGCTGGGGCTGACGGAGCTTCTGGACGCGGTGACGGAACCTATGAAGGGGATGGAGGTGGAGGAAGAGGAGGCCCATGTGATCACGGTCGCCATCACCGGCCGGCCCAATGTGGGCAAGTCCTCCCTGGCCAACCGGCTGGTGGGGGAGGAGCGGAGCATCGTCTCCGATATCCCCGGCACCACCCGGGACGCCATTGACAGCCTGGTTGAGAACGAGTACGGACGCTTTTTGATTTATGACACGGCCGGCCTCCGCCGCAAGGCCAAGATCGGGGACAGGATAGAGTATGTCAGCGCCCTGCGCTCAAGGCGGAGTGTCGAGCAGGCTGAGGTCTCCATCCTCATGATCGACGCCGTGGAGGGCCCGGCCGAACAGGATACAAAGGTGGCGGGCCTGGCCCATAACGATGGCAAGGCCTCCATTATCGTGGTCAATAAATGGGACCTGGTCGATAGGGGGGAGACAAGTCAGGCGGAATACGAGGAGAAGATCCGCCGTCGTTTCCAGTTCATGCCTTATGCTCCCATCCTTTTTCTCTCGGTCAAGACGGGTTACAATTTCCAGAAGCTCTGGCCCCTGATCCTGCGAGTCTATGAGTCTTCGACCCGCCGGGTGGCGACCAGCGTCCTCAACGAGGTCATCGCCGAGGCCATCGTCCAGCACCCGACCCCCCAGCAGAAGGGCCGGCATCTTCGCATCTATTACGCGACCCAGGGCAGTGTGTTGCCGCCGACCTTCATCTTTTTTGTCAATGACAAACGCCTTCTGCATTTTTCCTACGAACGCTACCTGGAGAACAGGCTGCGCGAAAACTTTGACTTTTTCGGCAGCCCCCTGCGCTTTGTCTGGAAGGGGAGGGCTGCCCGTGACCAGGCGGCTTCCCGTGTCACGCCGGATTGATCCGGCCCGTGCTAAACTGGTCGCATGGAGAGGGAGCGCAAGGAGAGGGTGAATCAGAGGGCAAGCCGGCCACCGGCCGTCTCCTCCTTTGCCCTGGTCGATGCCCGTTCAAAGAGGCAGGCAGCCGACCGGCGTGAACTGGACCGGGTCGCGCCCCTGGCGGCCCTGGCCCTGATCCTGGTCACGCTTCTGACTTCTGCCTTCTTCGCCCTGGACTATCTGGGCCGCTTCCCCCTGGCCATAGGCTATGGGGAGGGATTTGAGGCCTACGTCCTTCGGGTCTTTCTCCTCTTTGGCTTTATCCCACTTCTTTCAGCCACGGTCGCCCTGGCCTTTTTCAGGCCGGCCCCCCGACTGGTGATGGGGCAGGGCCTTACCCCCGCCCTTGTCCTGGCCTCCCCCCTTGCCGGCTTTTTTGCCGGCTGGCTGGTCTGGAGCCTGACCCAGCTCATGACTTCCTTCCTGCCTGCCGCCAGCGGCTGGTTCGCCGTCCCCGATTTGTGGCAGAAGGGGGCCCTCTATCTGGGCCGTTCCCCCCTGATCTCCCTCCTGGTCCTGGCCGTCTCGCTCCTCCTGCCCGCGACCGGTCAGGAGCTCTTGTTCCGGGGCCTGATCCAGCCTGTCTATTCGGGCGGTGGAGGCCCCCTCATCCGCCTGGTCCTGCCCGCCCTCCTGGCCGCCGGCCTGGGCCTGGAGTTGCCGGGCCTGGCCGTCTTCTTCCTCCTGGCCCTTCTGGCCGCCTGGGTACGGACGGCTTCCGGCTCGCTTTTTGCCTCCTCGCTGGCCACGGCGGGTTTCGCCCTGGCCCTGCTCTATGCCCGAACCCTCTTCGCGGCCATCAGCCAGGCCGTTTTCGGCATGCCCCTGATCGACCCCTTCCGGGTCAGGCTCTTCACGGGCTCGGCGGTCCTGGTCCTCCTGGTCCTCTTCCTGGCCCCTGCGGCTTTGATAGGCCAGGCGGCGGTCCGGCGGGAGGGGAGGGGGATCAGCCTGATCAAGGGAACAGGAGACAGGGGCGTCCACCCTGTCAACCGGGTCCTGGCCCTGATCTGTCTGGCAGCCCTTTCGGTCTGCCTCTATTTCAGTTATTAAAAGGGAATAAGTCTAGGACTGCTGCTCGCGGTAGCGGGCAATCTTGGCCTCGTGTTCCTCATTGGTCTTGGAGAAATCGTTGCTTCCGTCCCCCTTGGCGCAGAAGAAGAGGTAGCCGTTGGCCCCAGCCCAGCTTCTCTCCGTGGCCGGCCAGAGGACGCCCTCAATGGCGACGGAGCCGGGTGAGTTGATGGGTCCGGGCGGGAGGCCATCATGCCGGTAGGTATTGAAGGGGCTGTCCTTGTAGCGCTCAATGTCGGCGTTCAGGATCCAGAGTTCGGGATCCCGGCCTTCCTCTGCCCTCAGGTAGTTGACGGTCGCGCAGGACTGGAGCATCATATCCCGCTCCAGCCGGTTCAAAAAGACCTTGGCGATCTTGGGCATCTCGTCGATGGGACCCTCCTGCTGGACGATGGAGGCCAGGGTCAGGACCCGGTCGATGGTCATACCCCGTTCCTCAGCCCGGTCATAGTAACCCCCGGCCCGCAGGTGATGCTCGGTATTGTTCAGGAAGATCCGGATGATCTCCTGTTCGGTGGCATTGACATCAAACTGGTAGGTATCAGGCCAGAGATAGCCCTGGAGCAACCACTCGCGGCCGCTGTTGATCTCGATCTGCTGGACGAAGTCGTAGTCGGAGAACAGGCCGGGCTGGCGGACCATGGCATCGAGCAGGTCCGGATTGAAGCGCATACCGGCCTCCAGCATGGCCTCTTTCATCTGCTGATAGGTCATGCCCTCGATGAAGGTGATGGTGACCGGCTGTGGCTGGTTGGTCAGGACCACCATGATCTCGTCGTAGCTCATACCCTCCACCAGGTAGTGGGTGCCGTACTGGTACTGGCCGTCAAAGCCATTGAATTTTGAGAGGAATTCAAAGGCGAAGGTGCTGCCGATCAGCTCCTTGTCCGCCAGCATTTCCGCAATCTCCTCGGTGGTCGATTGCTGCTGGATATAGATCTCCACTGAACCGGGCGTATCCTTGTCAAAGGGGGAGAAGCCCCGGGCGTCAAACTGGTCCTTCAGATAGCCCAGCCGCTTGTCCTGTTCGCGGACATAGCGGTAGCCCAGGCTGAAGCCTACGAGGACGACGCCAATCAGGATGACGACGATGACCAGGACGATCAGGGGTTTTGTGATTCTACGGGGCATGTTCTTTTTCCAGGTCTCTTATCGGACTGCTCTATTTTATCACGAGCGGGCAAGCTTGGTCAGGGCCTGGCTGAAAGAGTCAAAAATGCCAGATTCCCGGCAGGGGCAAGAAGTAAAGCAGGAAGCTGGCCAGGGCCAGGAAGGGGATGAAGGGGAGGGGTTTTTTCTTCCCTGTAAGAAGGAGGAAGAGGGAGAAGGGGAGGGCCAGGAAGAAGGCCAGGCAGACCGAGGCCAGGGAGGCGCCAGCAGTCAGCAGGAAGCCGGCTGCCAGGGCGAAGAGGATATCACCTGCCCCGATGAGCTCCCGGCCCGGTAAAAGGCGGCCTGTGACCGCCAGGGCGAAGAGGAGGAGGCCCCCGCTACAACTACTGGCCAGATCCAGGAGCTGGCCCAGCCACAGGGGAAGTGAGCCTGGGACCCAGGCCGGCCCCTCAAAGGACAGGACCCTGGGCAGGGCCGTGAAGAGGGCAAAGCAGGCCAGGTCCCTGTCTAGAACCTGACGGGTCCGGATGTCGGACCAGGAGAGGCGGCAGGCGAACACCAAAGCTCCAATCAAGCAAAAGAAGCTCAGCAGGGATCCGATTGAGTCAGGCACAGCCGTCAGACTAGTCACTATCTTTTCTCCACCGGCCCAGGACTGCTGGCAAGGACCGCCCCGTCCAGTCGAAAGGACTTTTAACGGATTAAATCAGCGATTTTTGTCAGTCTGTTATAATTACCCTCGGTCAATTTAGTTGAGGTTGGTTATGGATAAAGCTTTACTCAAAGAGAAGGTGGAAGCTCACCTTTACGCCGGTTACGGCAAGGGCCTTGCCCACGCCTCCGAACACGAGTTCTGGACGGCACTTTCAAAAACTGTCATGGAGGAGATCGGGCCCGACTGGGAGAAGTCCCGGACCCTCTACGAAGAGGGCCGTCAGGTCCACTATTTTTCGGCCGAGTTCCTGGTCGGCCGCAGTCTGCAAAACAACTTGCTCAACCGGGGTCTCTTCGACCATGTCAAGTCCTTTGTCGAGGAGGCCGGTTTTGACTTTGATTCGGTCCTGGGCGAGGAGACGGACCCGGCTCTGGGCAATGGGGGTCTGGGACGGCTGGCAGCCTGTTTTCTCGATTCCTCAGCTACTATGAACCTCCCGGTCAAGGGCCACGGCCTCCTCTACCGCTACGGTCTCTTCCGCCAGGAGATCGAGCACGGCCATCAGAAGGAATACCCGGACGCCTGGATGGAGCTCCCCTATCCCTTTATGGTCATGCGGCGGGAGGACAAGGTCCTGGTCCGCTTCAACGATATGAAGGTCTGGGCTGTCCCCATGGACCTGCCCATCACGGGTCACGGGACGGAAAATATCAATACCCTCCGCCTTTGGCGGGTGGAGCCGGCCGAGGAGTTCGACTTCAACCTCTTCAACTCCCAGCGCTTCGACGATGCTGTTATTCAAAGGAACCGGGTTATGGATATCTGCCGGGTCCTTTATCCCAACGACACCACCTACGATGGCAAGGTCCTCCGCGTCCGCCAGCAGTACTTCTTCGTCTCGGCCTCCCTGCAGACCCTGGTGCTGAAGTACCGGGAGCGCCACGGCTATGACTTCTCCCATTTTGCAGAGGAGAATGTCATCCAGCTGAACGATACCCATCCGGTCCTGGCCATCCCTGAGCTTATGCGTCTGCTCCTGGATGAGAACCGGCAGAGCTGGGAGGAAGCCTGGGAGATTGTCACCCAGGTCTTTGCCTTCACCAACCACACCATCATGCAGGAGGCCCTGGAGAAGTGGGATCTTGAGATCTTCCGCTTCCTTTTCCCCCGGGTCCTGGAGATCATTGAGCGGATTGACGCCCAGTTCAGGCAGGAGGCCTTCCAGCATGGCTTCAACCAGGATGAGATCCTGCCCCTGGCCCCCATCCACGACGGCAAGGTGCATATGGCCCTCCTGGCCCTCTACGCCTGCCGGTCGGTCAATGGGGTGGCCAAGATCCACAGCGAGATCCTGAAGCAAGAGGTCTTCAACCCCTTCTACCGCTGGTGGCCGGACAAGTTCAGCAACAAGACCAATGGGGTGACCCCCCGCCGCTGGCTGGACCAGTGCAATCCGGGTCTTTCCGCCCTCCTGACCCGCCTTTATGGTTCGGACGGCTGGCTGAAGGACATGGACCAGTTGCGCCAGCTCCTGCCCTACACGGAGGATACCCGGGAGATGAGGAATCTCCTGGAGATCAAGCGGGCCAACAAGGAACGCCTGGCCCGGGTCATCCGGGAGCGGGAGGGGATTGAGATCGACCCTTCCTTCATCTTCGATGTCCAGATCAAGCGGCTCCACGAGTACAAGCGCCAGCTCATGAATGCCCTGGAGATCCTGGACCGCTACTATTTCCTCAAGGAGAATCCGGATCTTGACGTCCCACCCGTGGCCTACATCTTTGGGGCCAAGGCGGCGCCCGGCTACTTCCTGGCCAAGGCCACCATCAAGTTCATCAATGAGGTGGCCTTCCGGGTCAACGCCGACCTGGAGGTCAACCGGAAGATGCGGGTGGTCTTCATGCACAATTACAATGTCTCCCTGGCCGAGCAGATCATCCCGGCCGCGGATATCTCAGAGCAGATCTCCACGGTGGGTATGGAGGCTTCCGGAACAGGGAACATGAAGTTCATGATGAACGGGGCCCTGACGGTGGGGACCTACGATGGGGCCAACATCGAGATCCTGGAGCAGGTGGGCGAGAACAATATCTTCATGTTCGGCCCCCGCCTGAAGGATTTCCCTGACACCAAGAAATTCTATACCTCCCACTGGCAGTATGAGAACATTGAGGGCCTGCGCCGGGCCGTCGACACCCTGGTTGACGGAACCATGTCGGATGGGAATACAGGGATGTTCAGGGCCCTCTACGACCGCCTCCTCCAGGGATCCAGCCAGGAGAAGGCAGACCCTTACTATGTGCTGGGGGATTTCAAGGACTACCGGGAGGCGAGGCGTTGCGCCCACGAGGCCTACCGGAATCAGATTGACTGGGCGAGGCTATGCTGGAATAATATCTGCTCAAGCGGCTATTTCAGTTCCGACCGGACCATAGGCGATTACGCCAATGAAATTTGGCAGGTCGGGCCCAGACTACTCGAGGAGTAATGCGAGAGCTAGAAAGAGCGAGGAGCAAAAGATGGCAGAGTTTAAGTTTGAGATTCTAAAAGAGATCGCGGTGCTCTCTTCCAGCCCCAAGTCAGGCTGGAACCGGGAGCTTAATTTTGTGAGCTGGAACGGGAACCCCCCCAAGCTCGATATACGCGACTGG
>CAZAKT010000033.1:0-15935 GCA_964486135.1 uncultured Mageeibacillus sp.
AACCCGCATCCGCAGCTCCGGAGGCTACTGCCTTATCCATTAGGCCACTGGGACTCGCTCCGTCATTTTAGTACAGACGGAAACAAACTTCAAGAAAGTGCCGGGACAGCCGCGAAGAGGTCACGGAGGAGGCCTGGCGCCAGGGAAGCTTTTTTTGCCGCCCCCCTCATCAGGATCAGGGGCCTATAACCAGCCTTGAATGTCAGGGGGTAGTCTTCAGTCCCCGAGGCGAGCAGGCTGGCAATCAGGTCCATGGAGTCCGATGCCTGGTCGGACAGGAGGAGTTCAATGTCAGATCCGCTGGCCCTGATCCGCGAAAAGCCGGCGCGCTCGCCGAAGGCGCGGATATAGGCGATGTCGAGGAGGGCAAGGGCCTCGGGAGGCGGGTCGCCGTAGCGGTCAAGCAGTTCGTCATAGACATCCCGATAATCGCCAATATTTCCGATCGAGGCCAGGCGCCGGTAAAGATCGAGCCGCTCCCCGCCTTCCCGGACATAGGCCAAGGGCAGGACGGCATCAACGGCCAGATCGACCACGGTCGCCGCTTTCTTCTCGGGCGCCTTGCCCTCCCTCTCCTCGATGACGGCCTCCTCCAGCATCTTGGAGTAGAGGTCATAGCCGATGGCCCCCAGATGGCCGCTTTGTTCCGCACCCAGCAGGCTGCCGGCGCCGCGCACTTCCAGGTCACGCAGGGCGATCTGGAAACCGGATCCCAACTCCGTAAAGTCCCGGATGGCCGCCAGTCTTTTCTGGGCCGCCTCCCCTATCACCCGGTCCGGCCTGTAGGTGATCAGTGCATAGGCCTGATGGTCCGACCTGCCGACCCGGCCCCTGAGCTGATAGAGCTGGGCCAGGCCGAACCGGTCAGCGTCCTCGACGACCAGGGTATTGACCTGGGGCATATCAATGCCGGATTCAATGATGGTCGTGCAGACCAGGACATCATAGTCCCCGGCGACAAAATCCTCTATGACTGATTCCAGCCGGCGTTCAGACATTTTCGCGTGTGCTGTGACAAAGCGGACACCCGGCAGTTTCTCCGCCAGTTCTGCCGTCCGCCGGTCGATGGTATGGGTATTGTTATAAAGATAGAAGACCTGTCCGTGCCTGGCCTGTTCGCGCAGGATGGCATCCAGGACCAGGTCCTCCGAATACTCGATCACGGTTGTATGGACGGGCAGCCTGTCCTCCGGGCCCTCCTCCAGAAGTGAGATGTCCCGGATCCCGGACAGGGAAAAATGAAGGGTTCGGGGGATGGGCGTGGCCGACAGGGAGAGGACCTCCACGGTGGGCGAAAGGGCCTTGATCATCTCCTTATGGTCGACCCCGAAGCGTTGCTCCTCATCAATGACCAGAAGGCCGAGGTCCCGGAAGACGACGTCCTTGGACAGGAGGCGGTGGGTCGCGATGACAATATCCACCTTTCCCGAGGCCAGTCCCTTAATGGTTTCCTTTTGCTCCTCCGGCGGGACGAAACGTGACAACTGCCTGGTCGTAACCGGAAAACCTTCCAGTCTTTCCAGAAGATTCTTGTAGTGCTGGCTGACCAGGATGGTCGTAGGAGCCAGCAAAGCGGCCTGTTTGCCCTCCATAACACATTTGAAGAGGGCCCGGAAGCTGACTTCGGTCTTGCCGAAACCGACGTCACCGCAGACCAGGCGGTCCATGACCTTGTCACTTTCCATATCTCCCTTGATCTCTTTGATTGCCCGGATCTGGTCCTCCGTCTCCTCATAGGGGAAGGCAAATTCAAAGTCCTTCTGCCAGGGGGTGTCAGGCCCGTAGATATGGCCCTTGATGGCCCGTCGCTCGGCGTAGAGGGAGGTAATGTCCGTCACCAGCCGCTTGATCGAGGATCGGGCCCTTTCCTTTTGACGCTGCCATTCCGCTCCGCCCAGCCTGGACAGTTTGGGCTTGGCCTCACCTGCCGGGATGTAGGGGGTCAGAAGTCCGACCCGATCGACGGGCAGGCGGAGCAAGCCGTCCCGGTAGTTGACTGTGAGATAGTCGCGCTCACCATCGCTGGTCGCGATTATCTCAGTCCCCTGGTATTGACCGATGCCGTAGTCCTCGTGGACGACAAGCGAGCCCGGTTCCAGGCCCGTGAAGAAGGCCTCCCGTTTCGTTCGGCGGGCCGTCCTGGTCTTCCGTCTGCCGCTACCGAACAAGTCCCCCGTACCGGCAATAAAAAGGGCTTGCTCGGGGAAAATAAAACCACGCGGCATTTCCCAGGGCAGAACCAGGCTGGAGTAGAGCTCGCTTTCGGCCAGGAAAAGGGAAAGTCGCTCGGCCCGCTCTTCCGAGCCTGTGAAGAGGAGGCTGGAGCCCCCCTGTTGATTTATTTTCGCTATTTGTTTCGCCAGCCGATCCGGCTTGTTCCTGTATTTGTCAGAAACCCGGGCGCGGAAGGCGATCGCCTCGGCGCCAGGCAGTCCGTTGCCGGAAAAAGACAGGTCAAGAAGGGCCAGAAAGGAGGATTCCCGGTCGACCGCTTGTAAGACCTGGGCCGGTGTCAACTGGCAGGAGGCGGCGACGGAAAAGCTCTCCCCCCTTTCCCTGTAGCCGGTCAGCCGTGTCTGGTAGCCGGCCTGGGCCGCGTCCAGGCGCTGGGAGAAGCTGAGAGGTTCATCGAGGAAGAACAAGGGGCGGCCAGGCGCCGCATAGTCAATTATGCTGGTCGCGGCCTGTTCAAAAAAAGGCAGCCATCTGTCCAGGGAAGGAAAATAGATCTTTTCCGACAGGCGTTCAAGGTCGCGTTCCCCAGACCGCCTCAGCCGTTCCACCGCCTCTTTCCCGGATCCCGATGCGGCCAATTGCCGGAGCTCCCGATCGAGGAGCTCCCTGACCTGGCGGCCTGTTTCCTCCCATTCCCCGGGCAGGAGGGGGTGTTCGCGTGCGGGAGCCAGATCAAAGGCTGTCAGGGTCCGGGTCGACCGCTGACTATCGGGATCGAGCGCCTTCAATTCATCAATCTCGATATCGAAGAAGGAGATTCTGACGGCACGGATCCCGTCCTCACGGGCGGCCGGGGACCAGACATCCAGGATATCGCCGCGGCGGGCAAACTGCCCCGGTCCCTCAACCTGCGGGAAGCGCTCATAGCCGGACTGGATAAGCTGCCGCTCCAGTTCCTCGGGCACCAGGGACTGGCCGACTTCAAGCCGGATGATAAAGGACTTGAAGGTGCCCGGCAGGCGGAGGCGCTGGAGGGCGGCGTCGGCCGGAAGGATCAGGACCTGATAATCGCCGGACAGGAGCTGGGCCATAATGGCTGCCCGTTCCAGTTCGATCTCACGGCTAACGGCCCTGGCATCGATAAGGGAGAGTTCCCGGCCATGGAAGGTCAGGAGCCCTCCGGGATCCAGATAACCGGCCAGTTCCTCACCCAGGGCCCGGGCCCTGGCTTCATCCGGCACCAGGACAAGGGCCGGCCGGCCCGTCCTGTCAAGAAGGGAGGCAATCAGGAAGGATTTGGCCGGATCCGGAAGGCCGGATAGATTGGCCTGCCTTCGACCGTCGATGCAGGCCAGGAGCTGCCTGCCCGCTTCCGAGTCAAGCAGGGAGCGGGCCGCGTCCGACCAAAGCTCCCGGGGCCGGTCATCGCCTCTTGTCAGCTTATTGGGTTTCATCAGCCTTTTTTGTTGAACTGTTCCTGGGCCGCCTGCTGTTGGCCGCTGACGATCAGTTCGACGGCAAGACAGGCATCAAGGATGGCTGACCGGACTGACCCGGCGGCTGAACGCGGGATCTTTGACAGGACGAAGCCGACGATATCTTCCGTGGGCGGCGGGCCTATACCGATCCGGACACGGGGGAAGGACCTGTCCTTCAAATAGGCCAGGATGGACTTCATCCCCTTGTGACTGCCGGCGCTCCCCTGGTCACGGACCCGGATCCGTCCCAAGGGAAGGTCAAAATCATCGTAGAGGACAATGACCCGGTCGGGTGGGATTTTCTCATAGGCCAGGGCACGCTTGATGCTGTCGCCGGAAAGATTCATATAGGTATTGGGCTTCAGCAACCTGACAGGGACGCCCCCGATCAGGCCCTCGCCGGTCAGGCCCCTGAAGCGGCGCCTCCTGACCGGGATGCCGTGCTGACGCGCCAATTCATCCAGGGCCATCCTGCCGACATTATGCCAGGTCTCCTCATAGGCCTTGCCTGGATTGCCCAGTCCCACGATCAGCCAGCGCTCATTTTTCATTGAGGACTCCCCCCACTCCCAGTCGCCTCCCTGGCGAAGAGGGAGAGTTGCTCGCCGGGACAGGCTGCCCCCTGGCTCCCGGCCGGCGGGGGATCACCCAAATAATGGGGACGGGAACAGCTGTAGCGGGCCGAGACAGAAATCAGGTAATCCCTGCCAGCCTTGGCCCCCGTATGGGACAGGTAGGTCGAGACCACCTGGAGGGCCAGTTCGGGCAGGTTGTTTTCCTCGGACAGGTGTGAAAGAGCCAGGATCTCCGTACCCTGGCGGATCAACCAGGATGCCGCCCTGCCTGCCTCTTCATTTGACAGATGGCCTCTCGGGCTTGCGATCCGCCTCTTCAGGGAGGGCGGGTAGGAGCCTGTCTCCAGCATAGCCGGATCAAAGTTCGATTCAAGATGGATGACCCGGCAGCCCGTGAGCGCCTGACGGACCTGGGGGGCGAAATGGCCAAGATCGGTGGCAATCCCTATGTCGCCCCTGGCGGTTTCAATCCGGAAACCAACCGGATCCACGGCGTCATGGGGGATGGAGAAGGGATGGACGACCGTATCCCGGATGGCGAAGGACTGCCCCGCCTCAATCAGATGGATCAAGGATTCAGAAACGGGACCCAGGTCGGCCCGGGCTGCCTCGTAGGTTTTTCTTGTCAGATAGAGGGGGATCTTATGTCGGCGCATGACAATGCCAATTCCCGAGCTGTGGTCGATATGCTCATGGGTCAGGAGGATGGCGTCAACCCGCCGGGGGCCTTCGCCGATTGCCTCCAGGGCGAGTTCGAACTGGCGGCCGGACATGCCGCAATCGATCGTTATACCAGCCGATTCCGTACGGACAAAGGTCGCGTTGCCGCTCGAGCCCGACCGAAGTGAAACAGAGAATACAGTCATGTTATCAGTCTTCGGAGCGTTCAATCTCCGCGCCGAGTGCCGTCAATTTTTCCACAAAGAATTCGTAACCGCGCTCAATCCGGTCGATATCCAAGACCTCCGTCGTCCCCTGGGCGGCAAGGCCCGCCATGACCAGGGCGGCGCCGGCCCGCAGGTCACGGGCGGTGACCCGGGATCCTGTCAGGCGCGAATTGCCCTGGACAACGGCCAACCTGCCTGAGGTGATTATGTTGGCCCCCATCATGCGCAAGGCGTCGATGTACTGGAAACGGTTCTCCCAGACATTCTCGATCATCCGCCCCGTCCCCTCCGCGACGCAGAGGAGTACGGTGGTCTGGGGCTGCATATCGGTGGGGAAGCCTGGATAGGGCATGGTCTTGAAACTGGCTGCCCGCAACTTGTTCTCCCCTTCCATATAACAGCGGATGCTATCCTCGCCTTCCTCAACCTTAACCCCCATCTCCACCAGCTTGGCTGTCAAGGGTTCCATATGTTTGGGGATGACGCCCTCTACCGTGATATCCCCCCTTGTCAGTGGCGCCAGGATCATATAGGTACCCGCTTCAATCTGATCGGGGATTACCGCATATTCCTGGTTTGCAGGCAGGGTCGGCCGTCCGCTTATCCGGATGACATCCGTACCCGCGCCCCGGATATCGGCCCCCATGGCGTTGAGGAAGTTGGCCACATCAACGATGTGGGGTTCACGCGCCGCATTGTCGATAACCGTCCTGCCCCTGGCCTTGACGGCGGCCAGCATGATATTGACGGTAGCCCCCACGCTAACCGTATCGAGGAAGATGCCGCCGCCCACCAGCTCATCCGCCTGGCAGGAAACGATGCCGTGCGCGACATCCGTTTTGGCGCCAAGCGCATGGAATCCCTTGAGGTGAAGGTCAATGGGCCTGACCCCGAAATCACAACCGCCTGGCATACGGAGCGCCACCTTGCCGAAACGGCCGAGCAGGGCGCCCAGCAGATAGTAGGAACCCCTCAATTGGGTCACCCGGTCATGCAGGACTTCATGGGTATTGATCCGGGTCGGATCGAGTCTGACTTTACCTGGTCCCAACCGCTCGACGGTGGCCCCGATATCTTCAAAGATCTGGAGGAGAACATTAATATCGCTTATGGCGGGCAGGTTCTCAATGACGCAGGGCCCGTCCACCGCCATGGCGGCGGCCAGGACTGCCAGGGAGGCATTTTTCGAGCCCCCGATTTTCACCTGTCCCTTCAAGGCTTTTCCACCCTTAATAATATAGCTGCGCAAGTGTACCTCTTTTCAGTTTGCCAACGTGATATCCATGCTATTGTCAACTTTTTTGTCGATTATTTCAAGGAGGGTCCGCACATCAATGAGGCCGTCCCCTCCGGGTCCTCCCTCGCCGGCCCAGTCCCTTATGGTTGAGGCGGCCGCCCGTGTGATCGCGTCATCCGGTGTCTCCTTGCGCGACAGGTCATAGAGGGTTTCCTTGAGCAGCCTGGCGGCACTGGGCAGGAAGAGGGTGAACTGGCTGCCCTGGGCTGGTTCACTTTCCGCTTCTATCCTCCCGTGGTGCATGCGGGCCAGCTCAAGCGCGATGGGGAGGCCCAGCCCCGTCCCTCCAAATTGACGTGACCCCGTCTTGTCGACCCGGTAAAAACGCTGGAAGATGTTGCCAAGGTCCGCCTGGGAGATGCCGATTCCGTCATCCTTGACCTTGACATAGACGTCATCGACGACAGAGCCGGTAAATATCTGGACATGCCCCCCCTTGTTTGAATAGCGGATGGCATTGACGATCAGGTTTGACAGGATCCGTTCTATGGAGCCCTGGTCGGCGAACACAGCGGGCTCCCGGGTCAGGGAAAAAAATTCAAGCCTGATCTCCTGCGGGGCCGCCTGGCTGGACAGGCGCTCGCTCAGCCGCCGTGCGCAGTCGGCCAGGTCGAATACAGAGGCCTTGACCTGGATCCCCCTGCTATCAAGGCTGGAAAGGAGCAGGAGATCGGCGATCAGCTCCTCCATCCGGACTGAGTCCTGGTAGATGCGGATGATATCCGACCGGATCTCCTCCTGGTCCTTCTCTTCAAGACCCCAGTCAAGCAGGGTTTCGGAATAGGTTTTCAGGGTGGTCAAGGGGGTCTTCAGTTCATGGGAGACATTGGCGACAAAGGCCTTCCTCCGCTCCTCCTGGCGTTTGAGATCGGAGAAGTCCTGGGCGGTGATGATATGGCCGCCAAAGCGGTTGTCGTTTCCACGCAGCGAATGATGTTGGCAGACCAGCCTGAAATGACGGTCCTTGAGATTGATTTCCCCCGAGATATCGGTCGTGCCCAGATAATAGGCAGCCCTCATGCCGTTTTCCGTCCCGAAACGGTCGAGGAAGCCGGGGAGGGTGTCCGGGATGGTACCCAACATATCAACGGCCACCGGATTGGACGCAAGCAGGCGGTCGTCACTTCCATAGGCGACGATACCCACATCGAGTGAGGCCAGGATGGCCTGGGATTCAGACCGTTCATTGGCGATCCGGCGCATGGTCCGCATGACATCCTGGTCAGCCCTCCGCCGGCTCCAACTCTTGTTCCATAGCAGGGCGGGAATGAGAAGGAGGGCAGTCAGGGACGAGGAGAGGAGAACAATCTGAAAAGTTGTCATTAATCGTTTTCCGTCGCCGTCTCCCCATGATCACGGCAGAAATAGTAACCGACTCCCCGTTTGGTCAAAATATAGCGGAATTGCTGATGATCCGGCTCGATCTTCTCCCTGGCCCGTCTCACCGTCACATCCACGGTTCGCACATCACCGTAGTATTCGTAGTCCCAGACATTTTCCAGCAACTCCTCACGCGTAAAGACCTGGCCCGCGTGGCTGGCCAGGAAACGGACCAGCTCATACTCGCGTAAGGTCAGATCGACGGGCTCCCCGTCCAGGGTCACCTGGTAGGCGTTCTGGTCAATGAAAATCCCACCGATCCGGATTGCCTGCGCCTGGTCCGGCCGGTCCTCCTGGATACTGACCCGCCTGAGCTGGGCCTTCACACGGGCCAGAAGCTCCCTGACGCTGAAGGGCTTTGTGATATAGTCATCGGCGCCCAGCTCCAGGCCCAGCACCTTGTCAATTTCCTCACTTTTGGCCGTCAGCATGATGATGGGGACCGTGGATTCCCGACGGATTCTCTTGCAGACATCGAAGCCGTCCAGGCCCGGTAGCATGCAGTCGAGCAGGACCAGGTCCGGCTTGCGGCTGAAGGCGAGTTGAAGCGCCTCCTCCCCGTCATAGGCGGCAATCACCTTGTAACCTTCACGCTCAAGATTGGAGCGCAGGATATTGACAATATTCGGCTCGTCGTCAACGACGAGGATTCGCACACTCATACAAAACCTCTCCGCTTATTCATCTTCCCCAAACAATTCTGTCCTGGAAAGGGCCTCCCGGTCCGCGATTACCGTCACATCCGGGTGGAGCTGGATGATGGAGGCGGGAACCCGGGGTGTCACCGGTCCGAAACAAGCCCTGGCCACAGCCTCTGCCTTTGACTTGCCCGAAGCCAGGAGCAGGAGCCGCCTGGAGCTCATGATCGCCCTCATCCCCATAGTGATGGCCTCGGTGGGAACCTCTTCCCCCCCCTCAAAGAATCTTTGGTTGGCCTGGATCGTCTCTTCAGCCAGGGTCACGCGGCGGGTACGCGCCGTAAAACAGTCATCCGGTTCGTTGAAGGCGATATGGGCGTTGGTCCCGATTCCCAGCAGCTGCAGGTCGGGAAAGCCTAGGGATTCCAGCAAGAGATCGTATTCCCGGCACTCTTCTTCCAGGTCTTCAGCCAAACCGTCGGGGATGAAGGTATTTTCGGGTTCGATATTGACAAGCCTGAACAGATTCTCCCGCATAAAGGCTTGATAGCTTTGCGGATGGTCGCCGGCCAAGCCGATGTACTCATCCAGGTTGACGGTCATAACCCTTGAAAAATCGAGATTCTCCTCCAGAAACATCCTGGCCAGCTCCCGGTAGGCGCCAAGGGGGGTCGATCCCGTCGCCAGCCCAAGGACCGCATCCGGTTTGATCCGGACCAGGGCGGCCATGATCCGGGCAGCTTCCAGGTCCATCTCACCCGCGTCCTCAACGTAAATCAGCTTCATATTCTTTCCTTTGGCGCGGCCCTCTCCCGGTATGGATCCCGGCCGCGCGACTCTCCCTCTTCCCTTAATAGCCCGGCTTCAATCGAATGCCGGCCTCTCCACCCGCTCCCCCGCCAGATAACGGACCTGAATATCCCTGTCATCACCCGCAAAGACAAATTTCTGCAGCCTCTCAAAGACCGAAAGCGGACGATAGCGGGTGAAGCGGCTGTCGTCAACAACAAGGGCGTCAAATGAGTAGCCGGCCAGGAAGGCCCCCGTCTTGCCAAAGAAGGAACCACCCCCTGCCGTTGCCATGTGGAAGGCTTCGGCAAAGGTCAGGGTACGGTGGGCGTGGTCGCTCAGGGCCCACAAAAGCCGTGACTGCTTCAAAGCCGCCTCTACGGCATGACCGATGAAGAGACGGTTTCCGCCACCGATATCGGATCCAAGCCCCACCCGGATCCCCGCGTCCAGCATGGCACCGGCCGGCATGATACCTGACGCCAGATTGGCGTTGGAGTCGGGGCAGTGGGCAATCAGGATTTCCTTGTCGCGGAAGGCTTTCATCTCTGCCTCGGTATTGTGGATGCAGTGGGCCATGATGGTCCGGCCCTGGGGCAGGAGGTCAAAGTCCTCATAGACGGAAAGGTAGTCCTTTGAGCGGGGAAAGAGTTCCTTGACCCAGGCAATCTCGCCCAGGTTCTCATTGACGTGGGACTGGACGGGCAAACCGAGCCCGGCCGACTTTTCCCCCAGCCAGCCCAGCAGTTCATCGGAGCAGGAGGGGGCGAAACGGGGTGTCAGGATGGGGAAGACCCCTTGTTTGGCGTATTGTTTCGACTCCTCAAGATAGCGTTCCGTTTCGCTTATGGACTCTTCCGTCGTCTCCTGGAGTTCCTCAACGCTGTTCCGGTCCATATTGACCTTGCCGACATAGGCCGAAAGACCCGACTTGGCAAAGGTATCCATAAGTTGCAGGGTCGCGTCCGTGTGCAGGCTGGAGTAAATGGCGAAGTGGAGTGTACCGGCCGCCCACAGGTCATCCACCAGATCCCGGAATACAGGCTGGCCATAGGCCGGATCCTCAAAACGGGCTTCTTCCGGGAAGGTATAATCGTTAAGCCAGGGCAGCAACTCCTTGTCATAGCCGAGCCCGCGGGTAACATACTGGACGGCATGAAGATGGACGTCGGAGAAGGCGGGGAGGAGAAGCTTCCCCCTGTGATCGATCAGCTTGACGTCCGGCCCGGTCTGGGGGCTTTGGGCGTGGATTTCCACAATACGCCCATCCTCCACACTTATGCAGGCGTCCTCGTGAACGACCACCTGGCCGGGTTCAGGGGTCGAGATAAAATCCCCCTGGATGAGATAGCGTTTAGTTGACATTAAGGTCCTCCTGGCCAGGCGACAAATCAGCACAAGCGCAAACCGGTCACGGCCGGCATCCTTGTGACAAGTGCCTGATTCTTCCCCCCCAGTATACAGGATTTGCCATTTCGGGGCGTGTTAGAATGGCCCTATGAGTTTGTGGCGTTTCTTCCTGATTATCTTCAAAATAAGCAGCATTACCTTTGGGGGCGGCTACACCATTGTCCCTGTCATCCGTGATGAATTTGTCTGCAAGCACTGTCTCCTGACCGATGAGGAGATGTTTGACCTGATCGCCCTGGCCCAATCGGCCCCCGGTCCCATAGCCGTCAGCACGGCCCTCCTGACCGGCTACAAACTCAAGGGGAGACTGGGCGCCATCCTGGGTGTCCTGGCGGCCATCCTCCCCCCCTTGATCATCATTTCCCTGCTCTTCTACGTTTATGAGGCCTTCGCCTCCAACTACTGGGTCCGGGCGGCCCTCCGCGGCATGAGCGGCGCCATCTCGGCCGTAATGATCCTGGCCGTCTATGATCTGGCCAAGGCCTGCCTCCGGGCCCATCGGTTCTTCTTTTTCCTGCTCATGGCGACCGCCTTCGCGGCCAGTATCCTGACGACAATCAATACCGGCCTGATTATCCTGGCCCTGGCCCTCGCGGGGATCGTAGCCTTCACCTTCGTCCCGGAAGAGAGAATCCCATGATCTTCTGGCGGCTCTTCATTGCCTTTCTTGAAGTCGGCGCCCTGGCTTTCGGCGGCGGTTACGCGGCCCTCCCCCTGATTGAGGAGGTTGTGGTCAACCGCTACCACTGGCTCAACCTGACGGAAATGACCGACATCATCGCCCTCTCCCAGGTCACCCCGGGACCCATCGCCCTCAATGCGGCCACCTTTGTCGGGACCCGGGTCGCCGGCATCCCGGGAGCCATGATCGCCTCAATCGCCGCTGTCCTCCCCCAGACCGTCTTCCTGCTCTTCCTTGGCTGGTTCCTCTTCTACGGGGGTAGGGTCACCCTGTTCGAGCGGGCCCTGAAGGGCTTGCGCCCGGGAGTGGTGGGCCTGATCGCCGCCGCCGCCCTTTCCATGTTCCTGTCATCCCTTTTCACGACTAGCTCCCCCCTGGCCCTGGACTTGATCGCTGTCCTGGCCTTTATCGTCGTTTTCATCCTGAGGCTCAAAAAAATCGACCTCTTCAAGCTGGTTTTCATCGGGGCCGGGGTCGGTCTTTTAGGCGGGCTTATTGAACATCTGCTTCCCTATTAAAGCGAATGCAGCTATTCACTTCTTAATAATCATCCAAACCCTGTTTTAAAGGGTTTGCCCCATCTGTCCGACCTCCCAATCGGCCCTGTCTGCATACCTTCGCTGTTTGGCCTCTTTGTCTTATGCAGAAAAAAGGCCCTTTAACGGGTGGATAAGGGGGAATGGCTGCATAGATATTAATAGTATATAATATAATAATAACAATTGAGGACAAAATCGCAGACGATTTATCGGAAAGGATGGAGACTTATGAAAAAATCTATTGTGTTTGCCCTTGTCCTGGTCCTGCTTATTCCTATATTCGGCGGCTGTGCCAAGGACGAACCCGCCGATCCGGGACAGGAAGCTGGCGAAACGACAGTATCGACGACCGGGCAGGCTGTAGAGGAGCCAGCCGAACCTAAGGGAGGAAACACTGGAGTCGCCCTGTCCCAAGCGCTTGCAGCATTCAATGAAAGCCTACGCCTCTTGCTGAACCGCAGTGCCTCCCTTTATTCTGAGGGGCCTGATGGGCAGATCGTCTGGGACCACTACCTCAGGCGTGTACAAGACGACTATGACACCTACACCTTTGCGGCCCCTCTGGCTCTGGGGGAAATGAACGTGGAAGAATGGAGAAAATATTGGTACGAGGACAAGGCGGAGATGGGAGTGGAGGGCAATGTCACCTGGGCATCTAGATTCGGCTTGGACCGTGATAAGATGACGGCTGAAATGATAGACGGCGGCAAGGGGGTTATTTTTACCTACTCGAAAGAGGGCAAGTTGATAATGGGTCATTACGAATTCCGGCCCACCTCTTCCGGCTACCGGGTTCAGTACAGTTTTGAGGGCCTGCCTGCCGGCCATGTCAACCACTACCTCATCGCCAATGAAGAGGATCGCTGGGTGTTCGGCTTTATGGAAACACCGGAGATACCGGATCTATTGTCAGATGATGAGCCCCTGGATTTTCCCAAATCTGCCCCTGTCTGGATTAGCGTTGATGGCGATCAGGTGCTCGCAAGGACTGAGGATGGGGAAGATATCAAGCTGACCCTGCCTCCGCCCGAATGATTTGCATCCTTATTCCGTTAAAAAGGGGCTGTCTCAAAATGAGATGGCCCCTTCTTGTATGGGATAAGGAAGCGGACCCCGGGTGATAAAAGTATTTACCCCCACCGGCTGTCGGCCCCCTAGCTGATAAACAAGGTGAACTGGGATTTGTCGGCATCGTTCAGCATGGAGGCGACCCCGCCGATCTTGACTCCCTCTATAAGCTCCTCTTTCTTGAGCCCCATGACATCCATGGTCATCTGGCAGGCCGTCATCTCAATGTCCGGATTGGCAGCCGCCTCGCGGACCAGGTCCTCCAGGGAGCTGATCCCCTTGTCCTTCATAACCTTCCGCATCATCTTGGGGGCCATGCCCATCATATTCATCTGGGAGAGTCCCATGCCCCGGGTCCCACGCGGGATCATACCGGTGAACATCTTGTCCATGAAGCCTTTTTCCACGGGAACCCGGAAATCCTTCCTGAGGGCGCTCAAGCCCCAGAAGGTGAAGAACATATGGACCTTGTCCCCCATGGCGACCGCTCCCAAAGCGATGATGAAGGCTGCCATGACCTTGTCGAAACTGCCGGAGAAGACAATCAGGGTCTTGTCCTTGCCCTTGGGGTCCCCGCTTGAGACAAAGCCGGGATCCGGATCCGCCAGGTCCGTCCCCTGTCCTTTGCGAATGACGGCCGTATAATAGCCGCCGCCTTCTGAAGTTTCCAGGAGCTGGTTGCCTGTGTTCTCACACCAGCTGCCCACATCCCGCGTAAAGCCCGGGTCCGTCGCCCTGACCCGGACGACTTCGCCTTCCTTCATTTCATTGAAATACTTGCCGACCTCCACGATGGGGCCTGGACAGCTCAGGCCGCAGACATCCAGTGTAAACTCAGCCTTTTCCGGCTCAGGAGCCGGGGCCGGCGCTTCTGCCTTCGCAGGCCTGCCCTTCAGGACCGTGGCAGTATAGTAGCCACCCCCCTCCGCCTTCTCAAGCAGGGTATTGCCCGTGTTCTCCGCCCAGCTCTCGATATCAGCGCTGAAGCCGGGGTCCGTCGCGGTCACCCGGACCAGCTCTCCCTCCTCCAGATCCTTTATGAATTTGCCGACCTCCACAATCGGACCCGGGCAGCTCATACCACAAACATCCAGCATATGGAGCAGTTTGGCTTCCTCCGCCACCCGTCCCTTATCATCCCGGTCACCCATGGGCTCCGCTCCTTCCATCCGGCCCGGCTCCCCGGCCGGTACTGTCGAGAGGGCGGCAAAGGTCCTCAAGCCACCCATCAGATTGCAAACCTTGAAACCCTCCTGCTTCAGGAGGCGCTCGGCGACATAGCCGCGGAGGCCGACCGCGCAGAAGGTGAGGTAGGTTTTCGACTTGTCGAGTTCATCCAGCCGGTCCCGGAGCTGGCTCAGGGGAAGGATGACGGATCCCGGCAGGGTCCCCACCTCGACCTCAGCTGCTTCACGTATATCCAGCAGGGTATAGTCCTGGGGTCTTTCCAGGTACTCTTCCACCGTCACCGGATGGGTCAGGCCGGCCAGAATATTCTCCGCCACAAAGCCAGCGAAATTGACCGCGTCCTTGGCGGCGCCGTAGGGCGGGGCGTAGGCCAGTTCGAGCTCGGCCAGATCCCGCACGGTCCCCTTGAAATGCATGGCGGTCGCGATCACATCGATCCTTTTGTCCACACCGGAATAGCCCACAATCTGAGCGCCCAGGATCAGACCCTCCTTGTCAAAGAGGAGCTTGACAACCATGGGCAGGGCCCCGGGATAATAGGTGACATGATTCATGGGATGGATCAGGGCATAGTAATAATCCTCTCCGTAGACAAGACCCAGCCGCTTCAACAACTTCTCGCACATGCCGACGGAGGCGGCTGTCATATCGAAGACTTTGGCGATGCTGGTCCCCAGGGTCCCCCGATAGGCTTCCACCGTCTCCCCCGCCAGGATATTGGCACAGACAAAACGGCCTTGACGGTTGGCCGGCCCCGCGAGCGGGATGGCTGTCCGGCCGCCCAGGATGGGTTCATCCACCTCGACGACATCGCCCACCGCGTAGATGTCAGGATCACTGGTTTGCATGGCTTGGTTGACGGCGATATGGCCGCGTGGGCCCAGATCCAGGCCAGCCTCCTGGGCCAGCTTGTTATTGGGCCGGACCCCGATGCAGAGGAGGGTCATGTCCGTCGACACAACGGAGCCATCACTCAAGTAGACCAGGCCCCCATCGTCGGTTATTGACTCAATCCCACTGCCCAGGATGACCCGGACACCCTTCTTCCGCATATGATCTTCCAGGATCCTTGTCATATCCTTGTCGAAAGGGGGCATGATCTGGTCTGACAATTCGACCAGGGTACATTCGATTCCCCGCTCGACCAGGTTCTCGACCATCTCGATTCCGATGAAACCGGCGCCGACGACCACGGCCTTTTTCGGACCCCTGTCCCTTATGAAGGACCAGATCCGGTCGGTATCCTCAATGGTCCAGAGGGTGAAAATATTCTGGGCATCAATGCCCTTCATGGGGGGGATAAAAGGTGAAGAACCGGTCGACAGGATTACCTTGTCGTAGGTCTCTTCGTAGATTTCACCTGTAGTCAGATCCTTGACCTGGACGACCTTCCTGTCGCGGTCAATCTTCAAAGCCTCCGACAGGGTCCTGATCTCAAAGCCGTATTTGGCCCTGATTGTTTCCAGGGGGGAGACAAACAGCGCCTCCCGGCGCGTGATCACGCCACCGATGTAGTAGGGAAGGCCGCAGTTGGCAAAAGAGACGTGCTCGCCCCGTTCCAGGACCAGGATTTCCGCGTCTTCAGCCAGCCGTCTCATCCTGGCAGCTGCCGTCGCGCCGCCTGCTACGGCGCCTATTACAATAATTTTCATCGCACTACCCCTCGCCGAGATGCCGCTTATGTCGAAAAAATGATAGCACAGCCTGGCCGATCCCTTGCGAATCGCCTATTCTGTATCATTGGTTCATTCCAGGCAGGGAAGGAAATAAAAAAATCCGGCGAGGACCTACTTTCCCGGGCCGTCTCCAGCCAGGTATCCTCGGCACAA
>CAZAKT010000034.1:0-15924 GCA_964486135.1 uncultured Mageeibacillus sp.
TGCTGATTCATTGACTAGCTCGAAAAACTTAATGGATGATTCTGCTTTTCTTTCAATAATTTCTGACTGAATCGACTCAGTTTCTTCCTGATCGGCAGTCATCAATTTATCAACGTATTCATTCTCAATAGACTGATATTCTTTAAGTGTTTCGTCACGAATATCTTCAAATTCCTGTTTGAGTACTTCTACAAGCCTTCTCTTTTTTCTTTAACTTGGGCTTTTGTAAGATTATACTCCCTGGCCAGTTGATCAAAGCCTGTTGAAGTCGATCTTGTGATTTCCTCGACAAGCTTCTCTGCTTCAATAAGCTCTGGAGCAAATTGATCCGCATAGATCTTGTCACCAAAAAGTTCATTTCTCTTATTACTAATTAAGCTCTCAGGAATTTCAACTTCACCTTCTTGGTTAACCATTGGCTTAATATCACTAATTGGTTTTCTCTCAGCTAAGCGCTTGTTTTTCTCCGGAGGTATATTGTTTAAAATATCTCTAATTTCAGCAGGAGCATTAAATATTCCAGCAATATTTATGAATAAGAGATTACTCATAAAGCCGCGCTTGACAACCTCTGTTGCTTTAATGCGATTTGGCAGAGTTAGTACTTCACCTGCATCTATCTCATGCATAGAGCCATCCCGGTCTTCTGCAATAACCGGGAAGAAATTTAGCAATTCTCTTATATTCTCTTTTCGTTTGTCTTCTGTTTGAGCCTGGTCACTCGAAAGATTATTAGCGAATTGATCATAAAGATCTAGGGTGCGATCTGGTGAGAAATCAAAGATATACGCATTATTTTTGCGCTGAAAATTTCCGTCTGAGGCAATATGTTCGTGAGGGTTTTGAGACCGGAAAGCTGCCTGAAAATACAAGGCAGCCGATTTAATGTCACTCAACATCAACACGCCAGTCCATTCCGGTATGGTTACGCCTGTTGTAAGTTGGCCTACAGAAAGAGTTATCGTTCTTTCATTATTTTCTATAGCTTTCTTAACACGGTTATAACTTTTTTCTGCTCTTTTAGTGTCATGTGCTTCAGCTTCAATGCTCTCATCGACATCGGCCAAGACCTTGCCATCACCTGCAGCAAGCACAATTTCGTACTTCCCAAACACAGGGTGCTCGCGCAGCATCTTTTCAAGAGCTTTTGCTGAATTTACACGGGCAAGAAGCCAGAGTGTATGTTTAAGTTCTTGTCGATGCTCTGTTTCAGAAAAAGGGAATCTTCCGGACGCTAGATTATCCAAAAACTTCCTGACGTCATCTTCACGATCAAACTTATTGCCATTACTGACCTTGAAAAATTCATTCAAATCGAAAGCATAATCGTAGTTTTTATCCCCGATGGACTTACCTTCAGCAACTTCTTCTTCAATGATCTTGCTCATTTGATAAGTGAACATATTAAGAGTTGGCAAAGGCTCATATGGATTTGATCCGAAAGAATAGTCCCAGTTTGTCCTTACTTCTTGCTCATCAGCGTAAGACCAATTGTATATTTGGGAATCATTAAATTTATTACTTGCTAGTGCCTTGAATGGTGTTCCTGATAGATGGAGGGTGAAGTTGCGGCTAATTCCATCAAAGGCTTGATCAGTTTTAAATGTGTCAACGCCCTCATGTGCCTCATCTACAACAAGAAGAGACCACGGATGCCACTGCACCCATTCAAGTTTTTGATATTCACCTCCTGCCCATTCGGCTCCTTTAAGATCTTGAAGAGATACAAAAGCTATGAGAGAAAAACTTTCTTGCTTGGCGCTAAGTATTTCATTCATAAACTCCTCGTGACTCATTGCCTTATTTTTTAATGCATCTGTTTCAGAGACAAACCTAAAGTCAGGCTCTTGCCAACTAATAAATTTGATATAGTCGTCAAACCAGGAGTTCGCGATTGCAGGTCTGTTAGTCACTATCAGTATGTTAGTAGCTTTATTATCATCGTCATATATTCTTTTGAGTCTGCGAATAAAATCATATGTAGACAAGGTTTTGCCAAATCTAGGTTTAGCGTTCCACAGAAATTCACACTTATGATCATCGCAATTTAAATAGTAATCTAGCGTAGCATCAACAGCCTTTTGTTGTTCATGTCTTAACACATATTGATAGTGATCATCGCTAACTTGGACGCCATCATAATCAAGCTGAATATATTTGTCCGTCAGTTGCTCAGCCCTTTCAGGATAGCCATCGAAGTAAAACCATTCTCTGGCACTATCATTAAAGTTGGCTCGCTCAATGCCATTTTGTTCAAAATAGCGATGCAAATCAGTATCCTTGAACCACTTGCCATCAATTCTTTTAGCTTTCCTTTGGAATAGAATATTTGCATTTAGCCCGGCAGTACTTATCTGATTTTTTATTCTTGCTTCAGTCTCTTGGGTAGTCTCTCCAACCTTGATATAACCATCATGATCAGGCACTTGTGGCAGTGTGTAACCGTATACTTTCCTGTTAATATCTTCATATGGTTGGACTATTGTTCTATCCACTGCTCTCCTCCGTTTCCTCCAGATAAACGTCAGTTATTTTTGCTTTTACATACTTAGGCTCTATTTGCACATCTCTTGTACTTTCAACACTAGTATTAATATCTATCAGAGCAAAAAAGTCTGTTTGGTCGAGCTTCTCAATCCCTTTGAGGACCTCTCCATCCGATTTCAAAGCATTCTCAAAAATGTCATCTAGGGTGTATTCAGTGCGTTGCACTTCAATAGTTATAGGTTCTTTGTCCAGATTGATAGCTTTCCACTCGCTAAAGACAATTGGTTTCCCACTAGGTTTTTGTCTAGTTAGAAAATTGCCTTGTTCGATATTTGCAGTAATTATTGTTTTTGCACTGGAAAGAACATTATCATTAATACGAGCTTCATTTTTCTGAGTCTGCTTGAGATAAAATTCATTAAATTTCTGAAACATATTAATCGTGCAAGCCTGAGCGTTATCTTCCAGCAACTCTATTCCATACAGAGTCGACAACGCCAGTAAGGAATAATTCTCAAATTGTTTTATACTCTTATTATATTTTTTCACTACCATCTTGAGTTTTCGTTCAAGAATAGCGACAAGAAAGGCACCTTCTCCAGCAGCCGGCTCAAGGAATGTTGCCGTCAAATCTTCACAAGCTTCTTTAATTCCCGATTGATCCAACATCAATTTAACAATTTTTTTAGGCGTAAATACTTCTCCATGTTTTTGGACGCGGGATTTGCTTTTGATTAAACTTTCATTTTGATTGTCAGTAGATATAGTCAAATCTTCTTCTCCAACTGATTTGAATCAGATTTAACAAAATTATATCATTTGAGAAATATCACGAGTCACCTAACAAATACTGCCGCTGAACAAACATCGACTCCTCATAAATAAATCCTGTTAAAATCGACTAATGCCACAAGGATGCAGAAAGCATGGATTTAACAATGGCAACGAATCGTCAAATCATTGATAAACAAAAGAACCACCCGAGGTAGCATAAATAACGGAGAAGCCAAACTCACGACAATCCTGACAGGATATAAAAGAATCAATGAGAGTTAAGTCTGGCCATTTATGGTAATGAGTTTAAGTGGAGTCTGCTAGAATTTTGGACAACTTGCTAAGATACAAAAAAGAAAAAGATCTTAGTAGATGTCAGTTAAAAAAAGGATATACGATAAGGAACTCAAACTTCGCGCTGTCCGTCTGAGTTACGGTAGTGATCGGACGATAGCAGAGGCGGCAGAGACTTTGGGTATCCATCGCAGTATCCTGACCTGCTGGCGCCGCGAGTATACGCCTGCCGGGGATGTTGCTCATTGCACAGTGGAAGAACGAGGAACCAGTGTTTACGGATACGAATAGCGGAACTTGAACAAATAATATTACCTACGTGCGAACAGGTGAAGGTTTTGACTGTCTACGCCAAATCCGAGATGTCTTCACGGAGATTGTTCTTGCAAACCATCAACAAGAACGAATGACAAAAGATCTGGTTCTTATCACCATTAGAAAAGTCCAGACTCGTTGGCACTTCTCTGATAGGAACAGCAGTACCAGACATGTGTTGCTTAATTTGTTGTCCGATAAAGAGTTGAACTCCCCTCACATCCTCATCGAAAGGCTGGACACACAATATCCCTACCTATACAGGGTCCTCCCATCCTGCGCCGTCAAATTGTAGGCACAGAAAGGAATCAGCCTGTGCCCCTCCGCAATATGGATGTAGCAGTCCCTCAATCTGTCCAGATCCAGATTCCAGGCATCCATAAAGGTCATGGCCGAGATGGCCAATTGCCTGTTTCTTAAGGTATCCAGGAAATCATCCAGGGAGGAGGTACTGGAGCCTTTTATGGATTTAGCGGGTCTCATCCGGGCCTGGCCTTTCCAAGCCTTGGCCACGTAGGCTCTGGCTTGGCTGGCCCTGTCGGCGGCCTTGGGGAGGGGGGAACCGCAGCCACAGGCGGGGGTTTCGGGGACCGGGGAGCCACAGCCACAGCTGGTGGACTTGCCGGAAGTCTTGGTCCGGAAGGAACCGTCCCTGTTGACCAGGAAACTGCCGGAGAAGGAGCAGTAAGCGTTCTCGGCTTCGGCGGGGGTGAAGTCCGTCATCTTCATTTGACCCCCTGTCTGTTCCTCAATGGCGTGCAGGAGATGGGAGAGGGTGAAGCGGTTGACGGGGGCCCCTTCAGGGTAGCGGCCCGCAAAGGTCATAGGCTGGAAGTGGACCCCGGTGACAGTAGGCATATGGTCTGCGGCAAATCTTAGGATATCCCCTATTTGGTGGGTATTGGTCTTGTCCTTTAATGTGGGAACCAGGACAACGCCTATCCCCGCTTCCTCACAAGCCTTTATCGCCTGCTCCTTGATGTGGAGGAGGTCTCTTCCTCGGATATCCCGGTAGACGTCGTCGGTGATTCCGTCAAACTGGAGGAAGACACAATCGAGGCCAGCCTCTGCCAGTGTCTTTGCATAGCCCTCTTCTTCGGCAAGGCGAATACCGTTGGTATTCAGTTGGAAGAAGGGGTGGCCCATCTTCTTGCCCTCTATGATCAGTTCTGGGATGTCATCCCTGACGGAGGGTTCCCCTCCGGAGAGCTGGATATTGAGGGGGCCTCCCCGGGTCAGAAGATCTTTCAAGGTGTCCAGAAGCTCATCTATAGGTGAGTCATCCTCGGCATTGCCACTGGAGGCGAAGCAGATGGGGCAGCCCAGATTACAGCGTTCGGTCACCTCCAGGAGGACACAGCAGGAGTGCTGGCGGTGGTCCGGGCAGAGGCCGCAGTCGAAGGGACAGCCCCTATCGATAGCCGTGGCCGGATTGATAGGGGTGGAAGGCTCCTTGATCCGGTTCCAGTCCTCATAGGGGAGGTGGCCGCCCCAGACCTCAACCTCAAAATCCCCATGGTCGGGACAGGTCTTCTCCATATAGACGACCTGGTCCCTCTTGACCCGTTTAGCCGGGATTTTCTTCAGGCAGATGGGACAGACGCTCTCTGTCCAGCTTAGGAATTGCTTGTCAGTCACCTTGTCTCCTCCTCTTTATCTACACCATTTAGGGGTCAAATGGTGCAGATAGCTCCTTGCATGGTGTAGATACCGGGCATTACTCCTCCAGGATCCCGTAGTCCTCCAGGAGCTCCACCATCTTGTAGTAACCGGCCTCGATGATGCCGGGACAGACCTGCTTGGAATAGTCCTTGTCCCCCTTGATGATGTCATAGCAGCGGTCGGTACCGTATTCCTCCCGGAACCAGTCCACGTATCCCTTGATGATTCCCTTGTAATTTTCGTGGGGGATGTCCTCCAGCGGGCCCCGGCCGGCCAGATAGCCGATGGCGGCAGCTCCGCCGGTCAGCACCCCGCAGGCAGAACCAGCATCCCCCATACCTCCAGTCAGGCCGGACATGGCCCGGATGAGACCAGGGTTGTCGTGGCCGACCAGGTCCAGGGCCAGCCTGACCATGATCTGGGAGCAACCACTGATCCCCTGTTTCTTCAGCTCCAGCAAAACCAGGTCAAAATCCATTATCTTCTCCTCGCTAGTCAACTTTTCGGTAAATCCCGCTGAAGTATGAGCTGTCCTCCCCCTTGCGGGGGAACTTGGTCCCTGTCTCCCAGAGCCAGCGGGCGATAAAGGTCTTCAAATGGCGGGACTCATCCTGCCAGTCAAGCAGGGTAAAACCCTCCAGGTCGAAAGGGCCCTCCTCCGTGACGTCCGAGATCAGGAAAAGACCCTGCTCCTTCAAGACCCGCCTGACCTCCCTCAGGATACCCGCCCTGTCATCGAGGAGGGAGAGGCTGCACTCACAAAGGACTGCGTCAAAACTCTGGTCCTCATAGGGAAGTTCCTTCCCCCCCTCCCAAGCGGACAGGGCCTCCTCCATCCCCCTGTCCTGATCCTGGGCCCTCCGGATAACCGTCTCCCTATCCGCCCCCTTGGCTTCCAGCTGCAAGGACTCCAGGATCCGGACACTGCTGCCATCCCCGCAGCAGAGGTCCAGGACCCGGTCCCCTTCCTTCAGACCGCTTCGCGCCAGAAGAGACCGGGTCATCTCCTCCCCGCCCGGGTGACCCAGGCTGAAGGCCAGCCAGGCTTCACTGTCGTAAAGGGAGGTCATTTGTCCTCCAGGGCCCGCTCCACCTCCAGGATCTTGCCGATGGCCAGTTCTTCCGGGATCAGGCCTTGCCCGCATTGGGGACAGCGGGGCATAAGAAGGGGGAAGTCGTTGCCCAGGTAATGGAGGGTAATCTCACCATTCTCCAGGGGGACATTACAGCAGCCACAGACCAGCTCCCCCTCAGTCAGGTCAAAAACTTCATGGTACTTGGTGTTCATGAGCGGATCTCCATTCTGTGGCTGTAGGCCCGACGGACCCGCCAACCCTCCCCTTCCGGGGCGAAATAGACCCAGTAGGTGACATTGCCGATCCGCTTATGGGCGATACGGAGGCCGGTCTTCTTCTCCTCAATGAAACAGTTTGTTTCCAAGGCCTCTTCGATCACCTGCCGGATGTCCTCCTCCAGGATCAGGCGCTGGTCCAGCATTTCCGCCAAATCGTCATCGTAGGTCAGTTTCAATTTATCCTCAGCCTCCTCAAATTCTCCCCAAAGCTCCGAGAGCATGGTCCTTCTCAAAAGTTCCCGGTTGTCCTGACGGAGGGAATAGCCGGGCGCGCCCCGGTCCTCCCCCTGGCCGTCGAAGATGAGCTCAAGCAGATGGATGGCCCGGGCGCCCGCCTTGCTGAAACGGTCGCGGCAGCCCATGCAGTAGGTCAGCCGGGTCTCATCAATATCCCCGATACAAAAATTGGTCATCTCCAGGGCAAGATCCGAATTGGAGAACTGGATCAGGCCCCCATAGCCACAGCAGGGGGACCGGTCGCCGCTGTAGGGCGCCTCATGAACCTCACAGCCCAGCTGGGCCAGGAGGCTCCGGACGGCCTCCCGGGTCTCCTCCATATAACGGGCCCCGCAGGCGTCATGGATGGTCAGGGGCAGGGGAGTCTCAAGCTTGGGGACGCCCTCCTCCAGGAGGAGGGTCCAGACATCGGTCAGTTGATCTCCGAAGATAGACTCCAGGGTTTTGCGGCAGGTCGGGCAGGCCGTGATGACCCGGGGCCGGCCCAGGGTCTCCCAGGCCTCCCTGATTTTTTCCCGGGTCTCCTCAAAGAGGGATGTCTGGCCCGCCCATTCAGCCATGATGCCGCAGCAACCGTGCATGAAGGCCACACCACCCTCCAATTGCCGGCAGAGGTAGTCATAGGTCTTCCGGACTGTGGAGGGGGCCGAGGCCCCCAGCTGACAGCCGGGGAAGAAGAGCCAGCGACTGCTCTCTGTGCCAGGCTGTGGCCGGAAAAAGAAGGAACTTTCTGAATTGGCCTGCTTCATATCGTCGACGGCAAACTCAAAGGCTGAAGCCGGCATTTTTCTGGTCTTGACCATAATTTCCCTGGCCGATTGGATGGCCGCTCCCAGATCCAGGCCATTGGGGCAAATAACTTCGCATTGGCTGCAAAGGGCGCAGGCATTGATCATGGTGTTGGCCGTCCGGTTCCCCAAGGCGATGGAGAGGTTATTGTAGATCTCCCTCAGGTAAAGCTTGGGATAACGCTTGAAATGGGCAATGAAGGCACAGGCCTTGGCGCACTCCAGGCACTGGCAATCCAGGCAGCGGCCCGCTTCCCGAATAGCTTCCTCCTCTGACAGGAATCTGCCTTTGACCGGCGCCTCCTCCTCGAAATAGGAGGTCTCCACAAAAAGCCGGGTAGTCCGGTCCATTTCCTGCTCACGGCCAGCCGTGATGGAGACCTGCTTGACCCAGCGATCGGCGGTGTTGGCCGCCCGCTTGCCGGCGGCAATGGCCTCGACCAGGGAATCATAATTTCCCCCGGAGAGCAGGCCCTCGACGGGACTCAGGAGAGTTATGGGATCCGTCCCCTCCAGGGGAGTCCCGTTCGCCAGCACCACCACCTTATTCTCTTCCAGGAGAAGCTTGGGGTCCTCTATTTCTTGATTCACACGGAAGTCGACACCGGTATTTTTTACCAGTTCCAGATCAGCTTCCAGGGCCTCTTGGGGCAGGTCGGCCTTTCGAAGACTTCCTCCCGCCGTTCCCTCCTTCTCGTAGAGGGTGACCTGGAAGCCCTTTTTGGCCAGTTCCGAGGCCACAGTCAAACCGAAAGGTCCTGAACCGATGACAGCCGCCCCGCCGATTTTCCGCCTGGGCCGGAGAGGCCGGGCCTGGGTTTTGCCATAGCACATGGCTGCCCACTCCAGGGGACGGAGCTCCAGGGCTCCGCCCAGATCCTTCCTCAGACAGGCCTCCTGGCAGGGCATACGGCAGAGGTGGGAAAGGGAGTGGGGAAGGGGGACGGTCCTGGTGTAGATGGCCCGGGCCACATCGAAATTACCATCCCTGACAGCCTGGCAGAGGCCGCGGCAGTCGACCCGGAGGGGACAGGCCGCCATGGCCGCCGGCGGCTGTTCCTGGATACATTTGTCTTCCATGGCCAGGAGCTGGTCTTTGTCGAGGATATGCATGGCGTCCTCCTTGGCTCTTATTTTAATGTTAGCACGAAGACCCTTAAAAAGGACGGAGCCAGCTGTTATCAGCAGCCGGCTCCGCCTCTCCTACCTTGGGCGGACCGCACTTTAGCGGCCCGCCGCAGTTCACAGCTTAAGCGAGTTCATCCAGAGCGGCCTTGACCACATCCGGGGTGGCGGGTACGGCAGTGATCCTGGCGCCCGTCGCATTGAAGATGGCGTTCAGGATGGCCGGGTGGGGCGCCGTCAGCGGCGCCTCGCCGCAGCCTGCCGCCCCGTAGGGGCCGAGCGGCCTGGGCGTTTCGACGTAGTCAATGACGATGTCGTCGGGAATATCCTCAATATAGGGGATCCCGCAGCCCAGGAGGCTGGTGTGCTTCTCGTAGTCCTCCATGTTCTCCGTGAGCGCCAGCCCGATACCCTGGGCCAGGCCACCCGTGATCTGGCCGTCGACAACGGTCCGGTTCATGATGGTCCCCACGTCCGGGATGGTGGTGAAGCGGATGACCCGGACCTTGCCGGTCTCGGTGTCGACTTCGACCTCCGGAATGAAGAGCTCATACATGTAGACACAGAAGGGTTCACCCTGTGCCGTCTCCATATCGCAGTTGGTGCAGTCAGAGGCCACCCAGCTGCCGTCATAGGAGACCGGGATGTCCTCGGCCACCATCTCCTCATAGGTCCGGTAGCTGCCGTCCGCCTTCTTCATGGCGTTGACCAGCATACGGGCCGCCGCCACGATGGAGTTGCCCACCATGACGGTGGAGCGGCTGCCGCCGGCAGGTCCCGAGGCCGGGGTGATACCGGTGTCATTCTTGATCAGCTTGATCTGCTCCGGGGTGAAACCGGCTTCACGCAGGGTCTCATGGGCTGAGGTCAGGGTTCCGATGTCGGCGCCCTGGCCGTGGTCCTCCCAGGAGTCAAGAACCGTTACGGTGTTGTCCTCTTCCAGACGGACAGTGGCCGCGCCGGCATCCGCGCCGTCAAGACCGCAGCCGTAGATGCCTTGGGACAGGCCGACCCCGTACTTGTAGCGGCCATCCGACTTGGCGTTCAGGTCGGCCACCCGCTCTTTGGCTTCCTTCCAATAGGGACGGGCCCTTTCGTACATATCCTCCAGACAGTAGACATCAGGCACTTGGCCGGTTGGGGTTGTCACACCCTCGCGGTAGATATTCCTGTAGCGGAGCTCGAAGGGACAAAGGTCCATCTTGTCCGCCAGAACATCCAGGGCCAGCTCACTGCCCATGAAGGCCTGGGGTGAGCCATAGGCCCGGAAGGCCGAGCCCCAGATATGGTTGGTGCAGACGGTCTGGCTCTTGTTGCGGATATTCTTGATCTCATAGCCGGAGCCCGTGTATTGGGACAGGCGCATGGTCAGGAGGTCGCCGAACTCGGAATAGGGACCGTGATCGATGTAGTTATTGCCCCAAAGGGCCAGGAGTTTGCCATCCTCATCAGCCGCGATCTTGACGTGCATGTGGCCCGGCGACCGTTTGCCCGTGTAGGTGATGGTCTGATACATGTCATAGACCAATGAACAGGGGCGGCCGTCGAGGGCCAGGCAGGCGACGCCCAGAAGGGCTTCCATGGTGGGTGAGAACTTGTAGCCGAAGGTGCCACCGGCCGGGTTCTGGACCAGGCGGAGCTTCTCGGGCTCAATGCCGAGACCGGCCACGATCATGGCGTGATGGAGGTGGATACCGATACTCTTGGAGTGGATGGTCAGCCTTCCCTCATCGTCCATATAGGCATTGCCGCAGTCCGGTTCGATGACCAGATGCGGTTGCCGGGAGCAGAAGGATTCTACTTCGGCCACATAGGGGGCCGACTCCAGGATGGGTTCGACCTCCTCCCCCTTGATGCAGTTGGTCTCATAGTAGACGTTGGGGGTTCCGGGATGGATCTCAATGGCGTCCTCGGCCATGGCGGACCAGACGTCCATATAGGCGGGGAGGGGCTCGATGTCGACGACCACTTTTTCAGCAGCCGCCTTGGCATGCTCGACTGTATCGGCCGCCACTATGGCGATGGCGTCCCCGATCTGGAAGACCTTCTCATCACAGAGGATGGGTCGGTCCCAGCCGTCCCCCTTGTTGGTCGGGAAGGTGATCAGGCCGGAGATCCGGTTCTTGCCCAAAACATCCTTGTGGGTGATGACCTTGTAGACACCGGGCATTTTCTCGGCCTCGGCATAATCGATGCCCTTGATCAGGCCGTGGGGGATCTTGGACTGGACCAGGGCCAGCCGGGCTGTGTTGGCGGGCATCTGGAGGGCGATATCGGCGCCGTAATCCCAGGTTCCGGTTACCTTGGCAAGGGCCGAAGGCCGCGCGTAGGTCGTGCCGATGATCCTGTTGTCAGTGGGCTTGAAGAGCAGATCTTCCTTCTTCATCTCCCCCCGCAGGACCTTGGCCGCATCCATGACGGCGTCGACCAGAGGCTTGTAGCCGGTGCAGCGGCAGACATTCCTGTGGACCTGGAACCAGTGACGGACCTCCTCCCGGGTCGGGTCGGGATTCTCCTCCAGGAGAACCTTGGCTGACATGATGAAGCCCGGTGAGCAAAAGCCACACTGGGCGCAACCGTGTGCCATCCAGGCCACCTGCAAGGGATGCAGGCAATCGGGTGTCCCTATGCCCTCAATGGTCTCGATAACCGAGAAGTCAGGGACCCGGCTCATCTTATGAATGCAGGACCTGACCGCTTTCCCGTTGAGGACAATGGTACAGGCCCCACATTGGCCTGCTTCGCAGCCAATCTTACATCCTGTGAGCAGGAATTGCTCACGGAGTACCCTGGCCAGCGACAGCTCAGGATCTACGATCAGGACGCGCTGAACGCCGTTGATCGTCAAATGTAGTTTTTTCATTCTGGAAACACCTCCTGCCTGGTTGTTCAGATTGAACATATGTATAAAAATTCCATGCACTTCATTATCGAGTTTGTAGGCGCTACTGTCAAGGTGACCAAGTCTTTGCCAGGTTTTATGCGATTATTCAACTGAATGTACAAGCAGCCCGTGGGTTCCCCAGCTAATTAAGCTTCTTTTGCCCCCTCCAGCTTCTTTTTCAAGGTCAGGGTGAGGGCCGTCGCAGCAAGGAGCAAGGCCGCGGCCAGCCAATAGGCGTATTGATAGCTGCCCCTGGCGTCAAAGATGCTGCTGGCGATTTGTGGTCCCAGGACACCGCCCAAGCCCCAGGCGATAAAGAGGAGGCCATAGTTGGCGCCAAGATGCTTGAGACCGTAGTAATCGGCTGTGGCAGCGGGAAAGACGGAAAAAATGGCCCCGTAGCACAAGCCCACCACCGCAACCCCGACACTGAGGGCGGCCTGGGTCTTCAGGAAACCGAAGACCAGCATATTGGCGGCCTGGAAGAGGAAGGCAATGCGCATTAAATTGACCCGGCCGATCTTGTCCGAGACTGCCCCTCCCCAAAATCTGCCCAGGGCATTGAAAAAAGAGATCAGCATGACCAGGAGAAAGCCGCCCTCCCATCCGGCTTGGAGGCGGGCGATCCGGGTCAGGTGGCCCATGACCATAAGACCGGCTGAGGCGGAAAAGGAAAACATGGCAAAGAGCTTGTAGAAAACGGGTGTCCGGACCATCCCCCTCCAGTCAATCCCCGGGTCCTCGGATCCGGCAGACGACCGGTTGGCCACCGACCCATTGGAAAGAGGCAGGTAACCGGGAGGGGGATTGCTCATGAGCTGGGCAAGCGCAAGGGAGCAAAGGAGGGCCCCCGCGCCCAGGATCAGCATGCCCTGGTGAAGGCCAAATCTATTGAGCAGGAAGTTGGACAGGGGGGAATACACGACAGGGGCGATGGCGATCCCACCTACGACCAGGCCCGTGATCAGACCCTTTTTTTCCGGCGGGTACCACTTCAAGGCCGTGTGGGTGGTGACCACATTGTTGGTGCCGATACCCGCGCCCAGGATGAGACTGAAGGCCAGGACCATGAGCGGGACCGTGTGGGCAAAGCCGGTCGCGATCAGACCCAGGCCCAGCATGCCAGCGCCCAGGCTGGTCATGAACCGGGGGCCGACCCTGTCCTGGACCAGGCCCGCCAGGAACATGGAACTGGCAAACACCAGGGTGGCCAAGGTGTAGGGCAAGGTCGCCTGGGCGTCGGTCCAATGATACTCGGCGACCAGATGGTCCTTGATAATGCTCCAGATGTAGAGGACACCGGAAAAAAATTGTACGCCTACCGCGGCCGTCAATACGGAACCAGCCCTGTGTTTTCTGCCTTCTCTCACTGATTATGCCTAGCCTTTCCTTGAGTCACACCAACCCATTGTATAGTAAGAAGACCGGGGGCGGTTACCGTTTGGCAGGGGCTCCTTTGAATGAGATAATGGGGAATAATTGGGATCGGCTTCGGCAGGGCCTATCCGGAGGACTCGACTATGGATGACAAGCTGGCTGAATTGAAGAACTTAATTGAAAACTGGCTGGATGACCCCCAATGGGGGGCCGATTGCCTTCTTCCCCTTCTGTGGGAAGCTGTCGGCCAGGCCACGGAAGAAAAGGAGGCGGCCCTCCCTCCTCTCACCCGGATTACCGCTGAGCAGGTCCAACTCCTGGTGACCGACCAGGAGACCGGCCGGCCCTTCCTCCGCTCCCTCCCACTGGATTATCTGGAGACCAGCAACGGGATCACCCTGGCAGGTGAAAGCTATGCGGCCCAACCGACCCAGATCGTTTTCTTCACGGAATTCGCCCTGGGAAAACTTCTGGAACTCCAGGGCGAGGAAGGCGACTGTGATCATGACCACGATCATGACCATGACAGCCATGAACATCACCACGACTAGAAGACTTCCTAAGTGACCCGCAAGTATTTTTGGATTTTCTTTATCTCCATGTTGCCCCTGATCGAGATCAGGGGCTCCATTCTCTATGCCAATGCCCAGAATGTGCCGCTTCTTCCTGCCATGATCGTCGGCCTGCTCGGCAACATGCTGCCCGTCCCCATCATCTTTTACTTCGCCAGAAAACTCCTGGTCTGGGGAGCCGATAAAAAATTCATCGGCCCCATCTTTTCCTTTTTCCTCCACCGGGGCGAGTCGGCCGGGCAGAAGCTCCTGGCCAAAACCGGCCGTGGCCTCTACCTGGCCCTCTTCCTCTTCGTCGCCGTCCCCTTGCCCGGAACGGGCGCCTGGACAGGGATCCTGGCCGCCAGCATCCTGGACATGGACTTCAAGCGGAGTGTCCTGGCAACCGTTGGCGGGGTCATCTGCGCCGGCATCATTGTCTATTTGGCCTCGGCAGGCATCCTTCATTTCGGACGTGCCTTGGCTGGCTAGGCGGGGAATTCCTCCTCAAGCCTATTGCCGCCGGCCCGCCCTCTTCCTCAGGAAGGCGGCCCCCAGAAGTATTGCCAGGGCGAGAAGGCTCATGGTGAGAAGGGGGGCGATCGGCCGCTTTTCCCCCATTGCAGGGACAGGCTGGGGCTGGTTGACCAATTCAAGCTGGCCGCTTACCCGACCATAGGGATCGATCGAGAAATTCCAGCTTTCCGTGTTTTTTACGTAGCCTTCGGGGGCCTTTGATTCCTTGTAGTAATAGGGCCCCACGGGCAGACCCCGGACAATGGCCTCGCCCTTCTCGTCCGTCACAAGTGACAAGAGAAAACCGTCCTTCTCATTGTAGATATCAAGGACGGCCCCCTCCAGAGGCCCACCTGCCGGATCCGTCTTCACCAGCCTCACGAAGGTCCTGCTATTCTCCAGGGACAGGAGGGCAGGCGAGTTTTCATCGGATCCAGATTCTACCCGCAGCGGCCAGGCTTCCGGTTCCCGTGCGTAGCCCGGAGCCGCCTCCTTTTCCTCCAGTTCATAGGCACCCTGAGGGATGCCAAATAGCTGGATTTCGCCATTGGAATCTGTCACAAGCTCCGGCTCTCCCTCCTGGCCGGTGAGCGGCGCCCAGCTGTAGGCCTCTTCCTCCGGCTCCCGGTAAAAGCGCAAGAGCTCCCCTTCCTGATCCCTCAGTTCAAAGACCACGCCGGCCAGGGGCTCTCCCGATTCTCTGTCTCTCTTCACCAGCCGGGTCAGGGTCAGGGCATTTCGGAGCTCCAGGGCCTGGACCTCTTCCGTATCCTCCACCGTGAAAACCAGATCCTCAGCGGTCGCATAGCCGGGCGGCGCCTGGAGCTCCCGGACGAAATAAGTATCCCCCGCCGTCAGATGGGTGATCCTGTGGGGGAGGTCGCTGGAAGCCCATTCCTCGATCGGCTCCGTTGAATCTTGCCTTAAGAGCTGGAGACGGGCGCCGGCCAACTCCTCTTCCCCTGCCGCCGGTTTTTTTGACAAGTCGACCCGGATGGGTTTGTTTCCGGCTGTCAACTCCAGATATTCCCCCTCACCCCTCATTAAAGATACCTGGCCCGTCTCCCTGGTAAGGGTGAAGAACTGATCCGGACCGGTCGAATAGCCGTCAGGTGGCCGGATCTCAGTCAGACGATAGTCTCCTACCGGAAGTGCTTCCGGCAAAAGGGCCTCCCCCTTTTCATCGGTCACCAGCTGGTCCGCGACCAGGCTTTCATCCGGCAGCTGGTAGACCTGAAAGACCGCTCCGGCCAGTGGCGTCTCCCCTTCCTGGTCAAATTTCATGATCCGGATAAGGATCAGGACCCGTTCATTCTCTATTTCGACCTCGACCGTCACGCCTTCCTCCTCAAGCCTGGCCTCATAGTCCCGGTCAGCCGGGTAGTAGGCCAGGGGGGTATCCGTCTCCCGGATCAGGTAGTCGCCATAGCGGAGCAGGGGGCTCTCAGCACAGCCATCCTCGCCGCTGACCAGGGGCCCTGCCGGCTCGCCGTCCAAGTCGACGACCGGATCCCCCTCGGAGTCAAGAATCTGAAAGACTGCCCCCTCAAGAGGCAGGCC
>CAZAKT010000035.1:0-15789 GCA_964486135.1 uncultured Mageeibacillus sp.
GCGGGCGAGGCCAGGACCCTGCCGGACCTTGCCTTGGGCTTGTCGGGCTTTTGGCTTTTGGCGGGCACAGCCTCCTTGTCCGCCCCGGCCGCCACTTCCAGGGTCAGGACCGTAGCCCCGACCGGCAGCTCGTCGCCTTCCTCGACTGCCAGACTTTCGACAGTTCCCTCGTATTCACTCTCGACCTCCAAGCTGGCCTTGTCAGTCTCAACCTCGAAGAGAACGTCACCTTCCTTTACCTGATCGCCGACTTCAACCCGTATCTCGGCAATCAGGCCCGTGGTCATATTCAAGCCGTGCTTGGGTAGTTTTACGGGTACTAACATGGACTGGTCTCCTATTCCATATGCAGGCCGCCGTTGACGTTGATGACCTGGCCGGTGATGAAGCCGGCCTGATCAGACGCCAGGAAGGCGACAACCTTCGCGATATCCTCGGTAGTACCGAGTCGGCGCAGGGGTGTCTCCGCCTCGCTTTCAGCGATCAGGTCCTCGACTGTACAGCCTTCCATGGCGGCCATCTCGACAAAGCATTTCTCCAGCATCTCGGTCCAGTGGTCACCGGGCGCGATCCCATTGACGCGGACACCCAGGGGCGAGAGCTCGACGGCGGCAGCCTGTGTCAAGTGGACAATGGCCCGCTTGCAAGTGCCGTAGGCGGCTTCACCGCTGAAGACCCGCTTGCCCCCCATGGAGGAGATATTGATCACAACCCCACTGCCTTGGGCGACCATGCCCTTGGCAAAGGCCCGGGTACAAAGATAGCTGCCCTTGACCATGACGCTGAACATGAGGTCCCAGTCCTCCGGGCTGTGCTCCAGGAAGGCTTTTGCCCGCAAAACACCCGCATTGTTGACCAGGATGTCCACGCGGCCATAGTGCCCGACGGCCGTCCTGGCCATCTTGTCGACCTCTTCCTCATCCGAGATGTCGCAACGGTAGGCCAGGGCCTCCACGCCTGCTTCGACAATCCGGGCTGCCAGCGCCTCAATGGTCTCCAGTGGACAGATATCCGAGACCAGCAGGCGGCAACCTTCGGCGGCCAGGCGTTGGGCAATGGCGAAGCCCATGCCCCGCTCACTTCCCACCCCCGTCACGACGGCCACTTTTTCCTTTAAATCTTGGTACATGCCGGACCTCCGATCACTGTGTCAGTTCACGGGCCGCCTCAAGGACCTTGTCCTTGTTGGGCAGGTAGGCCCTCTCCAGGACAGGGGTGAAGGGGGTCGGTGTAAAGGGGGCTCCGATCCTTACGATCGGCGCTTCCAGGGAATAGAGAGCCTTCTCGGCTACCAGGGCCGCGATCTCAGCGCCAAAGCCACTGGTCTTGACCGCGTCATGGGCAATAATCAGGCGGCCTGTTTTCTCGACACTTGCCAAAATGGTTTCCGTATCAAGCGGATAGAGGCTCCGCAGGTCGATGACCTCGGCCTCGATGCCTTCCGCCGCCAATTCTTCAGCCGCTTCCATGCTTTCGTGGAACATGCGGTGATAGCTGACGATGGTGACGTCCGAACCTTCCCGGGCCACCCTGGCCTTGCCGATGGGGACCGTGTAGTCCTCCTCGGGGACTTCCCCGGTCACGCCGTAGATCTGGCCGTGCTCCAGGAAGATAACGGGATTATCGTCACGGATGGCGGACAGCAGAAGTCCCTTGGCATCGTAAGGGGTGCTGGGAGCCAGGACGATCAGGCCGGGGAAATGCGTAAACAGGCTCTCCAGGTTCTGGCTGTGCTGGGCCGCCGCGTTTCCTTCGCCGCCGGTGGCCATACGGATGACCATGGGCAGCTTGATCTTGCCGCCGAACATATAGCGCATCTTGGCCGCCTGGTTGGCGATCTGGTCGAAGCAGACCAGGGTGAAATCGACAAGCATGAGCTCAACGACAGGCCGTAGCCCTGTGGCCGCGCTCCCTGTCGCCAGGCCTACGATGGCAGACTCCGTGATGGGGGTATCGATGACCCGTTCGGGACCGAACTCCTCGTAAAGTCCGTTGGTGACATAAAAACATCCACCCCAGACACCGATATCCTCACCGGCCAGAAACACATTTGGATCGCGCTTCATCTCTTGTCGCAGCGCTTCGTTGACGGCGTCGCTCAATGAAATAGTTCTCATATTTGTTGCCTCTTTCCTTCCTTATGCGTAGACGTTTTCGTACAAGGCCTCGACCTCGGGGTAGGGGCTGTCAACGGCGAACTCTACGGAGGCCTCAACCAAGGCCTGGCAGTCCGCCTCCACCTTGTCCATTTCGGCTTCGGTCATGAGCTTGTTTTCGGCCAGATACTTCCGGAAATTGGCGATGGGATCCCTCTCGGTGACCCACCAAGCCGTTTCGCTATCCTCCCGGTAGTTACAGCCGTCGCCCTCAGCGTGGCCGCGGACACGATAGGTCTTGCATTCGAGAAGGACAGGGCCCTTCCCACTTCTCGCGTGCTCAATGGCTTCACGGGCAGCCTCTTTCACGGCTACCACGTCATTTCCATCGCAGATCATGCCCTTGATGTTGTAGGCCTTGGCCCGCTCGGCGATATCCTTTACATTCTGATGTTTCGACTGGTGCAGGGAGATACCGTATTGATTGTTCTCACAGACATAGACGACCGGCAGATCCCAGATGGAAGCCATATTGAGCGATTCGTGGAAGACGCCCTGATTGCTGGCCCCATCCCCGAAAAAGCAGACCGCTACCTGATCGCTCTTCCGGTATTTGATTGAGAAACCTACTCCCGTGGCGATAGGCAGGCTGCCGCCCACGATCCCGTTGGCGCCTACAATTCCGCAATCGAGATCGCAGATGTGCATACTGCCGCCCTTGCCACCGCAGTAGCCTGTCGCCTTGCCGAAGAGTTCAGCCATCATGAGATTGACATCGCCGCCCTTGGCGATCAGGTGTCCGTGCCCCCGATGGGTACTGGTGATGTAGTCATCCTTGCCGAGATTTGAACAGACCCCTGTCGCGACGGCCTCTTCACCGATGTAGAGGTGAAGGAAGCCTGGCAGTTTGCCTTTGGCTGTCAATTCGACACCTTTTTCTTCGAAACTCCGGATGGTAGACATGGTTTCCAAAAGTTTCCGACCTTCTTCCCGTGTCAATTCCAATTTTGTTTCCTCCTAGCATTTGTGTCGTCTATCCGCTTTCGGCGAATAATCCGGCAATTTTAACCTTTCATAAAAAAAGCCTTGCCCAGTTCCGTGAAAACCCGGCAGGCTTGATAGAGTTCCTTCACTTCGAGGTATTCGTCATCCACATGGGCCAGATCCTCCCGACCGGGGCCAAAGCCCAGGGTCGGAATCCCCATCTCACCCGCGCTCATGCTCCCGTTGGTACAAAAGGAGTATTTGCTGATGCTGGGTTCAAGCCCCGCCTTGCCGACCGCTTCCAGGGCCAGTCCGACCAGGGGATCGTCCTCTTCCAGCTTCCAGGCAGGGAAGAAGCGGTCGCTTTCGATCTCTGCCCCGGTGTAGGTCCGTTCGGAGCCGTAGGCGATTGAAATCCTTATCTCCGTCTCCGGATCCCTCTCCTTCAGAAGCGCTGCCAGGCGTCCGTACCGGTCCAGGACAGCCTGCCTGTCCTCCCCGGCCAGGAGGCGGCGATCAATGGTCGCGGCGCAATGATAGGGGACCACACTGGCACCTGGGAAGGGTTGGGAGACAATGTCGGTCAGGACACTGATCCCCTCTCCCAGGAAGGGATCCCCGGGCGGGGTCTCGTCACGCAGGAGGGCAATGTAGTCGAGGAGACTGTAGACGGCATTGTAGCCGGCCTGAGGGTTGGAGGAATGGGCTGCCTTGCCCACCGCTTCCAGGCGGATCTCCGCCCTTCCCCTTTGACCGATCTTGAGGGCCATCTCCGAGGCCTCGCCGATGACAACCAGATCCGCCTTGATTTTGGACAGGACCTTGCCGAGGGCAACCCCTTCGAACTGTTCCTCATTGACCGTTCCACAGAGATAGATATCCCCGCAAAAGCTATCCTTCAGATCGGCCAGCCGGGCGATCCCGTAAAGCATGGCCGCCAGAGAGCCCTTCATGTCCGAGGCGCCCCGGCCATAGATCCTGCCCTCTTCTACCAGGCCCCCAAAGGGGTCGTGGGTCCAGTTATCGGGATTGACGGGGACGGTGTCCATATGGCCGTCAAAGAGAAGGATCCTGGGGCTGCCAGAAGCCCGTCCCGACAGGCGGCAGAGGGCGTTCCCGTATTCGTCGCAGGAGGCTTGGTCGAAGCCAAGGGCCAAGGCCTCTTGGCAGAGCAAGCGGGCGACCTCCCCTTCTTCCCCGGAATAGCTACGTGTTTGGAGGAGTTTTGAGCAAAAGGCCAGCAGATGCTTGTCATCCGTTTGATGGGACATGGGCTCCTCCTTCTATAGCAAACCGTCCAGGATGGAGGCCAGGGCCTCATCCTTGATCGGTGGCCGCCAATTCAGCATGACCACCGGCAGATCCTGGCGGGCCAGTTCAAGGGCGAAATCCCTGGCTCCGATATTGATAATCTTGGGGTCCTTGGTGAGAATCTCTTTTTCGATAGACATCAGCGGGTCTCCCCTTTCACATAGCGGGCTGCCAGAAGGGCGGCGGCACGGCTGCTTGGTGCCAGGATGCAGGCCGCCTCCTTCAGTTTTTCCGCCTGTTCGCTATAGTTCTGTGGGTCTTCGTCGACACCGCATAAATAAGCCACCGTGAGAATTTTACGACCCCCCTCCTCCGCAATACGATTGACTTTTGCCAAACTTTCACAGAGGATTCCGGCCGGGTCTTTGTGACTTCCGTAGCCAAGCATGACATCGAAGAGGAGGACAGCGGTTTGGGGATCACGGGCCTCCTGGATAATTCGTTTGTGGCGGAGGGAGGGCTCAATCATGGGGTGGGGCTTGCCCTGGGTAAAGACATCGTCGCCCAGGTCAAGACAGGTATGCCCCATGCTTTCCTCAAGCTGGGGCAGGGCTTCCACCCCGGGTGCGCCCGCATTTGAATAGACGGTGCCGAGCTCCCGGGCCAGGATGGAGGCGCCTTCAGAAGCCAGGGTTCCTCCGCAGAAAAGGCCGCGCACATAGCGCTGGTCCGGCCCCGGCTCATAAGCCCGCGTCAGCTGGTCCAGGCCATCTGTCTTCTCCCGCATCCGGTTCACCGCCTCCCCGACCTCCTGGTCTCCCAGACGGAGCAGGGCCTGCAGGGCGGTTTCCTCCAGACTGGAGACAAAACTGATATTTTCATCCTCCCGGTCCAAATCCGCCGGATCAGCCCCCAGGAAGGTGAAGACTACCGGTTTGCCAGTCTTTTTGGCGGCCTCACAGAGGAGGGGCAGGACCTCTTCGTCCGGTGTCTTGGAGACGACCGCGATCACCTGGGTCTCCGGGTCGCGGGCCAGGAGCTCAAGGCCGGCCAGGGTCATAATCCCGCCGACTTCCGCCTTGATGTCCCGGGATCCCGTCCCGATTGCCTGGCTGATCCCGGACCCCAGGGCATGGATCAAACAGGCTACCTCCTGGATACCCGTCCCTGAGGCGCCTACGATTCCGATGGGTCCCCGGCGGACCTCATTGGCAAAGGCGAGCTTGGCGCCATTGATAATGGCGGTTCCGCAGTCGGGGCCCATGACCAGGCGGCCCAGCTCCCTACCACGTTTTTTAAGGTAGAGCTCATCCTCGACCGCCACATTGTCGCTGAATATCATGAGGTGGAGGCCGGCGTCGAGCGCCTTGTCCGCCTCCTCGCGCACATAGTCCCCCGCCAGGGAGATCAGGGCCAGGTTGCTGCCCGGCTGGTCGGCCAGGGCCGATTCCAGGCTGTAGGCTTCCGGGATCGAAAGAGTCTCCTGGCCGGCGACCGGATTCACGATCCTGTACTCGGCCTGGGCAACCGCTTCCCGGGCTGTCTTCTCGTCAACGGCGCTCACGACGATGAATAGATCATTAGCCGTTGCCGCTGCCACCTCCGGCGTGTAGAGTTCTCCCTTTTCGATGCTGATCTTGTTCTGGTTGGTCCCCATGAGGACAGCGGCGTCATTGATCCCAGGCTGGCTCGCGATTTCGCTTGCTATCCGCATGAGCTGGATCGAATCGTAGAAGGTATTCTTTTTGATAGAGCAATGAATTGCCATCCCGACTCCCTCTCGCTCAGCCAACCAGGTACTTGTCGGAAAATGCCTTTAAAGCTTTCTCAAAAGCTTGCATGGGTGGGCGGGCCAGGCCAACTCCGATTTGACCACCCGTCTTGCTGGCGATAGCGGTACAGATGATAGGCAGGATCCCTGTCTGGACCACCTTGCGGATATCGATGCCCAGCGGTGTGCCCTCAAAGTCCAGCATGGGCATCTGGAACTGGTTATGCCTGCCGTGGGCGATCTCGCTCATCTGGCGGACATACTTGACCGCGTCCTCGGCATTGCCGCCAACCGCCCGGCACATAGGCACACTGGCCGCCATGGCGAAGCCTCCCAGGCCGACCGTCTCGGTTATGGCGCTGTCGCCCATGTCATTATTGGCGTCATCCGGACCAAAGCCGGGATAGTAGACACCCTGGATCTCAGCGGCCGGCCCCGTGAACCATTGTCCGGGCAGTCCCGCCACACGGACCCCGACCTCGACCCCGTTCCGGGCCATGGTCGTGACGATTGTGCTGTATTCAATCCCCATGCAGGCGTCAGTAGCCGCTTTCCCGTAGCACATGCCGAAGTGGAAGAAGAAATGGTCGGTCTCCGCCAGAAATTCGGCAATCTTCGCTGTCGTCTCATTGTCGCTGCCGGTACGGATGATCGCCGGCAGAATCTTGCAGGTCCAAAGGGCGCTTCCCGCATTCGGCCTGTTGTGGCACTCGTCGCCCATGGTGAGGGACTGGGCGATAATGGGGAGGACCGGCATCTCGCCCAGGAAGCGGATTGCCTTGCCAAGCGCGGGACCCAGCACTTTTTCCACCCATATCAGGTTATCGTGGACCCGCTGGCTCCAGGCGCCGTATGCGATACGTTCCGGCGATGCGCCTTCGTGCACCAGGATGAAGGTGCGGTAATTATCGTGACCGCGATCCTCACAAACAAGAACCGGCATGGAGGCGGAGGTAATCCCCGTCATGGAACCGGTTGTCTGATAGTGGTGACAGGGGGCTACCTCGATAGCAGCTGCCAGGACTTTCTTTTCCGCGTCTTCCAGATCAGCGGCCAGACCTTCATAGACGGCCGCCCCACAGACTCCCTTTTTCTGGGAAGGACACATGTCTTTGAAGTCGATCGGGGGCCCGGAATGTAGAATCAGATTCTTCTTCATACCGGGAATCACATCCAGCGCGGGCTGGACATCAACCCACACTACATTGGTTTCCAAAATGGTTTCAACTGCCTTTTGGTTTGCCTGCTCGATTTTCTCCTTGATTGACGACACTTTCTGCCTCCTCGATTCTTATATTGTTGGTTGTTCAACAACCTTCTGATCATGTCTGACAATACCACAATTGTTGGTCGTTCAACAAGTCAAGAAAAGGAGGTTTTTTTCAAGATTTTTTAGAGATATAGGAAGGATGGCGGATCAATTGATCCTTCTGATGATATGGAACTTGAAAAGATCAGATACCAGATAGTTGAGGGCGTATTCCAGGGGCTTGCCGTCGTTGCCGTAGATGGTCTCACGTGACAACATAAGGGGGGTTCCCTCCGGGACCTCCAGCAATTTCGACAGGATCTGGTCTGCTTTTGTGGACAGGAGCTCCGTATAGGCGTAATCGACATTCGATCCTTGATCCTCGATAAGCAGGTCGAGGACGGATCCTTGAAAATTTTCCTCAATGAACTCCTGGGAGAGGACATTGTAAGGGATTATATCGGTCATAAAGGCGACCCTCGCCCCATTTATCAACTTGACCCGGCTCACCTCGGTCAACCGTGTCCCCTTCTCCACCCGCAATCGCTTGCTCATCTCCTGGTCGGCGCTCAGGCTCTCTATATGGACGTCTTCCGTATCACAGGACCAGCCACTTTTTATGGCCTTCCGATCCAGACTTTCGAGTTCCTCAAGCCCACTATGTATCAGGCGGGGCTTTCTCACAACAAAGGTCCCCAGGCCCTGCTTCTGCTCGAGGAAGCCCGTTTGCGCCATCATCTTGATCGCCTCCCTGAGGGTGTTGCGCGAGATGCCCAGGTCGCGGCTCAGAACTTCCTCGGAAGGCAGTCGGTCTCCTATCTCCCGGCTGTCAAGGAGCTCCATCAGCTGATCCTTGGCTAATTCATAGAGCGGCTTGTTCGACGCCCTGATTTTTTTGACTACCATATCGCTCATCCCTTCACAGCCTATCTTGCACCTGGGCATTTGTTAAACAGGATACAACAATTCCGGCCCTTTGGAAGCCCGGCCAGTTCCCCGGCCCTCCCCTTCCTTCAAATTGTATTCGACTTCCTTCAGATTCTGCCGGCCGATCGCAACCCTTTCTTCAACTGAAAGGGGACGGCCGCTCTCTTGGTCGACCAGCCGGATGCCTCCCCGAATCGGCTTGGTGACCCAGTTCCTGGCCTGGCGGAATTCCTCTGAATACCCCCATAGGTAGGGAACCGGCAGGAAGCCGGCCGCGAAGATCTTATAAAAGCCCTCGGGACTGTAAAGGTCTTCCACATTTTTCTCGAGCGCCAGGATAAGGGCCCTCGCCTCCCTGACCAGGGCATCCGTCCTTGTCATCAGCTCCGGATGGCTGCCCATGGAATCCACATCCCCCCGCCGTCTCAAGGCCCTGTATTTTTGCAGGCTGTATTGGCAGATCCGTATGCTCTCGTCGATGACCTCAGGTGTCGCCAGATGAGAGGCCTCGGAATAGCTCACCACATGGATGATGGGGGGGCTCGTCTCATCCGCAGGCTCAATATCGTCCATGAGGGCTGTCACCGCCGCCAGCTGGATCCTGGCCTCATAGAGGTCGGGCTTGAAATAATCGAGGCCGGCCCTGGGCTGGAGATAGACCTTGAAATCCTTATCCTCCAACGACCTGACTATTTTTAGCAGGGCCCTGGATTTGGCCAGGTCCTGGATCCCCCAGGTCAGGCGTGGCGTATTCAGCATGTTCTGCAAGATGAAACTCTTGATCCCTGTCCGCTTGGCCAGCTTGGCGGCCAGATAGGCCGACACGATATAGGTCAGATCGTCGGCCCCCCGGAAGGCGAAATGATGGGAGACGTTGGCCTCGAAGGGCTTGCCCGTCCTTGCTATATAGGCGAGCGTCTCCTGATGCGCCCGTAGATTGGTATAGACATGGTAGGGCCCCCGGCCGTCCAGCTGGTTGAACCACCAGAGGGAGAGGGCATGCCAGCAGATGTTCAAGGTCTCTTCATGGAGGGCGGCCAGCTCCGGGATCCCCTTGGTCCCCGCGTAGGTCCTGACCAGCATAGGCCTGGCCGCCTCACGGATCAGGCGGTACTCCTGGGGGGAATTGACAGGAACCCCTCCCCCATTGGCCTTGTCCTCCCAGTCTTCACCAAAGTTGGACTGGGTAAGCTGGGAAGTTCCGATCGACAGGATATCCATCAGGCCCGTCCCGGCCAAGCTGGCCACCCAGCCTACGAACTCTTCCACGGATTCCTCCCGCTTGGCGCTTGAGGAATAAGGGCCGACATGGGCCCGGATAAGGGGTTCAAAGTTGGGCCTGAGGTTGGCCTCCAGCCTCCTTTCGACCGTGTCCTTATCGCTGCCGTATTCGGGATAGCCCGACCGGTCGGGCGGCCTGTAACCCTGATAGGCCTGTGAATCGATGATGGATTTACCAAAAGCCATCCTGTCCTGGTCATATTGGCTGCTCTCCTGGAGATCAGCCGGGATGGCTTCCAGGGGAACCCCCATGACCTGGAGGGTTTCCTGGATCGACTCCCCTCCCCTGAAGGTCTTGACCAGGCCCTGATGGGCCTCGAGGATGGCGTCACAGGCAGCGGGCAGGCCGGCGAAGAAGAAGAGATCAATGGGCCCCCCCTGGAAGCTGAAGAGGCGCTGGTCCTTCAAGGCCTCCAGCAGCTGGCCAACCATCCTGACCCCCTCCTGCTCGTCGAGCCGGTAACTGATCCCCAGCCGGTTGATCCCCTTTTCAACAATCCAGTTGAGGACGGCCCTCCGCTTGACCTCATGCTCATAAAGGTCGAGGGCGGCTCCGATTTCGGGAGGGGCCAGCAGCAACTCCTGGCCACAGGAAAGAAGTAATTCCACAACCGACTGAATCCCCAGGGTATGGGCATCAAGCTCCGGCTTGATCAGACCGTAGAGCCGATCCCCCTTACGCATGGTCGATTTTTCCTTCCAGAAAATCGAGCAGACAATAGCGGCCCTCTGACAGGCAGAGGCTTTCCAGCTTCCGCCCCGTCTGCCGGAAATCGACCCCCATGAGCCGGGAAGCCAGGTCGACGATGAGCGAGACATGGGTCATATCTACCCCGTGCCGCCGGCCAACTGCCTCCAGTGGCACCAGGCCGCAGGGGACATCCTCGAAAATGTAGCGGTGGAGGAGGGTGCTTGGAGCTTCAATCTGTTTATAGGCCTCATTGTTTTGCAGGCATTCGTAAAGACTGTCCCCCTCTATGTGATAGGTTCGTTTCAGCCAATCCCTGGTCGATTCGACAGGATGGTTCAGGGCCTGGGAGACGGCAATCCGCTCGCAATCCATTTTCTCAAGGAGGCCGCTCACTGTCGGCGTGATGCCGTCGTAGTAATAACGGTATATATTGGTCTCGTTTTCTGTCCAGCCGGCATTCAGGAGCAGGGGCGCGCAATGGAGGATCATACCCACATTCCCGATGGAGGTCTCGATCATGGATCGGGCGGGGAGGAAGAAATCACGGATACAATCCGGCAGCCGGGCCAGGAGGGCCACATTCTCACTGGCCTTGAATGTTGACAGGAGGACATCCGACTTCAAGGCGATGATGTGGACGGAATCAGGGGCTGTCTTCCGGCAGGTGTAAATAATGGTCTGCGCCTCGGCGATATCGATTTTCACCTCTTGATTGAAGGCCTCAAAGACCATCCTGAACTCCAAGGCTCCCAAGGTCCGCCCGGGATTCAAGATGATAAGGGCCTCCTTTTGGATGTTCCTGGCGATCAGCTCCGCCAATTCCCTATGGGCGTTGGCAGGCGTGGTTATCAGGATAAGCTCGGGATCCTCCAGCGCCTTCCTGATATCGGAGGTCACACAGTGGATGGGGACTTGACCGTCAATGACACCGTCGCAGTTTATAACCGGCCGGTCAATCAGAGCCGCTATGGTCGCCCTGGTCCTGTTCCATAAGGTGACCTGGTGCCCCCCCAGGCTCACGTGAGCGGCCATGGCCAGTCCTGAATTCCCAGCGCCTATTACTGTAACCTTCATGATGACTCCCTTTCGACGAAAAGACGGTTCACTCCCTCCTGTCCCAAAGAGTGGGCCAGACGACGGGTAGTACCGGACATTGACTTTTTTTGAACAAGGATTCAGTTCATTCTGTTGTCACGGGCAAGAGCTCTTCCGATCTGGGTAGTCCGTTTTTACTGCTGACCCGGGAGTTCCAGTTAGCTGTTTCCAGTCAACAACCATACAGGGTGAAGCTTAATGATAGCAGACATTTGCCCCTAACACGAAAATGGGCCCTGGAGTCAATCCCCAGGGCTCAGCCCTCGTAGCGCAAGGCTTCGATCGGGTGCTTGTCCGCCGCCTTGTAAGCGGGGTAGAGTCCGAAGGCCACGCCGATAAGGATGGCAAAGCCAACCGCGATCATAACGACTTGGAGGGAGAGGCGGAAGGCAATGAGTCCACCCGCGATCGCGGTCGCCAGCTGCAGGAAGCCAAAAGACAGAATGATGCCTATGAGACAGCCCAGGAGGCTGACGACCAGGGCTTCGATCAGGAACTGAAACAAAATGCTGCCCTTGGCCGCGCCAATCGCCTTCCGGATCCCGATCTCCTTGGTTCTTTCCGTGACCGACACCAGCATGATGTTCATGATCCCGATCCCTCCCACAAGGAGGGAAATGGCAGCGATGCCGCCCAGCAGGTAGGAGAGCATATCCGTAACCGTTCCCACAACCTCCATAAGGCTTGACTGGTTGAAAATATAGAAGGCTTCCTCATCCCCTTTCAGCCGCCTCATCAGGAAGTTGGTCAGGCTTTCCTCCGCCTCTGCCATGCTCTTGGGGTCGGAGGGGGTGAGGATGAAGTTTGAGATACCGGCCCGGGAGTCCGACATACGGGTCAGGACCGTGTAGGGGGTGTAGATCTTCACCGATGTGGTCATCACGCTCATAAGGGAGCTGTCCTCCTCCAGGACCCCGATGATCTTGAAGCTTCTCCCATCCAACCAGATGGATTCGTTGACGGGGTCGGACCGACCAAAGAATTTCTCCGCCGCTTCCAGGCTCAGGACCGCAACATAGGAATTGTTGTCAACATCCACCTTCTTGAGAAACCTGCCCTGCTTCATCTCCCATTGATGGATCTGGCCGTAGGCCGGCAGGATTCCGTAAAGTGTCACCGCCTCCTCCGTGTAGCCCTGTTTGGCCGTGACGACCGTCTGCGTCAGCGGGGCTACCTGGCCGATGGCCGGATCGGCCGCCAGTTGGTCGAGGTCGGCCAGCTTCAGGGGGTTGCCCTTGTCGTCCAGCACCATGGTATTCAGGAGATCCGTGCCCAGGGTCGAAACCTGTTCGGTTACCGAGTCGGAGGCGCTGCTCACAAGTGAGACGAGGACAACCAGGGCGACGACCCCGATGATGATCCCCAGCATGGTTAAAAAGGAACGGATCTTATTGGCCGTAATCGATTCAAAGGCCATACGGATTGATTGCAGGATCATGAGGGCTCCCCCTCGTAAACCCTGCCATCGAGGATATGGACTCTCCGGCTGGCAGTTGAGGCCAGTTCAGGATTGTGGGTGATCAGGAGGATGGTGTTACCCGCCCGATGGAGCTGATGAAACAAGTCGATTATCTCGGCCCCGGTCTTGGAATCGAGATTGCCGGTCGGTTCATCGGCCAGGAGAAGGGAGGGGTGGGTTACCAGGGCCCGGGCAATGGCCACCCGCTGTTGCTGACCGCCGGACAATTCCTGGGGCCTGTGCTTCCGCCTGTCGTAGAGCTCCACCCGCTGGAGGGCTTCCTCCACCCTCCTCTTGCGCTCGTTCAGGGGCAGCCGCTGATAAATCAAGGGGAGTTCAACATTGGCCTCGGCTGTCAGGCGGGAGAGCAGGTTGAAGCCCTGGAAGATGAAGCCGATCTTGCGGTTCCGGATCCCGGCCAGTTCCCGGTCGGAATATTGGTCGATGGACAGGCCGTCCAGCCTGTACTCCCCGCTGTCGACCACGTCCAGGCAACCGATGATATTCATCATGGTGGTCTTGCCGCTCCCGGAGGGGCCAACGATACTGACAAATTCACCCTCCTCCACAGAAAGGGTGGCACGGTCAAGCGCCCGGATCTCCTGGCCGCCGACCTGGTAGATCTTTGAAACCTCATGAAGCTCGATCATCTTAGCCCTGGTCATTGGCACCGCCTTCTTGCTCCCTGCTGTTTTGGCCTGTCCTGTGGCCGGGCGGACTGAAAGGGAATAGGCTGTCCGCTTCCGTCACCGGATAATAAACCTTGCCCCCTTCATCCAGGCCCTTGACAATTTCAACCCTGTCTCCATCGGAAAGGCCAGTCACGACTTCGGCTTCACCGGCCAAGGCACCGGTTTTGCCGTCCAGTTCCGTGTAGACGAAGACCCGGCTGCCACTTTCCTGGAGGGCGGCGACAGGCAGGAGCAAAACTGCCTCCTTCTCTTCGACCGTGATGGTAGCCGTCACGCTCATCCCCACCCGCATGGCCTGGTCGGCCCCAACCAGGATCCGGACCGGGTACTTGGCGCTGCCTGCCGTCTCGACCGCCTGCGATTCGACCCGGTCGATGACACCGGAGAAACTTTCATTGCTTATGGCATCGAAGGCGATCCCGGCCTCCTGCCCCTCCTTGACCGAGAGGATATCAAGCTCATCAAGCTGGACCGTGAGAACATACGGGTCGACCGGCGCGACCGTGAAGGCGGGAAGGGTATCCCTTCCTTCCTGGCCCAAGCCCACCCCTTCTGCGCTCCCGGTCTCTTCCCCCTCTTTCAGGCCGACCTGGAGGATATGGAGTTCAGACGGAGCCCTTAAAAGCCCTGTTTCCTTCAACTCCATAAGCTCGTCCAGTTGGCCCTTCAGCTCCGCCCGGTCAAGGAGCAACTGCCTATAGTCCGCCCCGGCAGGCAGGGCCTCAAGGGTGAAGAGGGCCTTCCCCGCCACGATCTTCTCATTCAAGGAGACGTGGAGGGCCTTGATTTCACCCTCAGTGGCGACAATCGGGAGTGGCTGGTTGATCAGGAGCTGGCCACTGCCGACTTCAATCCCTTCCTCTGTTTGCACGCTGACTGTCTGGTCCAGCTTAGGCCCGTTGTCGGTCAAGGTAAAGCTGTAGGCCTTCCCCTTCTTTTCCGCAACCCGGCCTTCCTTAACGGAGCCGTCCGGGAGGATGACCTGGACCTTGTCCTCCAGGGCCAGGTCAAGATCACTTTCAATCTCCACTGCCAGCCGCCCGTCCAGGGACAGGATCATGACGGCGCCTTCCTCCTTGTAGACAGGAGCCACTTTGTCACCTTTCCCGATGAAGATGGCCTTGACCCTCCCGGACGTGCGGGCCCGGACTACTTTCGTCTCTTCAGCCTGCCCTGTCTGATCAAGCTTCCGCTCCAGCTTCTCAAGTTCAGCCAGGATCCGATCGATCGCAAGATCCAGGGAGAGAGGGTCGAATGAAGCGAGCGGGTCACCCTTGGCCACCCGGTCACCCGCCTCGGGGAAGACCTGATCGACGAGAATTCCGGAAAGGACCTCTATCTCCCAGGATTTGTCGTAGCCCAGATGCCCCGTCCCCACGACCGTCACCGTCAGGCTGCCCCTTTCGACCGCGACCTCCCGTACATTCAATTCCTGCCCCGGACGCCTGCCTGACAGAAAGGAAATCAGGAGGACCGCGGCGACCAGGATCACCGCCAGGACCCAGGGCCCGGCCCTGCGCTTTTTTCTTGGCCTACTCATCTTGTCAGCGCTCATGGCTATTTCCCTCTCGCTTTTCTTTACTGAACAAGCCTAAAGATAACCCAAGATCGTGGCCTTCAAATGGATTTATTTAAAAGTAATTGGTATGTTACGGCCGATCCACCCTATCAGCTTGTTTAAAGTAGGCCACTTCCCTTGCCTACCAAAAGAGTGCTTCATCTCAAAGCCTGGGATGGTTTCAATCTCGTCAGCAGGATTTTTGATAATGAAATAGGCAAGAGGCTTGTCCTCGTGATAAAATTGAGCCGTAAAGATTTGATTGGAAAGAAGGAATAATGTCAGATTATGACCCAAGACTGACAGATTCTTTTCTCTAATTAAAGGCCTGCTGGATAACTGATAACCCGGAGTTTTCCAAGCTGAATTATCCCTCCCTATCGACGGCTCCTGTTGAGTTATTGTGTGCTATTTGCATACAGAAGTGATCTTCATCTGCTTCTTATTGATTTCGCCCTGGCCAGGGAATGTCGCGCAAACGACAACTGGCGGCCTAAGAGGCCCCAGGATTAGACATGGAATACCTCTCTGTCGAACAATATGCCGAAACCCAAGGCATTCACCCTCGTACGGTGCAGCGCCGCTGTAAGGCGGGACTGATCCCCGGCGCCCGCAAGCTGGGCAACAACTGGCTCATCCCCCAATACTCCGGACCAACAAATTCTGAAAGGGAGGAAATTCAGCCATCGGCCCCTACGATTGCCTACCTTAGCTTCACCAGCGGTCAAGCCGATG
>CAZAKT010000036.1:0-15479 GCA_964486135.1 uncultured Mageeibacillus sp.
CAGCCATCGGCCCCTACGATTGCCTACCTTAGCTTCACCAGCGGTCAAGCCGATGCCCATCTTCAGTCCCTGCCGAATAAGGACGCCAATCAGCTGGCTCAAGGCCTGTTTTCTTATTATCGCTGCGAATATGCGCAAGCCCTCTGTGCCCTTGACCAACTTTCGCCTAATGACGAGGATTATCTGGTTGGCAGGCTTTTTTCGCTTTACGCCTCTATATGCCTGGGGGATTTTGAGCGCTATCACCGCATCCGGCCCCTTTTCAACGCTTCCCAGACCTGGGTACTGGGTTCGCCTGCCTTGGTCCAAATTATGGAATGTTTTCAGGCCAATATTCACGTCAGCATTTCGATCCCTCATTATTTACCGGACTGGCTGAAAAAGGGGGATTTGTCCTCCTTGCCGCCGACCATGCGGGATCTGTCCTGGTACACCTACATCAAATACCTGCAAATTATCAAGGATTACCGCTTGATGCTGGTGGCAGCGGAAGCCCGCTTATCAAGACACGGTCCGGGCTCCTATTCGCTGAGCGATATTTATGCATATATATACGCGGCCCTTGGACACCTCAAGCAGGATAACCTGGCCCTGGCCCGCAAGCGCTTGATGACCATCATGCAGCTGGCGCTGCCGGACCGCTTCATCGGGCCCTTTGTCGAGACCCTGACCACCATGCAAGGCCTGACGGAACGCTGCCTTCTGGAAGCCTTTCCCCAACAGTATGACCTGGTCATTGGCCATTGGAAAAAAATCTTCCCTCAATGGGTGAAAGCCCATAATGAACTGTCAGCCTATATCATCTCTGAAGTCCTCACCCTCCGGGAGCATCAGGTGGCCCACTATGCTGTGGATGGCCTGACCAACCTCCAGATCGCAAACAAGATGTATATCTCTCTTTCAACAGTCAAAAAAGACCTCTCCTGCATCTATGACAAACTGGGCATCCACTGCCGCCGCCAATTGAAGGAACTCTTCTAATAATATAGCCATTTGCCCCCTCATTTGGCCTAACGCCTGCCAGCCAAGTCCACTTATAATTCAAGAGGCACGTATATTTATGCTGATGGCAAATGAGGTAGCTGGCAATGAATAATGGCGCAAACAAGCTGCGAACTGAGCTTCCTTATCTCAACAATCTTCCTATGGCCCTGCTGGTCGCTGCCATTAACCTGGCCCTGGCCTTTGTCTTCCAATATGGCCGCCTACTTGCCACGGAAGACCTCCTGATCGATGTGGCCATCTGTGGTCTGGTGACCGCCTTCACCAGTCTGGGCTATGCCCGCTGGGCGGTTGAGAAACGGCGCAGGCAGGGGGCCCTGCCAAGACAGGTGCCCCTTAGCGCCTTTATGCAAAAACTTCCACGGGCCTACGTCCCCCTGTCGATCCTGACAGGCTTGGCCAGTTCGGCCCTGATGGCCCTTGTCAGCTTTGCCCTTCTGCGCTTTTATCCGGAAACAGCCTATACTTTCCCACGTTTCCTGGTCTGGAAGATTGGCTATGCCACTTGGCTGGCGGCCAAGCTGATCGAATTTGGTATTTTCCGCTATGTGCAACCCGACTGTGAGAAACCGGAAGATCCAGTTCAGCAGGGCCAGCAAACAGTCAAGAATCCCCTGCCCAGAAGGGAGATGTTCACCCGGCTCTACGCCAGTGTCACCACCGATTTTGGTATGAATATGCTGATCGGCCTCGCCCTGGGCGGCACCCTGATTCAGGGGGATTTGGTAATACTCCTGGGGGTCAGTCAAGGGGGTGTCTGGATTACGGGCCTGGTACTTGGTCTCATCATCAGTATTTTGATGATCAGGCCTACCCTGGCCTCGGTCCGGCAAATCGCTTACGCGGGTAAACTTCCCCAGGCCACCAGTAAAAACCTATGGGCCCTCCTCCCCTTGTCCCCCTGGGGACTGACGGGGATTTTCCTCCTGCCTGTCATGGTGCTTTCTGCTGCATCCTTTTGGGCTGTCATGGTTTTCTTTGCTTTTGAGTCATTGAATTTCTTCCAGTTTTTTATCATCCGCACCGCCTACACCAAGCTACTCAGCTACCTTGTGGAGGCCCTGGCCATCCAACGCTACCGTCAACTGTCCCTGTCCGAAAGACAGCCTCAAGGGGAAGAGGTGGAATCCCATGTATGAGCTACTGAAAGAACCCATCACCCTGGGCCAATTGCGCTTGCCCAACCGCCTGGCAATGAGCCCCATGGGGGTTAATCTGGGCGCCCCCGATGGGGGTGTCACCGATGACCTGATTGCCTTCTATGAGGCCCGGGCCCGGGGTGGTGTCGGCCTTATCATTACGGAAGTCACCCGGGTGGAAGGCGGCGCCGGGATCAGCGATCCCTGCCAGTTGGCTGCCTATCGGCCCAGGGATATCCCCGAACTTCAGCGGCTGGTCGATGCGGTCCACCGCTGGGACACCAGACTTTTTATCCAGCTGCAACACCCGGGACGGGCCGCGTCCGCCTGGGTAACGGGCACACAGCCGGTGGCGCCTTCGGCCTTGGCAAGCCCGCTGGGAGGTGACCTGCCTCGCGCCCTTTCCCTGGACGAATGCCGGGCCCTGGTGGACCGCTTTGTAATGGCGGCCCATATCGCCCAGATGGCCGGGGCAGATGGTGTGGAACTGCATGCTGCCCACGGTTATCTCATCAATCAGTTTCTCTCGCCCGCCATGAACCTGCGGGATGATGATTATGGCGGCAGTTTTGAAAACCGCCTGCGCTTCCTCCTGGAAATCCTTGAGGGCATCCGGCAAAGCTGCGGCAGCAACTATCCTGTCTCGGTACGCATTAATGCGGAGGAAATGCTGCCTGGCGGCATCGACCGCAAGGAGGCCGCCCGCATCGCCCGGGCACTTGATAAGGCCGGTGCCAGCCTCATCAATGTCACTTGTTATACAGAGGCCTGCATTGAACCTGGCAGCTATCCCCAGGGCTGGAAGAAAGCTATGGCCCGGGGGATTAAGGAAGCTGTGACCCTCCCGGTCTTATCCGTCAGCAACATCAAGGAACCGGGCCCTGCGGAAAGCCTGCTAAAAGAGGGTGTCTGTGACCTGATCGGTCTGGGCCGGGCACTTTTGGCAGATCCGGACTGGCCCCAAAAAACCTTTTCAGGCCGCGAAAACGAGATCCGCACCTGCATCGGCTGCCTTTCTTGCTTTGACGAAATCTGTAAACTCAGGCGGGTGCGCTGTGCCGTCAATCCTCTGACGGGACGGGAGAGGGAGTATGCCGAGCCCTTGGTGAACGGCGCAGGTCGCAGGGTAGTGGTGGTGGGAGCCGGACCCGCCGGTATCCAAGCCGCCCTGACCTTGAAGGAAAGAGGTTTCTCCCCCCTGCTCCTGGATGAAAACCCGTCTCCGGGGGGTTCGCTCAATATTGCGGACAAGGGGCATGGAAAGGAGAAAATCACCCGACTCATTCAAGGCTTGGAGAATCAATTGAAAAAGGCAGGCATTGACCCGCTTCTAGGCAGTCAGGTCACCCTTGAGGACCTGGAAGCCTTGATGCCTGAAGCTGTATTCTTGGCCTCTGGCGCGGAGCCGCTCGTGCCGCCCGTGCCAGGTGTTGAAGGCGCCCAGGTCGTCAGTGCGGAGAGCGTGCTCCTGGGCGAATCCAGCCCCCAGGGCCCTGTGGTCATTATTGGCTCGGGTATGACAGGGCTTGAAACAGCGGAGGTCCTGGCCTTAAGGGGCTGCCAGGTCACCCTGGTTGAGATGCTGGACAGCCTGGGCCGCGGCGTCTATCCAACCGTCATCAGTGACATTTTGGACCGGATCCTCCCCCTTGGTACCCAGGTGCTTCTGGGACACCGGCTGACAAAGATTGGGGAAAAAGAAGTGGAACTCCTGCGTCTGGCGGATGGAGAGCAGGTAAGTATTCCTATGGAATGGGTCGTCCTGGCTGTGGGGGTCACCCCCCGGCGGGAGCTGGCCCTGGCCTGCCAAGGCCACTTTGATCACCTGGAGTTGATTGGCGATGCGGCCCGACCCGGACGCATCCTGGAAGCCATGCAGGACGCCCAGGCAAAAGCTTTTGTATTTGAAAGTCATTTGGACTGAAAGGAGACAAGGTCATGACAGCAAGTAATTTCATTCCCCTGGAAAAACTCAAGGGATTCATGAAAGATGGCGCCATGAACAATCAATACGGCATTCAATTTTTCGCCGTCGCCGATCCCGGGGCCGCAGCCCGGGCCCTGCCCCCCCCTCTTGAACTGATCGACCCGGACGCACCCGTCTTGTATGGCTACATCGTCAACATCCGGGAACCTACCTTCGCCCCTTGGTATATGGAAGGCGGCATTGGCCTGATGGCCCGTTATGGTCAGACCACAGGACTCCACTTCCTGGGCCTCCAGTTGAGTGGGCCGGGAGCCTTGATGGGTGCCTTCTCAGGCCGGGAAGGGTCCGGTCTTCCCAAAAAACTCTGCGAGCGCATCCTGGTGGAGCGTGAGGGGGATTGGGGCCATTGCTTGATCGAGCGAAAGGGCGTCCCCCTTGTGGAGGTCAGCCTGAAGATGGGCCAGTATAACGATCCCGGCTTCGCCCTGGAGCAGGAGGGCTGCAGCGCCGAGAATCCCATTATTACCGAGGGTGGCTGCCTGCTCTACAAATCTGAGATGGGAAACGGGGGCTTCATGAACATGCGACTCATGCATTATGACAGTCCCACCCGCTTCTATAGCTGGGAGCCGGCTGAGGCTCAAATAAGCCTTGCCTCCTCCAGAGACGACCCTTGGGGGGAGATCCCCCTCATCAAGGTACTGGGAGCCGGCTGGATGGTCAGCGACAATTTTGTCCGGGGGCTTTCTCCCTTGCTCCACTTATCCGATGAAGACGCTCAGCAAAGCATGCAGTACTTGTTTGCCGGGCGTTTTGATCAGTGCACCTTAAGCCAGGACCATCAACACTATGAGTAAAGAGGAGGATGGATGATGAAGAATAAAGGTTACTATTTAGGGAAAAATGCCGCCGTCACGGGTGCGGCTTCCGGGATCGGTTTGGCCCTCTGCGAGGAATTGCTGGACCAGGGTGCCGGCAAAGTAGTCCTGGCAGACTACAATGAAGCCAATCTGAAAATCCAAAGTGACCGGCTGGCAGCCCGTTATCCCGGTCAAGTCAAGGGTATCCTCTGCGATGTGACCAAGGAGGAAGAGGTCAAGGGGATGGTTGACCAGGCCCTTGCCTTTATGGACGGCCGCCTTGACCTCCTGATCAACAACGCGGGACTGGGGCTTTCCGGTAGCTTCACCGAGACGGCAGCCAGCCATATTGACAAACCGGGATTCAAGCTGCGAGTGCAGACCAATGAGGACTGGGAAAGGGCTTTTGCCATCAACTTCTATGGCGCTCTCTATGGCAGCCGCGCCGCCATCGGGGTGATGACGCCTCAAGGGGGCGGTCAGGTGGTCAACATCATCTCTGGCATTGCCTGGTCTCCCATGGCTTATCAAACCATGTATGCGGCCACCAAGGCAGCACTCAATCTACTGACCTTGACGCTCAGGTACGAGTACTGGGACGAAGGCATCAAGTTCAACTCAGCTACCCCGGGCACCACCATCACCGCCATCTGGGGGGAGGGCACCCCGCCTGAGGGTGCGCAAACCGCCCAGGAATCGGCGCTTAAGATCCTTAAAGGCACCGCAGAAAACCAGCGCCTGATCCTGGGGGATAAAGGCGATGAAGAGGGGTCAAGCAACTGCTTCAACGCCTCCATGGGGGAAGGCCTTGACGCCTATTTCCTCAACGTCGCCCGTATGCGCCGCCAAGGCAAGCTGGTTATCTAGTCTTTCAAAAGCCGAAAGGCTTGAAATTTTCGGCTCAAGCTGGAAATCCGGCAGAAAAGAGGCAGAATAACCCTCTGCCACTTTTCTGCCGATCTTTCTTCAAAAGTCCTCCTGGCTATCCCCTGCCAGGTGAAATAATCGATCAGCCAGCTACGAATTCTCCACAACTTTCTCTGATTTGTGCAATTGACAAATAGAAAGGATTGTCTAGAATGTTGAATATCCTACAGTCCGATATTCAACATCAACAATTTTAAGGAGCCTATTCCTATGGATGGACGGAGTCCGATTGGGTTTGAGATCCGGTCCCTCAACAATCTCATTATGCGAAATATTGAAAGGGTATTTGATGGAAGAGAGATGGATGGCATCACCGCAACAAACGGCTGGATCATCGGTTTTCTCGCCGCCAACCCCGATAGGGAAATCTATCAAAGAGACCTGGAGGCAGAATTCTCCATTACCCGGTCCACCGCATCCAAGGTCCTGATCCTTATGGAGAAAAAGGGCTTGATCGAACGAAAGAGTGTCCCCCACGACGCCAGACTCAAAAAGCTGACTCTGACAAAAAAGGCAGAGAAGATCAGCCGGAAGAGGATTGTCGATTTCAAGGCCTTTGAACGCCTGCTAACAAAGGGCCTGACAGGGGAAGAGCTGGATTTCCTCCATAGCTGTATCCAAAAAATGAAAAATAATCTTGGCTGAAATTATTTATAGAGTTACTGAAAGGTAAAGACCCATGGTAAAAACACTTGCCGCCAGTGTTCGGCAATACAAGAAGGCTTCCATACTCACACCCCTCTATGTCGCCTGCGAATCCATCCTTGAAATCATCATTCCCACCCTCATGGCCTATATGATCGATTACGGGATCAGTGAAAGCAATATGCCCTATGTCCTCCGCATGGGACTTGTCATGGTTGCCGCCGCCGTGGTTTCCCTTGCAACGGGAGTGCTCTCGGGTCGATATGCGGCGCTTGCCTCCACAGGTTTTGCCAGGAATCTGCGCCAGGACATATTTTATAAGGTACAAGACTTTTCCTTCTCCAATATCGACAAATTCTCGACCGCCAGCATTGTCACCCGGCTTACCACGGATGTCACCAATGTGCAGAATGCCTACCAGATGCTGATCCGTGTCGGTGTGCGCGCGCCGGTCATGATGATCTTTGCCTTGATCTTCTCCTTCCGCATCGACGCCAAACTATCCCTGATTTTCCTTGCTGCCATCCCGCTGCTGGGTGTCGGACTGGCCCTGATCATGACGCGGGTCCATCCCATCTTCAAACGGGTCTTTGAAACCTACGACAGGCTGAACAATCTTGTCGGGGAAAATCTTCACGGGATCCGGGTCGTCAAATCCTACACCCGGGAAGATCATGAGGAGGATAAATTCAAAAGCATTTCCCAGTCCATCTTTTCGGATTTCTCGCGAGCAGAAAAAAGACTGGCTTTCAATATGCCGCTCATGCAGTTCTGTCTGCATGCCTCTATGCTGCTCCTGGCCTGGTTTGGTGCCAGGGAGATCCTGGCCTCCAATAACAATCCGGTGATCGGCCTGTCAACAGGCGGACTCACAAGCCTGATCACCTATGCCATGCAGATCCTTATGAGCCTCATGATGCTCTCCATGATCTTTGTCATGGTGATCCTGGCCCGTGCTTCCGCAGAACGTATCACAGAGATCATCCAGGAGGAAAGCGATCTGAAAAACGGGGAAAATCCCCTCTTCACGGTAGCCGATGGCTCCATCCACTTTGAGGATGTTAGCTTTGCCTATTCCAGGGAGGCGGACAAGCCGGTTCTTGACCGGGTCAACCTTTCCATTTCCTCCGGGCAGACAGTCGGCATCCTGGGCGGGACGGGCTCCTCAAAATCCAGCCTCGTCCAGCTGATCCCCCGGCTTTATGACGCGGTTGAAGGGCGGGTCCTGGTCGGCGGCGCCGATGTGCGGGACTACGATATCGAGTCGCTTCGAAATCAGGTGGCCATGGTCCTCCAAAAAAATGAACTCTTCTCCGGCACAATCAAGGAAAACCTCCGCTGGGGCGATGAGCATGCCACGGATGAGGAGATGGTCCAGGCCTGTAAAGTGGCCCAGGCCGACGGATTCATCCGGGAGTTCCCCGACCAGTACGACAGCTATATTGAACAGGGCGGCACCAACGTATCCGGGGGCCAGAAGCAGCGCCTGTGTATCGCGCGGGCACTTCTAAAAAAGCCAAAAATCCTCATTCTGGACGATTCCACCAGCGCGGTGGACACCAAAACCGACCAGCTCATCCGTGATGCTTTAAAAAGAGACCTGCCCGGTACGACAAAAATCATCATAGCCCAGCGGGTTTCATCCGTTCAGGATGCCGATCAGATCGTGGTCATGGATGACGGAAAGATCTACGCCGTCGGGGTCCACCAAGAGCTCCTTGAAAGCTGCCCTATCTACAGGGAAGTCTATGAATCCCAGAATTCTGGAGCTAATCTCCATGAGTAAGATCAGAACAAGGATGAAAGAGTTCCCCCAACAACAGCGTTTCAAGCCTGGGACCATCAAAAGGCTCCTCTCCTATATGACCGAATACCGATTGCAGCTTGTTCTGGTTGCGGTTTGCATTCTACTGAGTGCGGCGGCAAGCGCCTCCACCTCCCTTTTCTTGCAGGTCCTGATCGATCGCTGCATCCTTCCCCTCATCGGACAATCCAAGCCCCTGCTGACGGAGCTGATTAAAGTAATCTCCCTCATGGGCGTGGTCTACATTGTCGGAGTCCTTTCCACCCTCTTCTACAACCGGACCATGGTGGTCATCGCCCAGGGAACACTGAAGAAAATCCGGGACAAAATGTTTGCCCACATGCAGACCCTGCCCATCCGCTATTTTGACACCCACTCGCACGGCGACCTGATGAGCCGTTACACCAACGATACAGACACTTTGCGCCAGGCCATCTCCCAAAGCCTGCCCCAGATGCTCTCCTCAGTTGTTTCAGTCCTGGCCTCCTTCCTGGCCATGCTTTATCTCAGCGCGGGGATGGCGGCTTTCGTGGCTGCCTATGCGGTCATCCTGCTCAAGCTGATCAAGACCCTGGTGGGCAGGAGCGGGACCTTCTTCATGAAGCAACAGCAAGCCCTGGGGGATGTCAATGGCAATATCGAAGAAATGATCAACGGCCAGAAGGTCATCAAGGTCTTCTGCCACGAGGAAAAGGCCAAGGAAGATTTTGACCGGCGTAATGATCAGCTTCGTGACAGCGCGGCTGAGGCCAATACCTACGGCAACATCACCATGCCGGTGGTGGGGAATATGGGTTATCTGCTCTATGTCCTGGTCGCCCTCATCGGCGGCGCGGCGGGCATTGCCGGGCTTCCCAACCTGAGTCTCACCGGAATCCATACGCTTACCATCGGCACCATCATCTCTTTTTTAACCTTGTCCCGTGCCTTTATCAATCCGATCGGACAGGTTTCCATGCAGTTCAATATGGTAGTCATGGCCCTTGCCGGCGCATCCCGGATTTTTGAACTCATGGATGAGGAAAGTGAGGAGGATGAGGGCTATGTCACACTTGTCAACGCAAAAAGGGAGGATGGGCAGATCACGGAATGCAGCCAGAGGACAGACAGCTGGGCCTGGAAGCATCCGCACAAGGACGGGACCCTGACCTATGAACCACTCCTGGGTGACATCCGCTTTTTTGACGTGGACTTCGGCTACGAAGAGAACAAGACCGTCTTGCACGACATCTCGCTTTACGCCAAACCCGGCCAGAAGCTTGCCTTTGTCGGGGCCACCGGAGCCGGGAAAACAACCATCACCAACCTGATCAACCGTTTCTACGATATTCCGGACGGGAAGATCCGCTATGACGGGATCAATATCAGGAAGATCAAAAAGGCCGACCTCCGCCGTTCCCTGGGTATGGTCCTGCAGGACGTCAACCTCTTCACGGGAACCGTGATGGAGAATATCCGCTACGGGAAGCTGGACGCAACTGATGAAGAGTGCATAGCAGCGGCCAAACTAGCCAATGCGGACGGTTTTATCCGCATGCTTCCCAAGGGCTATCACACGGTGTTGAAGGGTGACGGGAGCGGCCTTTCCCAGGGGCAGAGGCAACTCATCTCCATTGCCCGCGCAGCTGTGGCCAATCCGCCTGTCATGATCCTGGACGAAGCCACCTCCTCGATCGATACCCGGACAGAGGCCATTGTCCAAAAAGGCATGGATGCCCTCATGCGCGGCAGGACCGTCTTTGTCATCGCCCACCGTCTCTCCACCGTCCAGAACTCCGATGTCATCATGGTCCTGGAGAAGGGCCGGATCATTGAAAGGGGCACCCACGACCAGTTGATCGCGGAAGGGGGAAGATACTATCAACTCTACACAGGTGCCTTCGAACTTGAATAAAAGCCATAGAATTCAGCTGTCAGGCACCGTCCTTATCAGGTGAATCCTTGGTCAAACGAGGGCCCGTGTAGAATTCATGATCTTTGTTGTTCTTGATAATTAGGATCGCTTCCTGATTCAAGCTCTTTATCGACTCATCCGCAATCCTGTGTATCTGCTGGTCAGTAGCTCCGAAGATGGTAAATACCAGGGTGTTCTCCTGAATCTTATTTTGCCCTTCATCCAGCCAGCCACCGGTGGTTTCATCCGCCATGTAACCTTGAACATAATCAAGGCATATATGGCCAAGGAGAGCTCTGGCCTCCTCCACCGACAGGAGCTGTTGGCGGGCATCTTTATCTGTCAGACCAATATAGAGCTTGTACTCATCCGTGGTGTTCTCGTCACCCTCCATGCTGACCGAGTAGAAGTCAATGGCTGAAGAGAAGGCATCCATCTCGTTTTGGGTCGCCTTCGAATTACCTTCCGTCTGAAAGGCCCGCGCCAGATTATATAAGGGCACCGTAATCTTCTTTTCCATGCTGTGGAGGATAAGGGCGGCTATAAGCATGATGAGGTTCAAGCTGATACCGGCAGCGATATAGGTCATATTCCATAGACGCAGGATGTCTTTTTCGAAGCTGCTGTAGATACCAGCAAAGATCAGCAGCAGGGCGAAAGCGATCAAGATGACCGCCGTAATGAAATAGATGAAGATCCTCAATCGGATTGAGGTCTTAAGCATCTCGCTTTCCTTGCTGACTTCCGGCTTATAAACCGGTAGCAGCATAAGGCCAATCGAAAGACACATGGAGATGAGGGCCAGGGCAAGCCCTGCCTGGTCAGCCTGGATATCCTGTCCAAGGAAAAAGCCAAGCGTGAAAATAACCAAAGGGAGCAGCAAGAGGAAATAGACCGCTCCCGAGGTGGTTTTTCGGCGGAAGCCCCCCTTGGGCAGCAGTGGCTTGAATTTGCCTTTGGGCAGGAGGATCAGGGTGATGACGCCAAAAATAAGGCCAAACTCGAAATTATTCAAGAACAACTGGACCAGGCTGTCTCTGGGATTGACCTCGGCAAACATGAGCAGGGAAAGGCTTACTCCTATGGCAGCCGTCAGGGAGCTATGGAGCAAGATAATCATGTACTTCACGAGACTCCTGCTGTCGTAGATAAAAAGATCCTTCTTCAAATGCTTTTTGTCCGTGGCATACCAGAGCCTGTAGGGAATGTAGGCCATATAGAAATTAAGGAGGCTGCCAAAAAGCATAGACAGGTCCAGGCTTTTGTAGGAAAAGATATCGGCCAGGAGATTGCCAATGAAAACCCCTATTGCCGCAGGCATCCCAAAATAAATCCCTGCTGCCGGAGGAATGAAAGAGCCGGGCCGCACCTCAGTCCCGGGAAGCAGGGCAAAGAGACTGCGCATGGGCAGAAGAAAAAGAAAATGGAGCAGACCGACGGCCAACGCAATGGGAAGATCCTTTTTTATCGCCCTCTTCATTGCAACAGATCTAACTCATTTTTCCTTGATGTTTTCAGAGAATCCTGCCTTTTCTTCGCCTGTGACCAAGCGGTCAGCGGAAGTGCTTATATACCTTGTGCTTGGCCTTGACACCCAATTAGGCGCTATTGTTTGAGGTCGAAAACCAGGTAGGGCTGCAGCTGGTATGGTTTTTCGGCCACGTTCCGGTCCCGCCACATGGTGAACCAGCGCTCGGCGGGATAAAAGAAGTAGCCATCCTGCCAGTGGTCTGATGTGTCGTAGGGGTCTGCGAAAATCAGGACATCGTCGCCGACACCGGGGGTGCCCATGCTGTCGTAGCCGATGATGGCCATCCAGTGGCCGTCCCAGTCCCCCCACTCCACCAGGACCGGGCGGCCTGCCTCCAGGTGGCCGCAGAGCCAGCGCACGAAATAGCTGTTTGCCGCGTCTTCCACGAAAAGCTCGGTATCATCCGCGTTTTCGGATGCGTAGAGGGCATTGGCGGAAAAACTGGGGAAGAGATTGCCCCTGTCGTTTTCCGTGAAGCCGTCTTCTTCCGTGATGAGATCGTCATCGGAATAGTCGGCGACATAGGATGTATCGACGATCTCCACCTGGGGCACCGTCTCCAGGAACTGATGGAGCTTTCTCACACTCGCCCCATGTTCATAGTAATTATTGGCACTGCCCGGCTCCGCACCCGGCTTGTCTTCATCGACCGAAGTTCTCGAGCCCACGGCGATATCCCACTCCGTATAACCTTCAATACCATAATGCTTGAAGGCCATGAGGATGGAGGAAGGCCCGCAGGACCATTCCGTCGTCTGTTGAAAAGTCGCGAATTCCGGGATGATTGTCAGCTGGTCGTTCGATTTCATCCGGTAAAAATCGGGGCTCTTCCAATAGGGGGATTCCTCATGATCGCCCTTGTGATCGTAAGAATTGGCGCCGGCACCCTCATCCAAATCCTCGCCTTCGATCATGACCGGCAGGGCTTTTTTGCCTCCGGCATCCTTCTGACAGCCGGTAAGGGGCAATGCTAGCAGCAATATTGCCAGCGGGATCACAAGGATAGCTTTTTTCATAAATTCACCTCTCGGATGGGCAGCCTTTTATCAAAGGTTCCCATGCCTTGTCAAAAATCAATTTGAACCCGATTACTGCCCTTTTCATAGGTGTAACTTTCGCCCTTTGTTTTGGCCAGGGCGATTTTAACAGCAAGCTCATCCCCTTCTTCCAGGGGGTTAAATTTTTCGCCTTCCCAGCGCATGATGACCTCACAGGCTTCTCCTCCCTCAGCACAGGAGGCATCAAAACTTAAAAGCATACCGGTGTCCGGCAGGCTTGGAAGTATTACAGACACACAAATTTCCTCAAAGATCTGCTGGAACTTCAGGTTTTGAGCTGAAGACAGGGCCTGTCGGCGCGCGAACTCGGCCAGGCTATTCGCGACTGCGACAAAATCAAAGTTTCTTGATTCAATATCGTAATGAAAATTCCGGAGCTGTTTTACAAAGATACGGGTCCTCTGCCTCTGTGGATTATCGAAGATAGCTTCCGGGGTCCCTTCCTCATAAATAATGCCCTGGTCCATATAAAAAATCCTGCTCGAAACATCAGCGGCGAATTTCATTTCATGGGTAACAATCACCATGGTGAGACCCTCTTTGGCAAGATTCCGGATAACGGCGAGGACTTCGCCCACCATGGTCGGATCCAGGGCGCTGGTGGGTTCATCAAAGAGCAGGACTTCCGGTCTCATGGCGAGGGCCCTGACAATTGCCGCGCGCTGCTGTTGACCGCCGGACAGTTCATCCGGATAGTTTTTGGCTTTCTCGGCCAGGCCAACACTTTTTAAAAGCCTCATGGCCTCGTCATAGGCCTCCTGCCGGCTCAGGCCCAGAAGGTCTATAGGAGCCATCATGATATTTTCAATTAGGGTCAGGTGGGAGAAAAGGTTGAAGGACTGGAAGACCATGCCCATCTTCTGGCGTACCTTTGTAATCGTGCCCGGTTCCTGATAGATGTTTACCCCATCCAGAAGGATCTCGCCCGAGCTGGGCCGCTCCATGCCATTCAGGCAGCGCAGGAAGGTACTTTTCCCGGTGCCGGACGGACCTATGACAGATACGACTTCCCCCTTGCCGATCCTGGCATTGACATCGGTCAGAGGCGTTACATTGGGATATTCTTTTCTCAAATGCCGGACTTCAATCATTCCTCAACCACCCCCTTCACATCACGGGATCTTTTCCTGGGATCAATCCTGATTTCAATAAGATTTAAAAGAGAGGTCAAAGCCCAGGCCATCAGGAAATAAATCACCGCCGTTACAATCAGGGGAAAGAAGGCTTCATAAGTCCGGCTGCGGATAATGTCAGAGACCTTGGTCAAATCCTGTACGGCAATATAGCCCACGATGGAGGTCATTTTCACCATGGAGATAAATTCCCCTTTGTAGACCGGCAGGATATGTCGCGCTGCCTGAGGAAATATGACCTTGCGGAAGGTCTGGCTATTGTTGTAGCCCAGGGCCAGGGATGCCTCCACCTGCCCCTTGGGGACAGCCTCAATGCCGGTCCTCATCATTTCGCCGACATAAACACCAAAATTGATGGCTATGCCGATAATCGCGACTACAATGGCACTTATGTCAACTGAGCCGAACGCAACATAATAGAGGATCATCAGAAGCACGACCAAGGGGACACCCTGAATCAATCTTATTAGTACTTTGGCAAAAGTGGCAGTACCCCCCTTTTTACTCATACGAAGCAGACAGATCCCAAACCCGAACAGGGTTCCGAGTATCCCCGACATTATCGAAATAAGCAAGGTAACGCCGATCCCTCTGGCAATCAGCTTCCAACGACTTTCCTTGATGAAGGTCTTGTGAAAACTATTTGAGATTGTCCCCCAGAAGCTGACCCCGGGGTTTTCGCCGGAAGGGGCCCTGCCGTCAGAAACAGCACGTGTGATGATCCATTGGCCGTAGGCATAGTAGCTCTCAGAGAAATCGACACTTTGGCGACGTTCTTCAGTAATGGCGAGACCGCCTCCGGCCAGATCGTATTTTCCTGAAGTTATGCCCGCCAGCAGTCCGGCAATATTGGACTCTGTCACTGTCAGTCCATAGCCGTATTCCTGGCAGAAACGGCTGAGCAAATCGAGTTCCAGGCCGGTCAGGTCGCCACCCAGCATAAAGCTGACGGGTTCCATATTGCCTTGGGCTGCGTAGCGGATGATCCCCTTTTCATCCGACAGCTCAGAGCCGGAAATCACCTCCGGGTAGCTGTCCTCCGCCTTGAACCACTTATCGTATAGTTCATCGAAAAGGCCGCTCTCTTGCGCAGATAAAATGTAGGAATTGAGCAGGGCCAGCAGTTCCCGTGAAAACTCGGTACGGGCCGACATAAAGGCCACATGATCCTGAGGACCCTCCAACTCAATGGCTGCCAGTTTTTCATTTTCGCGGAGGATGATGGGGACCCGGGTCGCAACGGTCATAAAGCCATCAATCTTTCCCGATGTCAGGGCCACAATCATATCGGAGATGCCTTCAAAGTAAAGGATGCTGGTGTCGGGCAGATATTGCGCTGTATAGGCATCCTGAATACTGCCTGTCCGGACACCCATTTTCGTCTTGGCCGCGTTCATCTCCTGCGGCGAGGCAAATTCAGACAGCGGGCTCGTTTCCTCTCCTGTCTCTTCCAGCCCTGTCCCGAGGGCAAGGACCGGCGGAGGGTATGCGCAGGCAGACACAGGAAGAAGGAGGAGCATTAGCAGGGCTAGAGAAAGGAGCAGATAAGGTGTAATTCT
>CAZAKT010000037.1:0-15161 GCA_964486135.1 uncultured Mageeibacillus sp.
CCAGGGTGTCAAAGATGTCGACAAAGAGGAAGGAGAACATGATGATCAGGAAGTCAGCGACATTGAAGTTGGAGAAGGCCTCCGCGCTGAATGCCTTGCCAGCGATTTGACCGAAGCCGGCAAAGTCAGGCAGGCCCCAGGCGGGATAGAGCGAGAAGAGCCCCAGTTCAGGATTGGGGACATAAAGGCCCGCGGCTTGCAGGATGATGCCGATGATCCAGACAGCGAACATACCGATCAGGAGGGCTCCCTTGATCTTCTTGTAGCAGAGTACGCCGATGATCAGGACACCGACCAGGGTCAGGAGGGCCAGCAGGCCCGCGCCATTCATGTTGCCCTTGAAGGCGACCATATCGACCAGGGTCGCCGGGCTGGCCTGGACCAGGCCGGAATTCTGCAGGCCGATGAAGGCGATGAAGAGTCCGATGCCGGCCCCGACCGCATGTTTAAGCGTCAGGGGGATGGCGTCGAAGATGGCTTCGCGTACATTGGTCAGGGAGAGGACAATGAAAATCAGTCCCTCGACAAAGACCGCGAAGAGGGCGAATTGCCAGGAATAACCCATGCCAAGGACTACGGTGAAGGCGAAATAGGCATTCAGCCCCATACCGGGTGCCAGGGCGAAGGGCAGGTTGGCAAAGAAGGCCATACAGATACAGGCGATTGCCGACGAGAGGGCGGTCGCGATCAGGACGCCCCCGGGATTCATCCCCGTTACGCTCAAGATATCGGGGTTGACCGCCAGGATGTAGGCCATGGTCATAAAAGTGGTAAGACCAGCCGCCAGCTCACCTTTCAGGGTCACACCGTGTTCTTTGAGCTTAAACGATTTTTCTAACATAAAAAAACCTCCTCAATGATTCCTCTGTAGAGTTCCACTCCGGATTTAAAATATCACTAAGTTGTGAACTAAGGATGAACATGGTGGACACGATTGCATAAATAAAAGGCGGTGATACAGGTCTGGCAGGCTCTGGAAGACCCCTGTCCCGTTTGACACAGGCAGGCGGCTGACACTATAATCATCTGGATGTTGGTAGGCTGTCGGCACCCGGATTTTGTCCCTCTTCCGCAGTCGGAAGGGCGGCAGCGACAAGGAGAAGATCACCCATGTATGAAAAAGTAGACAGCGGCCTCGATTTCGTTCCACGTGAGGAGACCATCCTCAAATTCTGGAAGGAGCGGGATATTTTCGAGAAGTCCATGCGCAACAGGGAAGGCGGCCCCGTATATTCCTTTTACGACGGGCCTCCGACAGCCAATGGGATGCCGCACGCCGGCCATGCCCTGACCCGGGTGATCAAGGACCTGATACCGCGCTACCGGACCATGAAGGGCTACTATGTCCCCCGGAAAGCGGGCTGGGATACCCACGGCCTCCCCGTCGAGCTGGAGGTCGAAAAAAGGCTGGGGATCGATGGCAAGGGCCAGATAGAAGCCTACGGCGTCGAGAAATTTATTGAAGAATGTAAGAAATCAGTCTGGAAATACAAAAGCGAATGGGAGGAGATGTCGGAACGGATCGGTTTTTGGGCCGATATGGAAAAGCCCTATGTCACCTACGAAAATACCTATATTGAGTCGGTCTGGTGGTCACTTAAAAAGATCTGGGACAAGGGCCTGATCTATAAGGGCCACAAGGTTGTCCCCTACTGTCCCCGCTGCGGGACCTCCCTTTCCAGTCACGAGGTGGCCCAGGGCTACCGTGACATCACTGAAAGCTCGGTCTATGTCCGCATGCGGGTCAGGGGCGAGGACAACACCTACTTCGCCGTCTGGACGACGACCCCCTGGACCCTGCCTTCCAACGTCGCCCTCTGTGTCAATGCCGGGGAGGACTACGCCCTCTGCGAGGTCGATGGTCAACCGGACGGTTCGCCCGGTAAAGTCCGCTATATCCTGGCCCGGGCCCTGGTTTCCCAGGTTTTTGGCGAGCAGGCGCGGATTCTGGAGACCTTCCGGGGACAGGAGCTGGTCGGCAAGGAGTATGAGCCCCTCTACCCCTTCGCGGTCGAGACCATCAAGAAGATGGGCAAGCGGGCCTTCTATGTCGTCGCAGACCCCTATGTCACCCTGACGGACGGGACCGGCATTGTCCACCTGGCCCCGGCCTTCGGTGAGGATGATGCCCGCCTGGGCCGGCTGAACGACCTCCCCCTCATCCAGTTCGTCGCGGAGGACGGCAGCATGACTGAAGAGGTCGAGGGCTTTGCCGGCGTCTTCGTCAAGGATGCGGACCCGGGCCTGGTCGACTTGCTTAGGCAGAAGGGCCTCCTCCTCTTTGAAAAGGAAATGGAGCACACCTATCCCTTCTGCTGGCGTTGTGACACCCCCCTCATCTATTACGCGCGGACGGCCTGGTTCATCGAGATGACCCGGCTGCGGGACCAGCTGCTGGAGAACAACGCCCGGATCAATTGGATCCCCCCCCATATCGGCCCGGGCCGTTTCGGCCATTTCCTGGAAAGCGTCATCGACTGGTGTATTTCCCGGGAACGCTACTGGGGGACCCCCCTGCCTGTCTGGGAGTGCGGCTCCTGTGACAAACGCCAGATGGTGGGTTCCATTGAGGAGCTCAAGGCCCTGTCACCCGACTGCCCCCCCGATATCGAACTCCACAAGCCCATGATCGACCGGGTCCATCTGAACTGTCCCGCCTGTTCGGCCCTCATGACCCGTGTACCCGAGGTGATCGACGGCTGGTATGACTCGGGCGCCATGCCCTATGCCCAATATCACTATCCCTTCGAGAATGAGGAGATCACCCTGGAACGGATGCCGGCCGATTTCATCTCCGAAGCCATTGACCAGACGCGCGGCTGGTTCTACAGCCTGCACGCGATCAGCACAGCCCTTTTCGACCAGGAGGCCTATAAGACCTGCTTGGTCCTCGGCCATGTCCTGGACAAGGATGGGGTCAAGATGTCCAAGCACCTGGGCAATATTGTGGATCCGGGCAGCCTCCTTGACCTGGAAGGCGCCGACGCCATGCGCTGGATGTTCTGTTCAGGCAACCAGCCCTGGCTCTCCGCCCGCTTCTCCGAGGAGTCGGTCAATGAGGCCAAGCGTCGTTTTATGGGTACCTTCTGGAATACCTATGCCTTCTTTATCCTCTATGCCAATATCGATGGTTTCCAGCGGGAGGACTACCGTGATTTCCCGGTCCAGGACCACAAGACCCTCATGGACCGCTGGATTGAAAGCCGTCTCCATTCCCTGGTCAGGGAGGTGGACCGCCGGCTGGACCAGTGTGATATCACGACGGCTTCCCGGGCCCTGGAGGCCTTTGTCGAGGACTTGTCCAACTGGTATGTCCGCCGGTCCCGTGAGCGCTATTGGGGTCCCGACCTGGATCCCGACAAGATCACGGCCTATATCGTCCTCCACGATTGCCTGGTGACCCTGGCCTATCTGGTCGCCCCCTTCACCCCCTTTATGGCGGAGACCATCTACCAGAACCTGGTGGCCGGCCGCCTGCCCGGCGCCCCTGAAAGTGTCCACCTGGGGGATTACCCCAAGGCCCGGGAGGACCTGATCGATCCTGCCCTTGAAAGCGAAATGGCCCGCCTCCTTGAATTGGTCTCCCTCGGCCGCGCGGCCCGCAATCAGGCCCAGCTCAAGATCCGCCAGCCGCTTTCCGAGATGGTCGTGGTCGGGGGCGGGGAACTTTCCCCGGAACTCACCGCCCTCCTGCTCCATGAGCTCAATGTCAAGAAACTGAGCTTTGAGGAGGATGACAGCCGGCTGGTCGACTACTCCTTCAAACCCCAGCTCCGCACCCTGGGCCGCCTTATGGGAGGCGATCTGCCCCAGGCCCGGCCCCTGATCGAAAAGCTGCCCGGCAGGGCGACCCTGGAGGCCCTGGAAAAAGAAGGGGCCATCGAACTCCAGGTCGGGGATACCGCTTACAGGCTTACCCGGGAGGACCTCCTGGTTGAAGAGCGGGCGGCGGCCGGCTATGCTGTTGAAAGCGCCGGCGGCGTCAAGGTCGCCCTGGTGACAGCCCTGACGGAAGACCTGGTCGAGGAAGGGCTGGTCCGCGAGATCGTCAGCAAGATACAGACCATGCGCCGTTCACACGATTTTGAGGTGACCGACCGGATCCATCTCTATGTCAGGCGCGGTCAGGGGCAGAAGGTGCTGGAGGACCACGCCGACGCCATCATGTCGGATGTCCTGGCCGATCAGATGATCTTTTTTGAGCCGGATGAGGGGCTCCCTCAAGGCCTCCTGCCGGAAAACTGGGATATCAATGGCATTGACATGGCCTTTGCCGTCCTCGTGCCCTAGACGGAACAATGGACAGGTCGGGGCCGGCGCGAAAGAGGGGACCTAAGGACCTGGCCTTGGCCGGCCTGACACAGAGTGCCCTGATCGCCGCCCTCTACCTGGCCTTGACCCTGGCCACCTCTTTCATGAGCTTCTCGGTCATCCAGCTCCGCCTGGCTGAAGCCCTGGCGGCCCTTCCGGCACTCTTTCCTTCCGCGATCCCCGGACTTTTCCTGGGCTGCCTCCTGGCCAACCTGCTCAACCCCCAGCCACTCGGCCTGGTCGATGTCCTGGCAGGCAGCGGGATCAGTCTGCTGGCGGCCTTTTTGACCTGGCGCCTGGCCAGGCCCTGGCGCCTCCGCCTGGCAGATGAGATGGCGGACGGGGACAGCAGGAGGCAGGAAAGGGGGCGAGGGATCTTGCAAGCCCTCATTTCCCTCCTGCCGCCCCTTCTCCTGAACGCCCTGGTCGTCGGCAGCTACCTCCCCTTCCTGATCCAATCCGGAAGGCCTTCAGCCGGGGTCATCCTGGCCAGTATAGGCTCCCTGCTTGTCTCACAGGCTGTCGTCCTTTTCGGACTGGGCCTGCCCCTCATTCTGGCGCTCAGGAAGACACCCTGGGCCCGGCGGATCTATCTGACGGAAAAAGAGGGACGCTTATGAAGGGGCAGGGCCACTATTTTGACCGGGAGCCGGGGACAGCCCACCAATACGACACAGTTCAGGAGAGCTGGGAGGGGGTTGATTTCCTTTTCAGGACGGACAGGAGTGTCTTCTCCCGCCGCCGGGTGGACCCGGGGACCTGGCTTCTGGTCAAGACGGTCCTCGACCTGGAAGGGGACAGGCCGCTCCGCCTGCTTGACCTGGGGACAGGCGCCGGTGTGGTGGCGATCGTCCTGGCCCGGCTCCGCCCCGCCTTCCAGGTGACCGGGGTCGACATCAACCGGCGGGCGGTGGAGCTTGCCGGCTTCAACGCCCGGGAGGCCGGCGTGTCGGACAGGCTCTCCCTCCTTGAATCGGACGGGATCCCGGCCGACAGCTTTTACGACCTGATCCTGACCAATCCCCCCATCCGGGCCGGCAAGGAGACTGTCTACCGTTTATTCCGGGAGGCGGGGGCAAGTCTCGCGCCCGGGGGCTCCTTCTTCCTGGTCATCCGGGTCAAGCAGGGGGCCGCCTCCGCCAGGACCGAGCTCCAGAACTGCTTTGGGAGGGTGGAGACAGTGGCCCGGGCCAAGGGTTATCATGTGATCAGGGCCTGGCAGCCCAAGAGGGAGGAAGCTTATGAAGGGTGATCCGAGGATTTTCCCTATTCCCCTCACAGCCATCGGCTGTGACAGCCACCGTTTTCTTTCCGGGGATGACTCCGCGGCGGAGGACCGCCCCCTTCTCTTGGGCGGGCTGGCCATGGAAGGCTGTCCACCACTTGAGGGCAACAGCGATGCCGATGTCGTTCTCCATGCCTTGACCAACGCGATCTCAGGCCTGACCGGCGAACGGGTTCTGGGCGCCGCCGCCGACCGCCTCTGCCAGGCGGGCGTGACGGACAGCCGGGCCTATGTGGAGCTGGCCCTGGCCTCACTGGGCCGGATCCGGCTGACCCACCTCTCCTTCTCCATTGAGGCGAAAAGACCTGGCCTGGCCCCTGTCATCGACCTTATGCGCCAGGAGATCGCCCTGCTTGTCGGCCTTCCCCTGGAGCGGGTCGCCATTACGGCAACCTCAGGAGAGGGTTTGACTGCCTTCGGCAGGGGTGAGGGGATCGTTTGCACTTGCATAGTCTCAGCCTTGATCGAGGTCGACTGAAATCCCTTAGGCGATAAAACAGGAATCGAAATTCTCTTTCCAGGAGGCCAGGGCCCGCTCCATCTCGTCGAGCCCCTTATTCAGCCTTTCCATCTCCGAGGCCAGGACCGGGGCTGACAGCTCCTGCAGGTTGGGGATGGGTATCCGCCGGTAGACGTGCAGGAGGGCGTAGGCGGCCCGCATAAAGGAAGTCTGCGGGAGGGAGCGGATGCCCTGGAAGAAGTTTTTCCTTTTGTTGAGGACGATGGCCGCCGGCAGGATGCTGATCAGGGTTTCGACGTCATTCAAGCGGCCGGCGCAAGAGGCCACCAGGGCCTGGGGCTTTGTCAGCCGGCGCATGAAGAGGAAGGTTTCCAGATACCGCCTCATACCTGCCTCCGTTAGGAAGCTGAAGGTCAGCCCGCCAAAGCTGAAGATGACGGTCGGGATCAGGAGGTAGAAGGCAGTGGTGGCCCGCGTGAAAAAGAAGAGGATGAAGGCCGTGACCAGGAAGAGGGCGGCGAAGGAGAGGAAGAGGAGGCGGAAGACGGTGGTCCACTGGGGCCTCACGAAGGGACTTTCCTTATAGCCCTCATCGATCTGTTTCTGGAAGCGCTGGGCCAGCTCGCGGAAATCGTCGGCGCGGGCAGCATGCCGGAGTCTTTCAGGGGCCAGCACGTAATCGTAGTTCTCGTCTTGGGCGAAGAGCCACTGGAGGAGCAGGATCTCCCAGCTGGTAAAGCCGGAGAAATCGTCACGGCCAGGATTTTTCCAGACAAAGACCTCATCAAGCCACTCGACTTCCTTGCGGTTGATCAGGTGGAGGAGGGTGCCCAGGAGTAGACGCGAGCTGGCCGGCCGTACCCGGGCCAGCTTGGCGACCAGGGCAGGGGAGCCCGTGGCAGCCCAGCAGGCATAATCCGGCCTTATCCGCCTGATCCAGGTCATCTGGAGGAGATAGAGCAGACCGTAGATAAAAAGACCCGCCGCGATCAGGGGGAGGATGAAGCGGCCGATGGAATCGCGCAGGGCGCCCAGACGGGAGAGTCGCTTTGAATAGGACTCAGCCCGGCTTACCAGACTGGCCAGGCTGGAGCTGTCGGAAGCGGGGAGGATGAGGGGAAAGCAGGAGGCCGAGGTGCTGATCAGGATCCCCAGGCCGTCCAGCTTGAGAAATCTCTGGTTGTCGACATAGGTGATTATGTTTTCCGACAGTTTGTTCTGGGTCATCTGATGGCCTGAAATAGGGATCAGGAGGCTGTCGTCGGAACGGCAGGACCCGGGCAGGTTGATGGTCCAGCGCATGGTCTCAACCGGGGTCTCGGCGAGGACAGCCAGCAGGGAGCCGGATATGAGGGCCTTGCCCTCCTTTTGGACAACCCCCCGGTTCCACTGGTAACTGAGCCGGAAGATGTAATCCCCCGAAAGCTCCGTCATCTGCATGTCCACCCGGATCCGGTCCTTCTTGCGCTGGGTGGTATAGGAGAGTGGCTGGGGCTTCAGCTCATCCCTTTCGGGAACGGGTATGAATTTTTCCTCGCCCTCGACCGTCTTCCGGGCGAACTCGAGACTGGTGAGATGGGGTTCCCCTTCGAGGGGGAAGAGGAGGTCGAAGGCAATGGATTTCTTTGCCTTGTGAAAGTGATAGGAGAGGGTTTCTGTGATATCAACAGTGCCATCCGCATTGATGTCAACGAGTAGTTCCGCCTTCTCGACATAGGTACCCGATCCTGTTTCGGCAGCCTGGGCGGCCTGTCCGGGCAGGAGGGTCAGCAGGATCAGGATCAGGCCCAGGGCAGCCCCTGTCCGCCGGCCGATCCGGCCAGTCCAGAGAGTTTTTTTATGACGCCGGCTGGTCACGGGTGGCCTCCTGAAATAATCGTACTGAACCTATACAGTTTAACACCCTTCCCCTCCATCCTGTGACGGGTGAAACCGCCTGTTATTTGACGTTTGCGCTTTATTCATTGTATACTACTCGGGAACTGTGAATCCTACCGGATTGCTCAGAGTCCACTGTGAGGGGAGGGATAAGGTTGACGGAGATTCGCGTTAAGGAGAATGAATCCCTGGACAGTGCGTTGAGACGTTTCAAGCGTTCCTGCGCCCGTTCCGGTGTGCTGGCCGAAGTTCGCAAGCGTGAGCACTATGAGAAACCCAGTGTCAGGCGTAAGAAGAAGGCCGAAGCCGCCAGAAAGCGCAAGCGCTAATCATTCAAGTTAAAGAAGAGGTTCGTTGTGCCTGACAGCGGGCCTCTTTCATTTTGTAGCGACCAGCTCGGGAAAGACAGATGAAGGAAGAAAGGCTCAATCGAGAGCTGCTGAACTGGCTTCAACCCGCGCCCTGGCGCCTCCTGGAATCGCCCGGAGGCCGGGAGGGTAAGGATATCGTGACGCGCGTCCTGGAGGCGCGCGATTTTGACACGCCCGAAAAACGCTATGAGCTCTTCGATTCGACCCCTGATGACCTGCCCGATCCCTTCCTCTTCCGTGATATGGAGGAAGCCTGCCGCCTGGTCGGACAGATTCTGGAGCGGGAAGCCCCCCGCCTGCTTATCTTCGGCGACTATGACGCGGACGGCCTGACAGCGGCCGCCCTCCTGGCCCGTTATTTCCAGGCGGAGGGACATAGGCCCTTCATCCTGATCCCCGACCGCTTTGACGACGGTTACGGACTTTCCTCCTCCCTGGTCGATGAGATTGAACTCCATCGCCCCGACCTGGTGATCACGGTCGATACAGGCACCTCTTCCCCTGATTCAGTTCACCAGCTTAAGGCGAAGGGGATTGAGGTCATCGTGACCGACCACCATCTGGCGACAGCCGAATCCGGAATCGAGGGGATCCCGGTCATCAACCCTTCCTTAAGCCAGGAGACTTTTCCTTTCAAGCAGCTGTCTGGGGCGGGGGTGGCCCTCTTCCTGACCCTGGCGCTTGATGCCTTCAGGGCTTCCGTGACGCCTGTCAGACAAACACTCTTCAGCCTGGCGGCCGTCGGTACCGTAGCCGATGTCGTGCCGCTCACCGGGGCCAACCGGATCATCGTCCGCCAGGGACTGGCTGCTTTCGGGACGGCGGCGCCGGAGGGGCTCAAGGCCATCCAGCGCATTTCGACCACGGACAAGGGGATGCCGGGCGCGCGCGATATTGCCTTCTCCGTCGCCCCCCGGCTCAACGCCGCCGGAAGGATGGGGGATGTCCGCCTGGCCCTGGACCTGCTTTTGGAGGACGATCCGGCCCGGGCCGACCGGCTGGCTTCCGACCTGGATGAGCTCAACAAAAAAAGGCGGCAGGCAGAGCGCTGCGTCTATGAAGAGGCCTTGAAAGCCGTGCTGGCCGAAGCGAAGGGAGAGAACCCCCTGGTGGCCATCGCCGCGGGCAAGGGCTGGCATGCCGGTGTCCTGGGAATCGTGAGTTCCCGTCTGGTCGAAAGTCTCCGGGTACCGGCCATAACCCTGATCGAGGAGAATGGCCGTTTGACCGGATCGGCCCGCTCCTTTGGCCAGATCGACCTGGTCAAGGCGATCGGTGAGGCCCGCCCCCTCCTGGAGAAGTTTGGAGGCCACGCGGGAGCCGCGGGCCTGACCCTCAAGCAGGAAAACCTGGCCGCCTTCCGTAAGCTTATGAATGAGGTCATCGGGGCCATCCCTCTCAAGGATCGCCAAAAACCCTATGAGGCTGACATCAGGCTCCCGGGCAGGGAGATCGATCTTGACCTGGTCGCCGGCTTTGACAGCTTCGAACCGACAGGATCAGGCTTTGAACGGCCCCTGGTCTGGGTGGAGGATTTAGCCATTGAGTCCCTGCAGCGTGTCGGTGAGGGTCGGCATCTGAAGCTTGTACTCAGGACACCCGACCCCTCCATGCGCTGCTTCGATGCCCTCCTCTTCGGCCGTGGGAGCGAAGAGGCCTTTTATAAGGTGGACCAGGCCGTCGATATCCTGGCCATCCCCGAGATCAATAGTTGGCGGAATCAAATATCGGTCCAGTTGCGCCTCCTGGATCTGAGGCCGGCCGGCCAGGACCGCTTGGACCGGGAAGCCGCGGCCGCCCTTGAGCTCTGGGCTGGTCGGAAGGAAGAGGAGGGCAGGCCTCCGTCCCCGGCGCCAGCTTCCTTGTCACCACCTCTTTTCACCGCCTTGTGGCAGCTTTTATGGAGTCTGTCAGGCTCAAAGCGCCGGACGGTGACATTTTCTCCCCTCCGTCTGGCCTGCATCCTGTCGCACCGTTATAATGTTGAGGCGGGGGCGCTTGACATCCTGCTCGCGCTTGCTGTATTCAGGGAAGCCGGCCTGATCCAGCTGGCCCATGGCCAGGACGAGGCCTTTGCCTTTAAAATCAACCAAATTGAAGGACAAAAACCGGCCCTGTCCGACTCCCCCCTCTGGGGAAAACTGGCGGCCTGGGGGATCCTCGAAACATGACGGAAATCGTCTACACAAAAGACCAGCTCACTATTCTCACGGCCGTCGACGACGACATGGAGAACTTTATTGAGGCTTGGAAAAAATCGGCCCACCGTGAGGATGCCGGCCTGCTCCCCCTTGCCTACGCCCTGGCCAAGGAAGCCCACAAGACACAGTTTCGGGCGACAGGTGAGCCCTACATCATTCATCCTGTGGCCGCCATGAAGATCCTCTTTGAGCTGGGTATTGTCGACGAGCACACCCTGACTGCCGCCCTGATACACGATGTGGTCGAGGACACCGAGGTGACCCTGGAGGAGATCCGCGAGCAATTGGGTGACGATGTCGCCGAGCTGGTGGACGGGGTGACCAAACTGTCCCGGATTTCCTACTCCTCCAGGGAGGAGATGCAGGCCCAGAATTTCCGCAAGATGCTCCTGGCCATGGCCAAGGACATCCGGGTGGTCCTGATCAAGTTGGCCGACCGCCTCCACAACATGCGGACCATGAAGTACAAGGAACCGGACAAGCAGGTCGCCACGGCCCGGGAAACCCTCGATATATATGCCCCCCTGGCTGCCAGACTTGGGATTCACCGGATCAAGTGGGAGCTTGAGGATTTGAGCCTCCGCTATCTGGACCCCGACGCCTATTACGAACTGGTCGGCATGCTCTCCCAGCGCCGTTCCGACCGGGAGGACTACCTGAACGAGATCACCGAGGAGCTGACCTTGAAGATCGCGGCCATGGGCATCCGGGCCGACATTGAGGGCCGGCCCAAGCATTTTTACAGTATCTACCGGAAGATGAGGGTCCAGGACAAGCAACTCGATGAAATCTACGACCTCTTCGCCACCCGGATCATTGTCCCGACCGTGAGTGAGTGTTACGCGGTATTGGGCTTGGTCCACGAGCTCTACAAACCAATTCCCGGCCGTTTCCGCGACTATATCGCCATGCCCAAGAGCAACGGCTATCAGTCCCTTCATACGACGGTGATCGGCCACCGGGGGATCCCTTTTGAGGTCCAGATCAGGACGGAGGAGATGCACCGTACGGCCGAATACGGGATCGCGGCCCACTGGCGCTACAAGGAGGGGTCGACCGACAAGAAGCAGGATATCTTCGAGGTCAGGCTCTCCTGGCTCCGCCAGCTCCTTGAGTGGCAGAGCGATATGAGCGACGCCCACGATTACATGGATGCCCTGAAAGAGGGGTTGATCCCGGAAGAGGTCTTCGTCTTCACGCCCATGGGCAAGGTGATTGCCCTCCCGGCGGGGGCGGTTCCCGTCGATTTTGCCTATCACATCCACAGCGATATCGGAAATTCCATGTACGGGGCCAAGGTCAACGGCCGGATCGTGTCCCTGACCTACGAGCTGAAGAACGGGGATATTGTCGAGATACTGACCTCCGACAAGGTCCGGGGGCCCTCGCGGGACTGGCTGAATATTGTCAAAAGCAGCACGGCCCGGAGCAAGATCTCTTCCTGGTTCAAGCGGGAGCGGCGTGATGAGAACATCGCCAGGGGCCGGGAGATCATCGACCGGGAAATCCATAAGCTGGGCTTCCAGACCTCTGACCTGGTCAAGAAGGAGTATGTCGCCCCCCTTCTCAAGCGCTATTCCTTCAACTCCATCGACGATTTACTGGCCGGGGTCGGCTACGGCGGCCTGCCGGTAAGCCGGATTGTCCCCAAGCTCCGGGATGCCTATGTGACCTCCCTGCCGGAGGAGGAGCGGGTCAAGTTGGGTTACCGGATCTCCAAGTCCGGCCAGGTCATCCACAACCCGCCCAATCTCCTGGTCAGCGAGGCCCTGATCCTGGACCAGGCGGATGTCAAACCCCCCAAGAAGAAGAAGAGAAAAGAGAGGGAGATCCCGGTCAGGGTCAAGGGCCTGGACAATGCCCTGGTCCGCATGTCCCGCTGCTGTAATCCGGTCCCGGGTGACCAGATCATCGGCTATGTGACCCGGGGGACAGGCGTGGCCGTCCACCGGATTGACTGCCCCAATATCCGGAATATCCTCGCTTCCTTCGACCGCTCCCCTGAGGACACCGAGCGGGCCTCCCGCCTGATCGATGTCCTTTGGACAAGCGACTCCCTCGAGTCTCACCGGACCTACCCTGTTGATATCAGGGTCATCGCCCGTGACCGGACCAACCTGCTGGCGGAGATCTCGGCGGCCATCGCTGAAGAACAGGTATCGGTCCAGTCGGCCCGGATCTCGTCTGCCCGGGACATCAGCGCCAATCTCCTGGTCACGGTGGAGATTGAGAACCAGGCCCAATACGACCGGCTGGTCGGGCGGCTGAAGGCGATCGACAGCGTGGTCAGTGTCTCACGCGGCCATAATTAGGATCAGATGGAGGCGACGGAGACCATAACCATGGGCCGGCGCCGGGTGTATTCAAAAAGGCTCTTCTGAATCTTGTCCCGGACATCGTCTGAAGTCATATGGACGGCCAGGGGCTTTTTCCTCTCCCAGAATTCCTGGGCGATTTCCTTGACCCGGTCCTGACAGAGACTGATCATGTGCTTCATCTCACTTTCGTAGATGAATCCCTTGGCCTGGATGATGGGATCGCCGTAGAGGCGGTTGCCCTGGACGTCGATAACGATCATGACCGAGACCACACCCTCCTCAGCCAAACGCAGCCTGTCCCGGAGCACATATTCATCGACATCACCCATACCTGAACCGTCGATCAGGATCCCGGCCCCCTCCGTATAACCGGAGAAACGGGCGGACCCGTCCTCAGGGAATTCCAGGATATCCCCGTTTTTCAGGAGGATGATCCGTTCGTGGGGGATGCCCATGGCGCTGGCCAATTCGGCATGCCGGTAGAGCATACGGAATTCACCATGCGAGGGGATGAAGTACTTGGGCCGGGTGAGGGCGATGATCTGCTTCAACTCATCCTGGCAGGCGTGGCCCGAGGCGTGGACCTCCGACAGGGACTCGTAGATGACCTGGGCCCCTTTCATGAAGAGTTCATTGACCACCCGGAAGATGGCCTCCTCATTGCCCGGGATCATGCTGGAGGACAGGATGACGGTGTCCCCCTCCATGATCTCGGTACTCCTGTGCTCGGAAAAGGCGATCCGGGTCAGGGCTGACATGGGCTCACCCTGGCTTCCTGTGGCCAGGATGACCGTCTCCTCCTTGGGCAGGCTGTCCAGATTCTGGATATCGATGATGGTGGAAGGCTTATAGGTCAGGTAGCCAAGGCTCTTGGCCGCCTCGAAGACATTCAGCATACTCCGGCCCAGGATCAGCACCTTCCTGCCGAAGTCCTCGGCCGTCGTTATGACCTGCTGGAGGCGGAAGACATTGGAGGAGAAGGTGGCAACGATGATCCGTCCTTCGGCCTCGGAGAAAATTTCCTTGAAGGCCTTGCCGACCTCCCGCTCTGAAAGGGAATGGCCGGGCCTCTCGGCATTTGTGCTCTCCGAGATCAGGGCCAGGACCCCATTGTTGCCGATCTCCGCGATCTTGCCCAGGTCGATGGGTTCGACGGTGGTCGGTGTGTAGTCGATCTTGAAGTCCCCGGTGTAGAAGATGGTCCCGACAGGTGTCGACAGGGCGATGGAAACGGCATCGGCGATGGAGTGGTTGACATGGACGAATTCGACATGGAATTCCCCGATGTTGAGGCTGTCCCCGGCGCGGACAATCTGTTTCTTCTTGCTGGTCACCTTGGGCCGGAAGTTGTCGAGCTTTATTTCAACCAGTTTCATGGCCATGGGGGTGGCGTAGATGGGGACGTCGAATTCCTTGAGGAACCAGGGCAGGGCCCCGATATGATCTTCATGGCCGTGGGTGATTATGATTCCCCGGATCTTGTCCCGGTTCTCCCTTAAATAAGTGAAGTCCGGGATGATGATGTCGATCCCCGGCATGCTGGTGTCGGGGAAGGCCATCCCGCTGTCAATGATGAGCAGGTCCCGGCCGTATTCAAAGACGGTCATATTTTTTCCGATTTCACGCATGCCCCCGAGCGGGATGACCCGCAAGGATTCCTGGCCTGCGGAAGGGGTTTTCTCCATAGGTTTTTTCTTCTTTTCTACTTTAGTAATCTTATTTTCCTCTCGATTCATATAATTTCCAATAAACAAGCGGTGACGGGCGGGCCGATCACCACGTATAGGCTGGAATCAATGATAACATGAGACAGGCCAGCGGCAGGGGGGGTGCTATTATGCGTCACAAAGGAACAGTAAGACTGGAGACGGACAGACTTATCCTCCGTCCCTTTACCCTGGACGACGCCGGGGCCATGTACGACAATTGGGCCGGCGATCCTGAGGTGACAAAATACCTGTCCTGGGAACCGCACGCTGACCTCCAGGAGACCAGGAGCATTCTCCGCGGCTGGGTCAACAGCTATGAATTCCCTGAATACTACAGCTGGGCCATTGTGCTGAAAGAGACCGATACCCCGATCGGAAGCATAGGATCTGTCGAGAGGCGTGACAATATCCGTATGTTGCATGTGGGCTACTGCATCGGCAAGGCCTGGTGGCACCAGGGCTATACCACGGAAGCCTTCGCCGGACTGATCCGTTTTTTCTTCGAGGAAGTCGGCGCCAACCGGATTGAATCCTGTCACGAGCCGGACAATGTCCATTCAGGCCAGGTTATGAAGAAATGCGGCCTCAGCTATGAGGGCCTCCACCGACAGGCCATCTACAAGCCGGA
>CAZAKT010000038.1:0-14039 GCA_964486135.1 uncultured Mageeibacillus sp.
TTTGTCATCTTTTGTGAAATACTAACATAGGGCCGATTCCTTCAACTGTTATATTGAAGGCGGTTCTGGTCTCTGAAGGTCCTGACCGCCCATTATTTTTTGGATTAGATTCCTATGCCACAATGTCGTCGCCTGGATTGAAGGTGTGTCGTTGCCTTTGTATCAACCAACACATCTGGCTACAAGTAGCGGATCGCAAATTCGGGCTTACAGACGCCCTTACCAACGAAGACTATACTTTCCATGGCGAACTTCCCATATATGCGGTAATCTCCATTGTTATTATTTTTTAAGCTAAGGCTATATGGAGTGACCCCCGCGACCCCAAAATCGCAGATGTCACTCCGTATGGTCTTTGTTTTTTATCTTTTGGGTAGCAAGGTGAAGGATCGATTTGCCTCTTTTCACTTGTGCTTATATACTCAATTTATGGTATTAATTTCTCTTAATTCGTGACTTTCAATAGAAACGATAGAAAGGAGGCCCAAGGCGATCGTTAGTAGTCAGAAAAGGCCGGAAAGCAGTGAAAAAGAGAACGCACATAAAATAGAAACAAATATTCGCTGGCAGCATGATCCTGTCTGAAGTTGCACCACCGTAGGTGATGCCTAAAGAAAAGAATGAAATATAGCTACGCGATAAGCAAACATTACTAACACTCGCTGATAAACTTTACTTTTGGAGGTAATGATAATGAAAAAGAGCCGATTCTTAGCTTTCCTGTTGGTTCTGGTAATGGTGTTCGCACTCGCCGCTTGTGGCGATTCGGGGGATGACCCAGGTACGGACCCAGGTACGGATCCGGGAGGGGCATCGGACCCTGAACCTTCCGGCTCTACTCCCCAGGAGCCGAAGGAAGTTAAGCTTGACATAATGATGAGCTTCCCTCAGTTCATGGATCAATGGGAAGGTTACTGCGAACAGTTTGAGGCAAAAATGTTGGCAGAAGAGAACGTTAAGTTGACCATCAATTTGGAGATGCCAAGTTCAGAAGACTACGAGAGTATTCTTCAGACTCGCCTCACCGGCGACGACGCTCCTGACCTGTTCACTCTACATAGCAATAATATCGTTCCTTATTATGAAGCAGGCCACTTAACAGACCTGTCGAAGGAAGCTCTGGCAGATAAGATTTATGCCGATGTTGCTGCAATGGTAAGCCACGATGATAAACTGCTGGGCGTTCCTATTGAGAGTCAGGCATGGGGCCCCCTGTACAATAAGGCCATCTTTAAGGAGTGCGGCTTGGAGGTTCCCGATACCTTGGATGAGTTGAAGCATGTGGTGGAGGTCTTGGAACAAGAGGGATACACCCCCTTTATGCTGGCTTTCCAGGAGCAGTGGGTGCCCCAGTTGATGACCGCATTAACACTTGGCGGCAAGGTGTCCGGTGAACTGCCGGACTGGGTAGACCGAATGTATGCCAACAAGGGCTCTTACACCGAGGTCGCTGAAATTTTCGATGTCATTGACTTGATCATGCAGCATGGTACCCCCCGCGCAATGGAGCAAGGATCTGAAGCGGGTGCCGCCGCATTCGCAAATGGTGAAGCCGCCATGTTTGTCCAAGGCACTTGGGCCTCTGGTACAATCATGTCCACTAATCCCGATATGCAGTTGGGTGTCTTTGCTCTACCTATCAACAACAATGTGGATTGCACCAGTGTAAATCTGGCCGTTTCCACTACACTGGCAGTCCACCCCGACAGCGATCAGATGGATATGGCGTTGAAGTTCGCGAACTATGTGCTGGATGATAATGATTCCTCCGCCCTCTTCGAGGCTTGCTCTTTCAATCCTCTGGCAAGTTGCCACACCTATGAGCCCGCCAGCTGGGTAGCAGATGCATCCGCCTATGTTTCCGAGGGCCGCTGTTACAAGGACTTGGTTCTTCCTTCTGCAGTAACCGACGAACAAGGCAAACTGCTTCAGGAGTACTATGTGGATACTGTTACTAAGGATGCCTTTATCGAGAGATTAGATGAAGTATTTAAGGAGGCAGTCGACAAATAGCAAACAATTTCCAAAGCGGGTGGGCAGTTGCCCACCCGCTTTTTATTAGACAGGGGGGATTTGCTTGAAGTCAAAAAAGACCATGAATCGAACCTTGCTGTTCTTCTGTGCGCCGGCGCTTTTGGTTTATTTGGTGTTTAAACTGTTCCCTACATTTTCGGGACTCTATTATGCAATGACAGACTGGAACGGATTGACCAAAGGCTTCAATTTTGTTTGGTTTAAAAATTTTGCTGCCGCTCTAAAAGACAAATATTTCTGGCAGTCTGTTTTATTTACATTGAAATATGTGATCGTGATTGTTGTAGTTGCCAATGCATTGGCACTGGCCTTGGCTGTCACCATTGAGAGCAGGCGAAGAGCGAGGGGAGCATATCGAACAATTTTCTATATGCCCAATATGATCAGTATGGTGATTGGCGGCTATATGTGGATGTTCATCTTCACAAAGGTGCTCTACTACATGGCAGATAACTGGGGATTAAAGTTTTTGGATAAGTCGTGGATTGGCGATCCCGATTATTCTTTTATTGCCATTATCATTGTCGCGGCGTGGGCTGTAGTGGGATACTTGATGATAATTTATATGGCAGCATTACAGGGGGTTCCTGTTGAGTTGAAGGAGTCGGCCGCTTTAGCGGGTGCCAACAGTTTACAGACATTCTGGCACATAGTGATCCCTATGATTATGCCGGCAATGACGATTTGCGTTTTTTGGACGCTGAACTCAGGCTTTCAGGTCTTCGATGTAATTTATTCACTAACCGGTGGAGGCCCGGGGCGAGCAACACAATCGCTTGCTATGAATATTTATGAAGAGGCGTTCCGGGGAAACCTACGCTATGGATACGCCACCGCAAAATCAACACTAATGTTTTTAATCGTTATGCTAATTACATTGGTCCAGATTAAGGTGATGAAGACAAAGGAGGAGGAGCTGTGAAACGAAAGCGTGTGGTCAGCATCATCGTAATTAATATTGTGCTGATCCTCGTGGCAGTATTTTGGCTTGCTCCCTTACTGCTGGCATTGATGAATTCTTTTAAGACGAATGCTGAGTTGCTGACCAATGTGATGTCCTTGCCCACAGAACTGAATTTTGAAAACTATGTCCGGACTTATGAAAAGATGCGGTATGTGCGCAGCTTCTTCAATACAGTATTGATATCCGGTCTCAGTGTAATATTAATTGTTATTTTTTCTTCCTTGGCAGGATGGAGACTTTGCAGAACAAAGACTAGACTTTCCAAAATTCTGTTTGGCTTGTTCATTTTCTCAATGCTGATCCCCTTCAGTTCGATTATGATCCCGCTCTATAAGGTAATTTTGACCCTCAAGTTGAAAAACTCGTTAATAGGGCTTTCGTTCGTCTATGCAGGATTGGGTGTCAGTATGGCGATTTTTCTTTACCATGGTTTTGTCAAAGGAATACCTCGAGAACTGGAAGAGGCAGCAGAAATGGATGGGTGTAACAAGATCCAGACCTTTCGATATATTGTTTTCCCGTTGCTGAAACCCATCACTGCTACAATCTGTATCACCAACGTTCTTTGGGTATGGAATGATTTTCTATTGCCACTTATTGTTATTTCAGATTACAAGAAATATACTCTCCTACTGTCCACCAACACTTTATTCGGTCAATACAGCAATGACTGGACAGCAATTCTAAGTGCATTGATTATTGCCGCTCTGCCAGTTATCGTTTTCTACGCATTTTTCCAAAAGCGTATTCTGAGGGGCATTTCAGAAGGCGCATTGAAAGGATAGTCCATGGAGTATCTGAGCGTAAATAACGGAAAACTGCTCAGAGGGGAGAAGGAAATTACTCTTCGAGGATTTGGCCTTGGCGGATGGCTTTTACCAGAGGGGTATATGTGGAAGCTCTACAAAAAGTGTGACCGCCCTCGACGCATGGAAGCAATGATAGAAGAACTGTGCGGTTCAGAATACGCGGGACAGTTTTGGCGAGACTATTACAGTTCCTATATTACAGAGGTAGACATCAATCTGATTGCCGAACAGGGATTTAACTCAGTTCGATTGCCAATTAATGCACGCCATGTGTTGATAGGGGGACAACTTAACGAATCATATGTGTCTAATATCGACAATTGCTTGGCGTGGTGTGAAAAATATGGCGTTTACATGGTATTGGATATGCACGGTGCGCCTGGCGGTCAGACGGGACAAAATATTGACGACAGCGAAAATGATCTTCCTGAGCTTTTTATGGATATTCGGCATCAGGACAAATTGGTAGAGTTGTGGACTCTTCTTGCCGAGAGATATAGGAGTAGCCCGGCATTAGCAGGATATGATCTGCTCAACGAACCAATCCACAAGGATGACAAGCAATATTATCCTCAGCTTCTCCCGCTGTACTTCCGGCTAACGGAGGCTATTCGAAGTGTGGATCCCAACCATATCATCATATGGGAGGGCGCGCACTGGGCCACCGATTTCAGCATATTTGATGATTTAGCTCATATGCCTGCGCCAATGAACATCATGCTACAGTTTCACAAGTACTGGAGTCCCCCTGATAAGGAAAGTATTAAAACCTATTTGCAAACAGCGGCGCAGCTTGGGCTTCCTCTATACTGCGGAGAAGCAGGGGAAAACAATCTCGACTGGTATACAACCCTATTTCCTATGCTTGATCGGCTACAAATCAGCTGGAGTTTTTGGTCATACAAGAAAATGGAGGTAAAAAACTCGGTGTCTGTTTTCCCAGAGCCGGAACGCTGGAACGAGTTGATTTTGTTTTTGGATGGAGGCCCTCATCCGGAGAGGCCAATAGAGATTTTTGAAGACTTGATCGAGTGCATTCAGAACCCGATAATTCATTATGAGATTTTTGCTGCATTAGATCGAAGATCCCCTCTTCGTATTCCTTGCGAAGCCTATGATAGCGCCAGTACCAGAACTGAGAGAGAACCTGGTGCCGTATTGAGATGTGAGGATCCAGTTACTCTGGTCTTCGCGGACGGGCACATGGGTGAACCGAATTATCGACGATATGGCGGAGAAGATCAGCCAGAATCCGAACGCATTTATGTCAAGCTTAGATCTGGTGATGCTGTCGCCTATCGTATCAATCCAACTGACGCGACTAAACTATTTATCCGTACGGGAGGCGCCGGAGAACTTTTTATCAGATGTGGGACGGCACAAATAATCAGTGAGATTCAAGAGTTTCAATCATTGTATTGTATGTCTATAGGACCAGGACCCCAATGGTTAGAATGTCAATGCGTTTCAGGAACAATCTTCCTCGATTACATAGAAATGGCAGGGATGTAAATTGATTATTGTCGAAACAGCGATGAGTGGAGGATCTCATCATCAGAGAACCTATTTCAGCCAGTTTTGCGAAGATATCAATAACAGGGAACTTAATATTTTGAATATCTATCCCAGCGAACAGTTTCAGATGTTCTTGGGCTTTGGAGGGGCAATTACCGAAGCATCCGGTTATGTGTATTCTCGCCTGCCAAAAGAACAGCAAAATGAGTTGATTGAGGCTTATTATGGGACAGATGGGCTGGGATATACCTTAGGGCGGTGTCATATTGACAGTTGTGACTTTTCACTTAATTCCTATAGTGCAGACGATGCTTTTGACGATGAGGATCTAAATTCCTTTTCACTCAGTCGGGATGAACTATATATCCTGCCTTTGCTCCGTGAAATCCAAAGAGTGTGCCCAGAAATTCGGGTTATGTTGTCTCCGTGGTCACCTCCGGCGTACATGAAGGAGAACGGAAGCCGCCTGCAAGGTGGCACACTGAAAACCGAATACTATGACCGATGGGCGAGATACCTATGCAAATATGTTCGCGAATTCTTGGATAGGGGCCACCGAGTATTTGCATTATCGGTTCAGAATGAACCAAATGCAGTACAGAGCTGGGAATCCTGTATCTATTCAGCGGAGCAGGAGCGAGATTTTATTCGCAATGCATTAGCCCCAGAACTGCGCCGTTGCGGTTTGAGCGATCTGCTTCTCACGATTTGGGATCATAACAAAGAGAGACTGTTCGACAGAGTTGATACAATCTGTTCGGACCCTGTAGTAAATATGTCCGTAGGTGCCGCAGGCTTCCATTGGTATAGTGGTGATCACTTTGACGCATTGCGATTAGTGCGAAATAAGTATCCGGATTTACAACTCATTTTCACGGAGGGCTGTATTGAATATTCCAAATTCTCCGGTGACGCACAGATGGAAAATGCCCAAAGGTACGCTCGGGAGATTCTGCACGGAATCAATGCAGGACTAAACGCATTTTTGGACTGGAATATTCTGCTCGACGCTGATGGTGGCCCGAACCATAAGGGAAATTTTTGTGATGCACCCATTATGGCAGATATGAACAGTGGTTCTTTGCAATACAATTTAAGCTATCACTATATAGGTCATTTTTCACGGTATGTGAAGCCTATGGCAGTCAGGCTGGGAACTACGAGCTTCCACAAAGATATCGACTTCTGTTCATTGAAGAACCCTGATGGAACAATAGTAGCTGTTCTACTAAATACCGGTACAAAGGACACAGAATGCTATGTGCGGTTAAACAATAGATTGGTTGAAGTCCATAGTACGGCGTGTAGCATTACATCCCTGCTAATTTCTGGGGAAGAAGTCGTTGGAGAGTAGCAGAAATAATTGGTTCCCATCAGTTATGTAAGGATTAAAAAGAGAAAAACAGGATGATTAATGTGATTAGCGTTGCACATTGCAGGAAACGATATATGGATGGCCTATAAAGGATACACTATGTCGTGACAACATTATTTGAGCCGGCGGGAATCTACTCCACAACATAGATCTCGCTTGCAAATAAGGAGGTTGTTAACCCCGCTTCGACTCGCGGTGCAGCAGTGTGGAGATCTGCTGTAATGCGCCTGCCGACTTGCTCGGCAGTCTGCGAGAGCATACACGGGGAGTCGGTATGCTTAGAGTCAGGAATTATGGCAAGTATGACCCTAAAGAACATCAAGAAGATCTACCCTTTCAACGACAACGATGCCAAAAAGAGAAAGAAGAAAGGTGATGAGGACGAGGATCGGAAGGTCAACCTTCAGATTACCGATGAAGGTGTAATCGCTGTCCAGGACTTCAACCTGGAGATTAAGGATAAGGAGTTTATTGTCCTGGTCGGGCCCTCCGGCTGCGGTAAGTCCACCATCCTACGCATGATCGCCGGTCTGGAGGAAATCTCTGACGGCGAGCTTTTCATCGACGACTGTCTGGTCAACGACGTTGCCCCCAAGGACCGCGACATCGCCATGGTCTTCCAAAACTACGCCCTATACCCCCACATGACCGTGTATGAAAACATGGCCTTCGCCCTGAAGTTGCGCCATACACCCAAGGGCGAGATTGACAGGAAGGTGAAAGAGGCCGCCGAGATCCTGGACATCACCCTGTATCTGAGGCGTAAGCCCAAGGCATTGTCCGGCGGTCAGCGCCAGCGTGTAGCCATCGGCCGTGCCATTGTCCGCGATCCTCAGATATTCCTGATGGACGAGCCTCTGTCCAATCTGGACGCCAAGCTACGCAACCAGATGCGCGCCGAGATCATCAAGCTACGCCAGCGCATTGACACCACCTTCATCTATGTCACCCATGACCAGACCGAGGCTATGACCTTGGGAGATCGTATCGTTATCATGAAGGACGGCTTCATCCAGCAGGTGGGCACCCCCCAGCAGGTCTTTGACCACCCCGCCAACCTGTTCGTGGCCGGCTTCATCGGCATGCCTCAGATGAACTTCTTCGACGCCAGGCTGGTGAAGAACACCGGAGGCAGGTACGCTGTGGAGCTGGAGAAAGCCCATGTGGTGCTCTCCGAGGACAAGCAGGCCCGTCTGGCCTCCAACAGTGTTGAGCCTCAAAGCGTTACTCTGGGCGTCCGCCCAGAACACATCATACTGGCCGGCGCAGGCGAAGGCACCCTCTGCGGCGTTGTGGATGTCACCGAGATGATGGGCAGTGCCATCCACCTGCACATGAATATCTGTGGTAAAGATGCCATCGCCATCGTCCAGACCATGGACATTGCTGGAATCTGCCCCCAGGGGTTCTCCATGGGCCAAAGCGTTACATTTACCTTCGGCGGCAATGTGGCCCACATTTTCGGTAAAGAAGGTGAGAATCTGGAAACGTGACATGAATTTGGAGTGCGGGTTATTTTTGGAGAGGAAGCAAATGAACTATCATTATGATGGAGAGTCGTTTTTCATCGAAGACTATAACCATCAACCGGCGTTTTCCAGCTTTCTCCCTGGAATTGCCGGTTTGAAGGGTGTACCTCTTTGGAGTTTTTATGTTAACCGTGGGCAGGGTATCGCTGCGTTCGGGGCGGAAGATCGTGATCAGGCCATCATGGAATATAAGCCTGCGGTGGTGGCCTATGAAGATACAGAGCGAAAGGGATTTCGCACCTTTATTCACGCAAACGCCTATCAATATGAGCCATTTTCACCTCATGGTCTTCAGCAGAAGCAGACGATGATGATTCAAAGTGAGGGTTTTTCTATCAAGGATGTCCATCTTCTGAGTGGGCTCGAGACAACTGTTCGGTATCGCACTTTGCCACAAGAGAACATAGGGGCATTAATCCGCAAGGTCACAATACGAAATACAGGGACCATCCCGCAGAATATTCATATGGTAGATGGGATGGCAAGGGTATTACCTTACGGTATACGAAACAGCGAGTTTCATGAAATGGCCAACCTGCTTAAAAGCTATTTTGATGTGCAGAGACTGGATGACGGCGTAGTGTTGTTTTCATCTAAATCATCCATGGAGAATACAGCCGAAGTGGGATCTGTTTTGGGGGCTCACTTTTACTGTGCATCCCGTGAAGGGCATATTTTGCCAATAGTCAGTGATCCCCGGTTACTGTATGGCAATGACATGGGTTATGGCTGGCCGCACGCTTTCTTTTCCAAGGAGAAAGTGTTGGTCGGACAAGAGCAATATACAAGTGACCTAATTCCCTGCGCCATGTCTGAGGATCAGTTCATACTCTGCGAAGGAGAATGTAAAGTCCTTCACACTCTGATTGGATATGCTCCTGATTTACATGATCTCGAGGGATACTCTTCAAGGTTTTCCGATGCCAAATGGTGCGAGAAAAAGCTTTCAGAGGCAGACAGCCTAGTCACGGGAATTGTAGAACATGTTGAGACACATACGGCGGAGCCCCTGTTTGATGCGTATGTCAGGCAGAGTATGCTTGACAATGTTATAAGAGGCGGTATGCCAACCGTGTTTGGCGGAAAGCTACTCCATACCTATGGACGTCGTCATGGAGATTTGGAGCGGGACTATAATTTTTTTCGGTTGGAGGCTGGACATTATTCTCAGGGAGACGGTAATTTCCGCGATGTTTGCCAAAACCGACGAAATGATGTGTTGTTTTTCCCCGAGGTTAGAGAGCGTGATGTCATCCAATTTCTTGGTTCGATCCAGTTGGACGGCTATAATGCATTAGAACTTCAACCGACCGAACTTGTTATTCAGCCCGAGCGTGAGGATGCAATCAAGCGGCTGCTGATGGGTGAGCATGTAGATTCTGAAGAGGTGCTTCGCGTTCTGAGAAATGGAATTACCCCAGGAGAATTTTGGCGTTTGCTGAGAAGACTGAGGGTCAGCGATTCGGACTATATGCTGGAACGGATTACTGATTCTTGCGTGACGCGAGAATCCGTGGTGTATCGAGATGGGTATTGGATTGACCACTGGACATATATATTGGATTTAATTGAATCCTACAGCAAGATGTATCCAGAGTTTCTCGGAGAAATGTTGTTCTCAGCACGAGTTCCATATCCGAAAAGTAATATGAAAGTTCTTCCATTCCGAAAGCGAGTACGCCAGACAGAACTTGGACTCAGACAATATAAATCCGTCGTAGCGGGTGATGAGGGGAACGGTGGTGGTACGCTCGCGGTATCTCCTTTTGTAAAGCTGTTTTTTCTCTCGGTGTTGAAATGTGCCACATTGGATCCTCTGCAACAGGGTTTAGAAATGGAAGCAGGAAAACCCGGATGGAATGATGCATTGAATGGGTTGCCGGGACTGTTTGGAAGCAGTTCTTCGGAATGTGCAGATTTGCTGCTATTGATACGCAGGCTGACGACATGGGTATCACTGGATGTGTGCGAGATAGAGGTGCCAACTCAGATGATGGCTGTAGCCAGAGATTTGGTGCGAATATTGAAAAGGGAAAACTACTGCGAGCGGGCTTCCATGATCTTCTGGAAGGATTCCGTAAAAATCAGAGAAGTTTGGAGGGAAACTGTATACAGTGGGAATCTTTCCGATGAAGTTGAGATGGTTTCAAGATCAGAGTTGTTGTATCTCTTGAGCGGATTAGAAAGTCTGGTTTCTAACTGTATCTCACATGCGATGAATCCAAAAAAACTCTTGGACACCTATCATGTTTATGAGCCTGTTCTTCGAACAGAAGCGGACACACCCACAGAAGACGATGTTTTGCACTTTGAGGCTCGACCTTTGCCGCTTTTTCTGGAAGGCCAGACCAAGCTACTCCGAGTGGGCCTTGAAAATCCGGAGCTAATCCACGAGACGGTCAAGTCCAGCGGTTTATATGATGATGTCCTAAATATGTACAGGACTTGTGAATCAATAGAAAAGGAAAGCATTGAAATTGGCCGTATTCGCGCATTTACGCCGGGTGTTTTTGAACGAGAGAGCATTTTTACACATGCAGAGTATAAATACCTACTGGCTTTGATGGATGCAGGGTTATACAAGCAGGCTTTTGAAGAAATGCGAACAGTACTCATTCCGTTTTTGAATCCTATCCGATATGGACGGAGTGTACTGGAGAATTCTTCTTACATTGTGTCTTCCGCACACCCAGACCCATCTCAACACGGCAGGGGGTTTATTCCTCGACTTAGTGGAGCAACTGCGGAAACATTGACTCTTTGGATTCGAATGTTCCTAGGAAACCAATTGTTCCAGATGAAAGATGGAATGTTGTCCTTTGCCATCGAACCTAAACTGCCTGGATGGGTGTTCACAAAGGAAGGGAAAGTTTCTTTCAAGTATCTTCAGTGTCAATTTACATATCATAACCAGATAAAAGGGAATACCTTTGGAAATGATGCGGTAAGAGTACGGCAAATCGTAGTTGACGGAAAACAAATGGACGGAAGTAATTTAATCGGCTCTTATGCGGAAAAACTGCGGAGAGGAGGAATTAGGCAGATTGATGTGTTTTTACGCAGATGACACAATTGAAGCAACAAGCATTTCGATGATGTGAAGGAGGCATCTATGAAAAGAGTTAAGTGTGCGCTATTGGTTATTGCGATCCTCTGTTCTTACCTTGTGTATCCTGCGCCCGTAACTGAGGCGCTGGGCTATACCCCAACTTTGTCCATGTTGCATACAAATGGAAAATATATTTACAATGCGGATAACGAACAGATTACTTTGCGAGGTACAAATCTTGGTGGGTGGCTTATGCAGGAAGGCTGGATGACCCCGCTCGGATCTGGCGAAATCGACCACAATTTCATTACCACGATTACTGCATCAAATACAAATGGAAGTTATGTTGCAGCAAACGCAATTGACACTGTGACAACGAATGGGTTGGTATCAAATAATATGGGAACCTATTGGCAGTCCTCGGGAGCTCAAGCATCTGACAGTTCTGAGTTGCTAATTGAGTTTGATAAAATCAGATACTTTGACCGCATTGTAGTGGAGACTGGTCCCAACAACACAGATGACTATTTGCGTGGGGCCGTTATATGGATGAGCCAAAACTGGACAAATTGGTATTCGGCCGACACAATAACTGTGGACGAAAGTAAGGCGTCCCAAGGTATTATTACGATACTGACAGGAGAGCAGTCTGCCAAATATATTGCCGTTCGTCCAGGAAGAGCCTCCGAAAACGGAGAGCCATGGACCGTTGCAAATATCAGTTTGTGTATGACCGATGAATACACGGTGCGGAATCATCTAATTCGGAGGTTCGGCGAGACCCGTACTAACGAGATGATTGCGACATTCCAAAACAACTATATCACTGAAGCGGACATTGATAACATCGCAGACATGAATATGAATTTTGTCCGTGTACCCGTGTATTGGATGGATTTTGCCCTTAAGGATGGAACATTGCGGACGGATGCAGACAGTGGCTTTGCCAAACTGGACTGGTTGCTAGAAGAGTGTGATGAGAGAGGAATATACGTCCTTATTGATTTTCATGGTGCTCCTGGTGGCGTGAACTGTTGGGCGAGTTGTGGACAGGCAAGCACAATTCCTACTGAACTATATGCCGGAGATGCGGGGGCTGTTGCGTGGAATCAAAGCGTTGTTTTGAACATATGGAGTGCGTTGGCAACCCGGTATAAAGACAACCCGACGGTGGCCGCATACGGCCTTTTAAATGAACCTGTGTTGAATTTTGACACAAATTCGGCATATGAAGATCTTAAATATGGTTTCTATGATGATATCTATAATACAGTTCGAGCGATTGACCAAAACCATATTGTTGTTTTCGAGGAATTTTTGGATTGGAGCGTTGCTACCAATCGGCCAGAAAGAGCAATGTGGACCAATTACATGTTTGACAAACACCCCTATGATATGCCTAACAGGCTGTCGTGGGATGCTCAGAAAAGCCTCGCTGAAACAACCGTCTCCACAATGAATCAGATTCAAGGCGAATGGAATGTCCCTCTGATTGTAGGAGAGTTCTGTTTGTATTATTTCTCTGATATTTGGGACGATTTTCTTTCTGATCTGAATGAAAACAAAATTTCTTGGACCAACTGGAATTACAAAGTTCGCGGAACAATATATGAGAGTGGCGGTGGCAATTGGGGATACTATAATACTTGGGACGGTGTAGATCCAGATTTGATGCATGACTCTGACACCGCAATTGAGACCATTTGGGCTGCAACACGGACAAGCCAACATTATCAGACAAACCAAGCTCATATCAATACAGTTTCTGCGCGAGCTGATGGAAGTACAAATTACCCCTATGTTGCATTGGATCGTACTGCATGGACAGTTACGGCAAGCAGTTATTCTACATGGCCGTACAATCCGGTGGCGTATATGACGGATGGTAGCATATCGACTCGCTGGAGCACTGGTGCTGCACAGGCGGCAGGACAGTACGTGTTGGTCGACTTCGGACAGACTGAAAACTTTGATAAAATTATCATGGAACATGATGCGGATGATTATCCTGGCTCATATAAAGTGGAAATTTCCCAAGATGGAATAGCATTCACAGAAGTGACATTGAATAATGTCCTTATAGGGTTTGGGCCAAAGATGGTATTGCTACCGAGTACTCCACAAACGGCAAGATATGTGAAAATTAGTCTGACAGGCCCCCATGAAATAAATAACTGGTGGTCTATCTGCGAACTGAATATCCTGTGGCGAAATGTTCATGGATGAGATTTACGCAAGAAAATATTTTAAATTTGTAGCTATGGGAGAAAACCAAGGACAAGAATAGCGGTAGACGACAAATAATTCACTGGTGTAACTGAATGGAAACCACGTGTAACGAAGTCTACCACCGCAAAAAGGCCAAACGCGCGGATGACGGAGGCCACCCGCGCGTGTATTGGAGTCCATTTGCCTGAAACAGCTTCGGTGTAAAGGTTAGAACCTCCTCATGGATTCTTTAGCCTCAATTGTGATGGTATGGGTTTGAGCCTGGTTGCCTAAAATGTGTCCAACTTTTCGTCCGCACCCCTGCGGCTGATTTCTATTCCGCCAAACACATATAGTGCCCGACCATCCACTATCGTTAGGGTAAATTTTTATTATACTATAGGATAGATTAAACAGACGCAATGGTACTCGGAGAATTTCTTATGCTGACAAGTAAAAACGGATTACCTGTTGGTTCCATTGGTCAAGGCAGCTGGTGTCTCGGTGAAGCTCAAGGGCAGGCGGACACTGAGGCAGCCAGTCTGAGGGCCGGGAT
>CAZAKT010000039.1:0-13999 GCA_964486135.1 uncultured Mageeibacillus sp.
AAAGCCCGCACTGGCGGAGATGGACAGGACCAGGCTGATCAGGATCGCCAAATAAGATCTTCTCTGCTTCATTTTCTTGCCTCCCTCGGCTTTTTCCAGTCCTCATCAGTGCGGGCCGGAAACAGTCACCCCTTCCAAATTGAATATTCTTTGGAATTAATATGACATATACCATATACAGACCCCCAAAAAGAGGGAGAAAGGACGGGAAGGTCAGTATTCCAACGAATGTATCTTAAATGTAACGGCAGGGTAATATACAAGGACCTTGAATGAAAAAAGCTCCACCGGTGGGGAGCCTGGCAAAACTACTAGCTATTGAAAGAAGAACCGCCCCCGATTTTGGCACAGCACATCTTTTAAGGATTTCATTCTTGCACTTCCTCTGCTTCATCCGTTCTTGATAAATGATTTCCGCCGCTCATAAACAAATGAATCAAAGTCAACTGACCTCTCCGAAAAATTCATAGCCCTTTTTCCTTTCGGCATTGCCGCCCGCATGAAAACGAAAAGATCTGCCAAAATGGTCGCACGCCACAGCATAGTGGCACAGAGCGATTCCCATATCTACGTGTGTGAGTTTGTAGGCAAGGGACATCGGCGGTTTTAGGATTTGGCGATAGAAGTTCAGTGTATCCTCTTTCTTTTCCAGATACCAAGGCTGTACATTCAAGCCCGACGGCGCAAGATGAACAGCCTTGATGCACTCGTCCTCTGATGCATTAGTAATTTCCAAAATAGGCTTGCGCTTGAATTCAGATAGCTTACGGTGAGGCGAGCCTTCCGGTTTACCGAATGCAAGCACGATAATGTCCGTGCCGCTACGCTGCTTTGTCGCATCCTTGGATCCACCAAGCCAAACACCGCCAAGATCATGGGCATTAAGCCATAACATGAGCTTTTGACCGATAAACCCTGCGTTTTCCTGCTCGCCTTCCTTGCCTCTACCGCTAAAAAGCAGATAGTGCGGGGCTTTGACATGAAAGATCCCTTTTGTTTTGCTTGCAAAACGATATCGAATGGGCGCATCGGGATAGAGCGGCTCAAATAAGTCAAGCGTCTTCTTGATTTCATCTAGTTGATTAGTAGTCAGCGGCTCTTGCCTATATTTTCTGCAAGATTTCCGCCTGCTGATTGAATGATATAAATCCATTTTGTTAATCCTCCATGCCTACATTGCAGCTTGCCAGAAACAAGAAGAAAGCCCGCAAATAGCGGACTCCTGTACAAACAAGAAACCAAGTACCGATAAAACTCTTTTATCAATAGATGGTATTTGATCTGGTGCGCTAGGAGGGATTCGAACCCCCGGCCCCTTCCTTAGGAGGGAAGTGCTCTATCCTGCTGAGCTACTAGCGCGTATGAAAGCTTGGAATCCCCGACAGTATACCAAAAATCCGAGCGGGTGTTCCACCCCGTCAGTTTACTAACTTTGGCGGATGTCCTTGGGGCTTTCAGGGAACGATTGATTTAAAAGGCCCCGCGGTCGCGGGGCCTTTCGGTAAACAGAATGGTTAATTGAGATTAGAGATCAGGCTGCCTCCGCTTCCCCATCTTCATCTTTGAACTCATAGTCCTTGCCAGGGAGGATGGCATTCAGGAGGATGCCGAGTATGGCCGCGATGGCCAGACCGGACAGGTTGATTTCGGTGGTGCCTACCGGGAAGGTAAGGCCGCCGACCACGTCAAAGCCCAGGCCGGACACCAGGATAACCGCGGCAACGATCAGGTTGCGGGTATTTGTCAGGTCTACCTGGTTTTCGACCATATTGCGGACGCCGATGGCGGTGATCATACCATAGAGGATGAAGGACACACCATTGATGACGACACCCGGGATCGAGCCGATGGCCGCTCCGACAACAGGGACGAAGCTGGCGATAACCGCCATAACTGCCGCGATCTGCATAACCCTCGGGTCATAGACACGGGTCAGGACCAGGACACCTGTATTCTCGCCGTAGGTCGTATTGGCAGGGCCGCCGACAACAGAAGCCAGGCTGGTTGCCAGGCCGTCACCGACCAGGGTCCTGTGCAGTCCGGGCTTGGTGATGAAGTTCTTGCCGACTGTGGCGGAGATGGCCACAATATCGCCCACATGCTCCATCATAGTGGCCAGGGCAATGGGCACAATCGTAATGATGGCGCTCGCTTCAAACTTCATGATCTGACTGCCTGTGATGGGCAGGCCGACAATACCAACCCCCTTGAGGGCTGAGAAGTCCACAATGCCAAAGAGGACCGCGACGATATAGCCGACGATGACCCCCATGAGGATGGGGACGATTTTGATCATGCCCTTGCCCCAGAGATTGCAGACCACGATTGTAATCATGGCGGTCAAGGCGATCAGCCAGTTGACGCCCATGGGCAGGCTGGCTCCCTTCACCGTCTCAAGCGGCGCCATTATGCCGCCTATGGCAACGGGGGACAGAACCAATCCGATCAGCATGATTACCGGGCCGGTCACAACGGGCGGGAAGAATCGCATAACGCGTTTGGGTCCCACGGCCCTGATCAGTCCGGCCACGACGATGTAGACAAAACCAGCTACAAAAACGCCGCCGCAGGCATAGGGCAACTTGGCCGGGTCATTTTGGCCAACGTGCAGGTAGCCCGCGATAAATGCGAAGGATGAACCAAGGAAGGCGGGTACCCTGCCTCCAGTGATTACATGAAACAGTATGGTCCCGACACCCGCTGTCAGCAAGGCGGTCGAAACACTCAGGCCGGTCAGGATGGGAACCAGGATGGTGGCGCCGAACATCGCAAACAGATGCTGTACGCCCAATACCAATGCCTTGGGAACCCCTAGCTCTCTGACGTCGTAGACGGGCTCAACGCCCAGCTTCGAATTCTCTTTTGCCATTCGTTCATCTCCTCTCATAATAAGTTTGTCCCTCAAGATCGTTGGAGGCGTCAGCTTCACAATTGAGACGCCATCGTCATTGGGCTCTTATTATTTCACACAAATCCTACCACATAGACCCTGGCATTGCATTAGCAAGCTTTAACAGGATCGGGCCCTGCTTTCATTCAATTATAGAGATAAAGTGAACAGGGTTGGATCGATCTCCACAATCGAGATAGCCGCCGACATAATTTAAATACCCTGTTTAGGAGATGAAAAAGGGGCTGCCTCATTCTTTGCGACAGCCCCTTCTTGAGGGATAATTCACGATCAGTTTCTTATTGGTCGCTGGAGGTATCCCTTCAGTCGATTTCTTCAAAGGCGACACAGCGGCAGAAGGCCGATTCACCATACTGGAACTTCCAGGGGAAGGTTCCCAGGATCAGTCGCTTGTTCAGGACCTTGTCGATCTCGCCCCCGACATTCTCGACATGGATGATCTCATCGGGTTGCGGGAAGAGCTGGATATGCATGGCCTGATAGACATCGGGCCAGGGATAGATCTCGTTCAGGCCCTTGCCATAACGCTCTTTCATATAAGCGTCACAGGCAGCCGCCTCCATGGGTTCCCAGTCACGGATCTTGGTGTTCATAGGGTGGTCTGCCGAACCGCAGTCAACGGCCAGGTACTTGATTTCCATCTCCTTGAGCCAGGGAACGAAATCCAGTGAGGGGCCCGGATGGCGCAGCATATAGCGGCGTTCATCAGCCTCCGGCTGATCAAAACCGTACTTGTGATAGCCGGTGTTGATGAAGAGGATGTCCCCTTTCTTGACCTCGACCCGGTCCAGGATATCCTGGGGGGTGTAAATCGACCAATCCTCCGAGATGTCGGAAAGATCGACGACAACACCCGGCCCCACCAGCATGTCCATCTCCAGTGAGGCGATGTCACGGCCGGCCGTGTCAAAGTGCAGGGGGCCATCCAGATGGGTCCCGACGTGGTTTGAGGTCGTAATCAGCATACCGTTGGCGCCATTTGGCGACAGGCGTTTGAAGAACTTAACCTGCAGCGGCTCGTAGGTCGGCCACGGCGGGGTCAGATGGCTTGTGTTCTGTGTAAGGTCATAAACTTTAACCTTGTCCCAGTTCTTGATCATAAGTGCCTCCATTTTCTTAAGTGGTAATTTCCGTTTCCATATTATAACGCTTTATGAGAGCAGTCCTTCCCCGTCAAGCAGGTCGACATAAGCTTCCAAAGCGTCTTCAAAACATTTCATGGGCGGGTAGACGACACCAGCACCAACCTGGCCTATCCCCGCCTCCTTGTGGGCGATCCCGGTGTTGATCACCGGCCGGATTTGGGTATCAATGACCAGGCGGATGTCAATCCCTGTCGGGGCCCCCCGGAAATTCATAGGCGGTAGCTTGTAGCTCTCGCTCTCTTCCAGGGTAATCTCATACATCTGCGTGGTGTAATTGACCGCGTCCTGCGGCGTGCCTCCTACAAACTGAACAATGGCCGGCGCGGTCGCCATGGAGAAACCTCCGATGCCCAGGGTCTCAGTGATACAGGAATCGCCGATATCGGGGTTGGCGTCCTCCATGCTGTAGCCGGGGAAATAGAGCCCGTCTATGATCTCAGCCGGCGCCGTAAACCAGCGGTCTCCCAAGGCGGCGACCCGGATGCCAAAATCCGTCCCGTTCCGGGCCATGGTGTAGACAATCGAGGCGTGCTTGACTTTTCCCACGGGGTCCAGGCTGGCCTTGGCCGCCGGCATGGACAGGTTGAGGGCAAAGTGGTCATTTGAGTTCAGGAAATCAAAGACCTTGACTTGATCCTCCTTGGAGGAATTGGTCTTCAGGATGCTGGAGGCCATTTCCCGGATGAAAAGCGATGTCGTCGCCTTGTTCCTGTTGTGGACCTCATCACCCATCTGGACTGACTGCGCGATTAGATTCTTCAGGTCGATCGGCCCATGGATCTCGAGGGCTTCCTTCAGGATGGGGTAGAGTGTCTTCTCCATCCATTTAAGGTGTTCGATGACGGAGGGCCCGTAGGCGCCAAAACGGAGTACCTGGCCCAGCCCTTCATTCTGGGTGCAGTAGGCAAAATTCCCCTCCGCCTTATTCTCAATGATAAAGACCGGCATGGAGGCTGTGACAACACCTGCCATGGGGCCGACGGCATTGTGGTGGTGGCAGGGGTCAAATTCGATCCTGCCTGAGGCAGCCAGTTTCTCAGCCTCTTCAGGCGTAGCGGCCAGACCCTCGTAGATCAAAGCGCCGACAACAGCCCCTCGGAGCGGACCGGACATCCTCTCCCAGCTTATGGGGGGCCCTGCATGCATGACCAGGTTTTTGCGCATACCGGGCACGACATCCCCGGCAATCCCCATGCCGACCAGGGTGGGCTGGGCCCTTTGGATGATCCTCAATGCCTCCTTATTGGCTTCTTCAATAAAATCCATACTAACTCCTTCTTTCTTGCTATCCATGAATTGGCCCTATCCCGGGCCCGGACTTCTAGCTTCTCCCCTTCAGCCTGTCCAGGAGCGACACCATCCTGGCATTGCCCCCCGCCTTTGGTTTCCATTCGACCTGGATCGTGGGAACGGATTGCTTCTTCAGATCTTCATAAAAGGATTCCAGGCCCATATTGATAATTTTCAGTTCACTATTGAAAAGCTGCTTGACTGACATAGCTAAATCCTTCCTAGAGGCCGGCGGCCCTCATAACCCGGTCGACAAAACGAACCGCCTGGGCATTCGAGGGCAAGACGATAATCCCCGCCTTCTCCAGGCTCTTGATTGACTCATCCAGGCCCTGTGGGTCCTGATCGGTCCCTGTTACGGAGGCGACGGCCACGAGAGCCCTCCCCCCTTCACCCAGCCTCTCCCGGGCTTCCTCAAGCGACTGGGCGACCGCGGCCGCCGGGTCTTGGTGGGAGCCGTAGCCGAGCACGACATCGACCAGGATCAGGGCTGTCCTATCATCAATATGGGAGGTAAAGAACTCCGACCGGGTCATAGGGTCGATCATGGGGTGGGGTCGGCCCCGCGTATAGTCATCCTCGCCCAGGTCCAGGCAGATATGGCCTTCAAGTCCTTCGAGCTTTTCAATGGCTAGGTCGGGTGTCAGGGGGATATTGGAATAGATGGGGAAACGGCGGCCCAGATACCTGATGGCCTCATCTGCCAGGGTTCCACCCGTGAAGAGGGCCCGGAGATACTTCTGACCTTCCTGCAAGCCGGCAGCGGCCCCAGTGACCAAGCTGTCAATCTCCGCATCCGGCAGATCAAAGCCGTCAAAGTCAGCCGGCTCCTGCTGCCGGAGCAGGGCGACCGCCTTCCTGGCTGAATCCTCCAGGCTCAGACCTGGCAGGGCACCCGCCCTCTTGATCGACTCAGTATCACCACCGATGAAGTCAATGACAACCGGTTTCCCTGACCCCTTGACCAGGTCGTAGATCTTGGCCTCAACCGAAGGCGCCGGCGGCTTGGAGATCAATACCAGGACTTCCGTCTCCGGATCCTCCTGGAGGGCCTGGATGCCCTGGATCATCATGAGGCCGCCGACCTCCTCTTTGAGATCACGGCCACCGGTCCCGATGACCTGGGACAAACCCTCCCCCAACTGGTGGATCCGTACGCTTATCTCCTGGGTCCCTGTGCCCGAGGCCCCGACAAGTCCGATCCTGCCCCGTCTGACAGCGTTGGCGAAACAAAGCGGCACACCATTGATTATGGCAGTCCCGCAGTCCGGACCCATCATTAGAAGGCCCTTTTCCACTGCCATTTCCTTCAGTCGCCTCTCCTCCTCCACCGGCACATTGTCCGAAAACATGAGGACGTGAAGACCCTGACGGAGGGCGTCCTCCGCCTCGGCGGCCGCGTATTGGCCCGGCAGGGAGATCAGGACCAGATTGGCACCCGGCAGGTGATTGACCGCGGAGCCAAGGGTCGGCGGCCTGTACTCGCCTTGATGGGCTTCCCTCTTGCTGCTCATGGCTTCCTCAAAGGAGGCGACAAGATCGTCCATGCCTATTTTTGACTCGTCGTACCGGGCCGCGATGAAGAGATCATTCGGGGTGACCCCCTCGAGCACCGGTACAAACATATCGAGCATCTTCACCAGGTCCAGATTCAAATCGGTTCCCATACCGACCAGGACTTCCTCAACGCCGTCAAGCTCCTTCATCCCGCGGGAGACCAGCATGAGCGTGACCGAATCGTAATAGGCGTTTTCTCTAACTATCGCTTTTATCATTTTTCGCCACTCCTTAGCATAAATAACCTTTCTGCCTTCTCTTCCGACAATTTCCTTCCGCCATCCCCGGAACCGGGCCTCTTCAAACGGCTGCAGTAGAGGCCCAGCAGAAAATCCGCCCCCGATGACGCGCCATAGGATAGAACCCGATCGATCAGCGGCCCCAGTAGCTCAAGATCCCCCCCGGCCAAGGCCTGGATCAGTGCCAGCCAGGCTGTGTTGGCCTTTCCATCGGCCGCCTTCTTCAACATATGGTAGCTGATCAGGCTTGTCCGATCCCGGGCCAGGGAGACCAGCCCCGACAAAAAGGCCTGGCCTTGATCCCTGTAGTAAAGGTCCAGGGCAATGCCAGCCAAGAAATCGTCACAGGCCGGGGTGAGGCCGGGACCGAAGCCGATCAGTCCTTCTGCCAGCCTGAGCGCCCCCTCATAGTCACCGGCTTCAAGGCAGTCCAGGAAATGAACCAGGGCAGGATATATGTAGACACAATAGGCATTGGCGAAGGAGGACCCTTCTTCAAAGCCTGAAAGCCGATCCAGCAGGGAGGCGATCCCGACCGTAGTGGATTCCGAGAGCTTATCCCTGATCAGGCCCAGGGCGGGCAGGTCATCCACAGTCCCATACCCGGTCAGGTCTTCGAGGGAGACTGATCCGACATCCGCCCCCTCCAATAAAATCACACCGGCCTCCCGCGGCAGGGACAATGTCTTTCCGCTGCCGACCCTGACCTCATCGCCAGCTTTCAAGCCCAGGACAGGGATCTGGTCGAGGGCGACCAGGAGGCCCATGGGCATAAGATCCCGGTCCCGGGTGGCAAAGGTCATAAGCTCCCCGTCGTCCGCCAGCAGGTTGACTGAGGATTGGAAGACCGAATGGACCTGCAGCCGGACCCCTCCCTTTGAACGGAGATAGGCAAGCAGGTCGGCCGCTATCAGCCGGGCTTGATAAAGAGCCAGCTCTGTCACTGGATCAGCTCCCTGATCTTCAAGGCCAGTTGAATATTGAAGGCCGTTTCTGGATCCCTAAGGTCGATGCCAAAAATATCCCGGATCCGGTTGATCCTGTAAATCACCGTGTTGTAGTGGGTGAAAAGGAGCTCCGATACGCGTTTCAAATTGCCCCCTGTCTCGAAGTAGATCCGGATGGTCTCGACAAGATCGCCACGCTGTTTGTTGTCGTGTTTTTCGAGTGGGCTGAGAATCTCGTCAGCATAGGCCAGCGCCTCTTCCCTGAGCAAGGGATGGCCGAGCACGCGAAGCAGGCCCAAATCATCATAAAAGAGCAACCTTTCGGAGTGATCCTTCCTGTTCTGCAGTATTCTTACCGATTGTTCAGCCTGGCGAAGGCTGACAGGAAGCAGGGTATGACCGGGAACACAGGAACCTACTCCCAGGTAGGCGTAGGCCAGGGCCCCTTTCTCCTCGAGGCAACGCATGAGGATGTCAATGAAGCGCAGGCAAAGGTTGTGACGGCCCTCAAGAGGGCATTCCTTGTCAAACTGCAGGAGGAAGACGGCCCGATTACTCTTACGGGTCACGAGAAAATAGGCATCATACTCCTTCTTCAGCCGGTTGGTCAGGTGGAGGAGACTGGTATTCAGGTTTTTGATGCCATCTGCGCGGTCGGCTACCCCTTCCCCCTTACCGTCCCGGTCCAGGATCAAGGCAAGGATCTGGCTGGGCCGGTCGGGATGGAAGCGGTAAAAATCAGCGTTTTCGATTGCCCTGGCCTGTTCCTTGGGATCTTCACTCAGCAGCTGTTCCAAAAAAGTTGTCTGATGGACATTCTCCCTTTCGACCAGGGTGGTCCTGTTGACAATATCCAAGGCAATCAGGGTGGATATGGATTCAATGACAAAGAGGTCCTGGGGGCGGAGTGAACCGTCTGTATCCCATAGGAAGATGCTCCCGTAGTGGGTGTTGTCGAAGTAAATCGGAAGGGTGAAGCGGCTGATCCCCCTGTCCCCTACCCTGACTTCCTTGCTTCTGTCCTTGACGGTATTGAGTTCGGAATCCGTCGGGAAGGATTCCATAAGCTCACGGCAGTCCGCTTCAATGAGTTCTTCCTTCTCCTTATCAGGACAGTAAAAATGCAGGTCACGGAAGATGTCATCCCGGATGACGACGGGAGCCCCTGTGGCCAGGTAGATCTGTTCGGCAATGGCCCGCATACCCCCCTGCCGCAGCATGATCTCGCGCACGATATGGTTGAAATCATTGATCCTGCTAAGGAGTCGTGTCTGCTCACCGATGATATGGTTGAAAATGGCCTTGATCAGTTCCCCGTAGGGGACATCCCGGGGGATCCTGATGATGGGAAAACCGAGTTCATCGGCTATCCGGAGCGCGCCTTCCGGCACCTCGTCCAGATAGCGATGTGTTTTAATACCCAGGCCGCAGACCTTCTTCTCCTTGAGTTGAGGGATCAAGAGCTCCAGCTTGGAGCTATCTTCACTGAAGGTATAGGCGGTCGTCAACAAGAGTTCGCCGGGCATGACCCAGTCAATGATATCGGGGACCTCCATGACGTTCACGGACACAATGCTCTTACCCAGACCCGCATGGCCGGCCAGGACTTCAGACCCCTGAAGAAGGTCGATACGCAAAATATCCTCCAGCTGAACGATCAGTTTAAGCTTGTCCACGCAGGCCCACCTTTCTCCCACCATTTTACACAAACTGACCGGCTAATGCTTGTCTCAAGCTAATAGGAATAAGTCATTTTCCCGCGAATTCCTTGTAAAGTAATTACAGGCCCTTTTCCTTTCCCAGCCAATCCTCTTGGGAATATGGCAAATACAGGGCCTGACAAGGCAAGGGGCTGGACGGAGATCAAAAATCTTGTAGACATCTATTAAATTGAAAAGCTATAAATCGAACATTTTGTTATTGATTACAAAGTGAATGGCCGACATAAGTGTTAGAATTAGTGTGAATCTGCACAGCCCCTAGGGGCTGTGCGATCTGGCACTCTTACTGATCCGCAAAATTGCTTTTTTGAATGAAGGAGGTTATTCGTGCTAAGTCAATTTGATTATGTCAAACCACTTGTACTGGACGAAGCTCTGGATCTTCTGTCGCGAGGGGATGACACTTACATCCTGGCCGGCGGAACCGATCTTCTGATAATGTTGCGTCACAATCTCATAGACGCCAGACACCTTGTCGATATAAAGGCCATTCCTGAATTGAATGTCTTCAGCTACCGGGAGGGTCAGGGGCTGGAAATCGGCGCCAACGTGGTCGTCAACACCCTGGTTGACTCGGAAATCGTCAAGGAGAAGTATGGGGCGCTACATCAGGCCGCCTCCTGTCTGGCCTCCTACCAACTCAGAAACCGCGCCACCCTGGTGGGCAATATCTGCAACGCTTCACCAGGGGCTGATCTGCCCCCCTCGCTTTTAATCTATGACGCGGAAGTCAAGATTGCCAGCGTCGATGGCCTGCGGACGGTCCCGCTCAAGGATTTTTTCACGGGCGTCAAGAAAACGCAGCTGGCGAGACACGAACTGGTTGTTTCCGTCTCCCTCCCCGATCCTGGCGAGGGCGACAGGAGCTGCTATTTGCGCCAGACCCGCCTGAAGGGTCACGACCTGTCAACTGTCGGCCTGGCCTGCCGGATTGATGGCCAAGGGAAGGTAGCCCTGGGCATCAACGCCGTTGCCGTCACCCCCCTCCGCCTTAAGGACCTGGAAGATGAATTCAACGCCAGGGGAATTTCGGAAGAATCCATTGAATGGGCCGCCGAGGCAATAAAAGAACACATAAAACCAATTTCCGACGTCCGTTCCTCGAAAGAATACCGTCTGCATATGGCAGGTATCTTATTCAAACGCTGCATGAGCCAACTGATAGATAAGGAGGCCCAGGTATGACAAGACTTGATGCCAAGGACATGTGCGCTATGGAAGCCGCGCATATCGAATCTCAAAAACGGCGTGTCCTCTTGACCTGCAAGGTCAACGGACAGGTCGTGGTGGAAGAAATTGACCCGACCCTGCTCCTCCTCCATTTCCTGCGCGACAGACTGAAACTGTTCGGCGCCAAGGAAGCTTGCGGTGAGGGTGAATGCGGCGCTTGCACCGTCATCCTGAACGGCTCCGCCGTGAACTCCTGCCTGGTTCTCGCTGTCGAGGCTCAAGCGGGTGAAATCCTCACGGTCGAAGGCCTGTCGAAAGATGGTGAGCTCAGCATCCTCCAACAGGAATTTGTCTTCGAAGACGCGCTCCAGTGTGGTTTCTGCACGCCTGGCATGCTCATGTCAGCCCGGGCCCTGCTCGACCGAAATCCTGATCCGACCGACGAGGAAATCATGGAAGGGATGGCGGGCAATCTATGCCGCTGTACCGGCTATCACCAGATTTTCAACGCAGTCAAACGCGCGGCTAAACGCGAGAGAGAGGAGTTGAACCCTTCATGACCCACAATGATTTAGATACTTGCACCTATCAGGCACACGGTGACTACAAGACAGCCTACAAGCATGTCGGCAAGCCCTATGTCCGCAAGGACGCCGTTGAGAAGGTGACAGGGCAGGCCCGTTACGCCTTCGATCTGGAAATGCCCGGCATGCTCTACGCCAAGACCCTGCACTCGCCCCATGCCAGGGCCAGGATCCTCAAGATCAATACTGGCAAGGCCAAGGCCCTGCCAGGTGTCAAAGCGGTCGTGACCGGCGAGGATTCCGATATCCTTGTCGGCCTTTATATGCAGGATAAACTGGCCATTGCGACCGGTGAGACCCGCTATCAGGGCGAAGTCGTCGCCGCTGTCGCGGCCACGACGGAGGCGATCGCTGAACGGGCTGTCTCCCTGATTGAGGTGGAATACGAGGTCCTGGAACCTGTCCGTGACCTGGACGATGCCCTGGCCGCCAAGATCCTGGTCCACGAGGATATTGCCGAAATAAAGCATGTGGAAGGCGTCTTTTTCCCCCAGCCCGATTCCAATATCGCAAGCCTGAACAAGAGCTTGAAAGGTGATCCGGAAGCCGGCTTCAAGGAAGCCGATCTGGTCGTTGAGAACAAGTTCACCCTGCCTGCCGTCGCCCATGTCCCCCTTGAGACCCACGTCGCCATCGTCGAGGCCGACCCCTACTCAAACCGGATCCGGATCTGGACATCGGCCCAGTCCCCCTTCGCCCTCCGCCAACTCATGGCCCACAGCTTCGGTGTCAAGGAATCCGATATCGAAGTCCATATCCCCTTTGTCGGCGGTGGTTTCGGAGGCAAGGCGGGCATCCATCTGGAGCCCTTGGTCACTCTTCTTTCGCGAGCCAGTGGCGGTGCCCCCGTCAAGCTCCGTATGACCCGTGAACAGGAATTCAACTATTTGCCGACCCGGGCGGGCATGCGCGGTTGCATCAAAACAGGAGTCAAGAAAGACGGTAGCATGATCGCTTCTGACATCACCTACGATTGGGATAGCGGCGCCTACGCCGACTACGGTGTCAATGTTGGCAAGACGGCCGTCTACGGGGGCCTGGGTCCCTACGACGTACCCAATGTCGCGATCGTCTCCAATACCATCTACACCAACAAGGTCTTCAGCACAGCCTACCGCGGTTTCGGGCATCTGGAAACCCTCTGGACCGTTGAACGCCAGATGGACATCCTGTCACAAAAGTTGGGGATCGATCCCTATGAGTTCCGTATGAAGAACATGCTGCGTCCCGGTTCGAGAACCGTATCGGGGGAGCTGGTTACCAAGAGTACGGGTTGCCCCTCCGACTGCCTCTCTGCCGTGGTCAAGGAGATCGGCTGGACAGGCAGGAAGAGTGAGGAAGAGCGGGCCCGTGAAATGAAGACGGGTAAGGTCCGCGGCAAGGGCTTCGCCATGATCCAGAAAGCGCCTGCCATGCCGCCCAATACGGCGACCGCTGTCATCATGCAGATGGCGGGTGACGGCCACGTCAAGATTCTGATCGGCGCCATTGATTATGGCCAGGGGGCTGTCACCGCCATGGCCCAGATAGCGGCCCAGGAACTCGACCTCCCCATAGAGAAGATTGAAGTCATCAAGAAAACCAATACGGAGGCCAATCCCTATGACTGGAATACCGTAGCCTCCAAGTACACCTTCATGGGTGGGAACGCGGTCATCCAAGCCAGCCGTAAGTTGCTTGACCAGATGAAAAACATAGCCGGCCAGGTCCTGCATTGCGCTCCCGAATACCTGGAGCACGGGGATGGCTACATCTACAACAGGCACCGGCCCGACCGGCGTGTCTCCTACCAGGAGATGTCGCTTGGCTACGGTTATCCGGACGGCAGTGGCATCGGCGGCCCGCTGATTGCCCATGGCGTCTGCATGGCGGACGGGCTGACCAACCTGGATCCCGAAACGGGCCAGGGAAACCCCGCGCTTGCCTGGACCTTCGGCGCCCATGCCGTTGATATTGAGCTGGATGTCGAATCAGGAGCCATCACGGTCATCAAGGTCGCCTCGGCCTTTGATCTGGGCCAGGTCATCAATGAGCGCATGGTTTACGGTCAGGTTGTCGGCGGTGTAATGCAGGGAATCGGGTCCGCCATTCTCGAAGGCTATAAGTTCAGCCCTGACAATGTCCTCCTGAACCCCTCCTTCACCGATAACAAGATTCCGACCATGAAGGATATGCCGGTTGAAGTGGTCCCCATCTACATCGAAAACCCACAGTTGAATGGGCCTTACGGCGCCCGGGGCGTGGCGGAACACACCATGATCTCCATCCCCTCAGCGATCGGAAACGCCCTCTACGACGCGATTGGCGTCAACTTCTACCACCTGCCGCTGACAGCGGAGGCTGTCGCCCTCGGCATCCTGAGCGGTAAGAAGGATATCTATTGATCTTCTGCCCAGGGCAGCCGGTAATCCGGGGCCCGCTTGCAGACAAGGGAA
>CAZAKT010000040.1:0-12641 GCA_964486135.1 uncultured Mageeibacillus sp.
TCCACATGATGGGCATCGGTTGTCCGGATGAAACCGTCATAATTGACATCAAGCAGTTTCCAAAGGGCCTTGATATCAACAGCCATGGCGTCCACAAAGGCCTGGGGGCTCATACCGGCCGCCTCTGCCGTCCGCTGGATTTTTTGGCCATGCTCGTCCATGCCTGTCAGAAAATATACATCGGCTCCCCGCATCCGCTTGTAGCGGGCCATGGCGTCAGCCGCGACCGTGGTGTAGGAATGGCCGATATGGAGTTGGCCGCTCGGATAATAAATCGGCGTCGTGATGTAGTACTTGTCTTTAGGCATAATCCCCTCCCATCAGGCCAGATGCCGGCCTGAACCGCTATATCTCATCCTGATCCAAGGCCTGGTTCCCGTCAGCTTCCGGATCCCCGGCAAGCCCCAGGGCCAAGCTGTAGAGCCGGTTCCGACCTGTCCCCGTCTCCTCCGCCACCCGGCGGACGGCTTCACGGGTGCCCGGACCTTCTGCCAGGACCTGTCTCAGGCGTTCGACCAGCTCTCCTTCCGTCCAGGCGGATTCATCCTTCCCGGTCCTCCGCCTGTACTCGTCCAGGCCCTCGAGGACCAAGGTAAACTCGCCCCTGGGCGTCACGCTTCCATAGTAACCAAGCGCCGCTTCCACTGTAAAGTAGAGGAACTCCTCATAGGCCTTGGTCAGCTCCCGGGCCAGGGCCAGGCGCCGGTCTCCCGCCACCGCCTCCCCCAGGTCGGCCAAAGTCCGCCGCAGCCGGTGGGGGGCCTCATAGAAAACAGCCGTCCTGCCTTCCCCGGCCAGGGCCGCGATTGCCCGGGCCCGTTCCTGCCCCCTGGCCGGAATGAAGCCCTCGTAGGCGAAGCGGCGGGTATCGAAGCCGGAGGCGGCGACCGCCGACAGGAGGGCCGAGGGACCGGGGATCACAGAGACTGGGATCCCCTTTTCCAGGGCCAGCCGGACCAGGGCCTCACCCGGATCCGAGATGCAGGGCATGCCGGCATCCGAAATGACCGCGATGGACTGACCGGCCGCCAGATCCTGAAGCAAGCTGTCGTGCCGGATCTCTTTATTGTGCTCGAAGTAACTGACCAGCCGGTTGCCGACCCCGAGCGAGGACAGGAGGCGGGCCGCCCGCCGGGTGTCCTCGGCCGCGATATAGTCGACGGCGGCCAGGATCCCTGCCGCGCGGGGGCTCATATCCCCCTTGTTCCCGATCGGCGTCGCGACCAGGTAGAGGGTGCCAGTCCCGGTCTTGGCCGGAAGCGGGTCCTTTCCCTTGTCAGTCTGATCTTCCAAGGCTAAACAGAAAGTTTCAAAATCTCCAGGACATCGTCACGCTGGAGATGCTTGTAGCCGGCGGCCAGGAGATTGGTCGTATCTGCCAGCTCCTCGATGGCCTCGGCCGGGATGTCGACGTCACGCAGGGTGGCGGGCGCCCCGATGGAATTGAAATAATCCCGCATGGCCTTGAGCCCCGCCAGGGCCTGCTCTTCCTCCGTCTTCCCCTGGGGGTCCAGATCCCAGACCCGCCTGGCGTAGCGGGCCAGCTTATGCTGGGCCTCCTTGCGGATGTAGAAAAGCAGGTTGGGATGGACAATGGCCAGCCCGGCCCCATGTGGGATATCGTACCAGGCAGAAAGCGCATGCTCTATCTGATGGGCCTGCCAATCCTGCTCCTTGCCCAAACGGAGCAAACCATTCAGGCCCAGGGTCGCGTCCCACATGAGATTGGACCTGGCCTGGTAATCCTGGAGGTCGACCAGGGCCCGGTCCAGGTTGACCTGGATATTGCGGAGGAGGGCCTCGCAAAGGTCGTCCGTCAGGTTGTCGTCATCCGGTGGCGAGAAATACTGCTCGAAGACATGCGACATCATGTCGACGGCTCCGTAAATGACCTGTTCACGCGGCATGGTCATGGTCAGGCGGGGTTCAAGGATGGAGAAGCGGGGGAAGAGGGTGTCGTGCCGGTAGGCGCACTTGACATTATCCTCCCAGTTGCTGATCACCGTACCGCTGTTCATCTCGCTGCCAGTCGCCGGCATGGTCAGGATGGTACCGAAAGGCAGGGCCCTGTCAATGCACTGCCCCCCCAGGTAGAGGTCTTGCCAGAAATCCCCCTGATGGAAGGTGCCGGCCGCGATCGCCTTGCTACAGTCGATCACGCTGCCACCACCCACGGCCAGGATGAAATCGATTTCCTCCCGCCTGCAGATCTCGATCCCCTCATAGACCTTCTCTGTGCGGGGGTTGGGCATGACACCCGGCAATTCAAAGACCTCCCTGCCGGCTTCTCCCAAGAGGGACAGGACCCGGTCGTAAAGGCCCGTCTCCTTGATGCTGCCCCCACCATAGGTGAGGAGCACTTTTTTCCCGTAGGCGGCAAGCTCAAGCGGTAGCTGCTCCAACATACCGTCGCCAAACAGGATTTTTGTCGGGTTATGGAAAATAAAATCAATCACATTAATTCCTCCTTCGCTGAGGTTAGAAAAAAGAGGCCACCCTTTGAGGTAGCCTGTTTTTCTCTGTCGTCGAATCCGGGATCAAGCCTCGGAGATACAATCGACTGGGCAGACCGCGACACAGGACCCGCAATCAATGCAGAGCTCAGCGTCAATGATATAGAATGAGTCGCCCGCGGAAATGGCCTCCGTGGGGCACACTTCGGCACAGGAGCCACAGCTGATACATTCGTCACCATCGATAATGTGCGGCATAGTCTTCCTCCTTTTTCCCGGAAAGGGCGCCTGAGGCCCCCTTCCCAACAAAACTTCACCCAATGATCATAGCATAAAACCGCTGATCTTCAATCTTCAGGCCGGCCCCTGGGATCGCGCAAGTCCGAAACATGGTAGCTTTCGACAGTCTGTTCATTGTCACTGTCCAGACGCACGGTGACCCGCTCCCTCAGGAGATCCAGGTCCAGGACGGAACCGTAGCCATCCGGGGTCAAAACCCGGGCGTTTTTGGCCGGCAGACGTTTTTTCGCGTCCAGGTAGGCCTGGTGCTCATAATTGAGGCAACAGAGCAGCCTGCCGCAGGTCCCCGATATCTTGGTCGGGTTCATGGACAGGTTCTGGTCCTTGGCCATACGGATGGAGACCGGCTTGAATTCATGCAGGAAGGTGCTGCAGCACAATTCACGGCCACAGATACCCAGGCCCCCTATCATGCAGGCTTCGTCCCGGACGCCGATTTGACGGAGCTCGATCCGGGTCCGGAAGATGGAGGCCAGATCACGTACCAGTTCCCTGAAGTCCACCCGGCCGTCAGCCGTGAAGAAGAAGGTGATCTTCCGGTTGTCAAACCTGTACTCCACGTCAATCAGCGACATGTCAAGGCCATAGGCCTCCACACGTTCCCTGGCTGTCTCCAGCGCCTCCCCCTCCAGGAGCTTGTTCTCCTCGTAATGGAGGAGGTCATCATTGGAGGCCAGGCGTAGTACCCGCTTCAAGGGGGCCTTGATCGAGCTTTTGGGGAGATGCTGGGGCCAGTCGGCGGCGATCCCCATCTCAATCCCCTGGGCGGTCTCCACAATCAGGTGGTCCCCCCGCCGGATCTTATGGCCGTCGGGTGAAAAATGATAAACCTTGCCCCGCCCGTGCAGCCTGACCCCCACAAGCAAAACCTTGTCTGGATCCAGATCAGCCTCATCTTCCGCAAGGTCGTCCAAATCATCCCCCGCGCCGCAGAAGGGATCGGATTCCGGCGGCTGGAGTTTTTCTTCCGCTTCATTTATATATTCAAAATTGTCCACTCTAATCTGTCCATTTCCTTATACTCCTCTAATCATACCCCTCATCCGGCGGCCCTTTGTCACGAAAATTGGTCCTGGGCCTGAAAAACTTGTTTGCCTCCGTCAAGGCCACCCAGCCAGGCCCTCAGGCCAAGCAGGAGCCGGGCCAGGGTGTGGTCGAAATTCGCGTTGCTGGAAAGTGCCCGGGCCGTCTGCCGGACCAGACCTGAAGCGCCGGCCGGATCGGCCGGTGGTGACTGCCCCGACAAGGCGGCCAGTTGGCCGGCCCAATCACGGTTGACCAGGCTGGCGGCTGGGAGTCCGCTCTGTAAGAGGAGGAGGTCGCGCAGGAGGCTCTCCAGGATTCGCAGGATGACCGCCGTCTGCTTCTTGTTCTCCTGGAAGAAGCGCAGGCCCTCGGTCAGGCAGTAAGTCCGTGTTGCCTTTGGCAGCTTGAGAAAAAGTGCCAGGGTCTTATCCCTCAGGTCGCGGAAACCCTCATCGCCCGCCAGGGCGATGGCCTGCCCGGGCAGGCCGTCAGCGTATTTGATGGCCAGTTCGAACCTGTCGCCTTCAAAACCCGCCTCCTCCAGGATGGTCCGGATATCCTCCTCCTCCCGCCTGCCCAGCCTGATCATACGGGAACGGGATACCAGGGTGGGAAGGAGGCGGGTGTCGTCTTCGGTCAGCAGGATGAAACGTACAAATTCAGGATGGGCTTCGAGCGGTTTAAGGAGGGCGTTCTGGCCCAATTCGGTCAGGCTGTCCTGCTTGGCGGCCGAGATAAGATAGACCCGGTTCCGGCTCAGCTGGGGATAGATGTCCAGGGTCGCCGAAACCATCGAACGGACGGCGGCGACGGCGATGGATGACTTGCCCGCCTCGGGTTCGAGCACAAGCAGGTCGTGGTGGGCGCCTCCCGCCAGCGTTTTGCAGGAGGGGCAGCGACCACAGGCTCCCTCCTGGGGGTCAGGCTTGTCACAAAGCAGGGCAGCGGCCAGGCGGAGCGCGACATAGCGCTTGCCTGCCCCCTCCTCGCCCACAAGTAAAACCGGGAAATTATTCCCCTCCAGGGAAAGGGCCAGCTGCTTCCTCAGTAAATCCGGGCAGGCGATGGAAAGGAAGGACAGGCCACGGGATGGGTCCAGGAGTTCCGGTCGGGAGGATCCGGGCATCTTAGAATTTCTCAAAGTGCTCGACAGGGACGACAAATACGGTAGCGCCTCCGATGTTGACTTCAACGGGATAGGGAACGTAGGACGCCCCCATGTTGGAGGGCGGTATGCTGGCGTTGATCGCCGCTTTCCGGCTTTTTGAGTTCTTGCGGATGATGGCGATGACATCCTCCTGCTCTTCGTCCTCCACCACCGTCATAAGAGTGGTATTGCCAGACCGGAGGAAACCGCCTGTTGAGTGCAGCTTGGTGACACGATAGCCTGCCCGGTTGACCTCCGCCATCAGCCGGGGGGAATCATCGTCGCTCACAATGGCAAATATCAGTTTCATAGCAATAATCTCCTGACTTGTTCGCTTATAAGATTTGCTGTCTCTTCTTTCTCGTCATGTGTACCGATGCGGATGACACGGGAGGGTTCCGCCTCCGCGATCGCCTGGAAGCCCTCACAGACCCTCTGCTTGAAGGCATCGGTTTCCACATCAATCCTGTCCCGGATTCCGCTGTCATGGCGTTTTTCCAGGCGGGCGGCCCGGACCTGGGGGCCGAGTTCGAGCAAGATGGTAAGGTCGGGCACCGTAGCCCCGACGGCCAGATCATTGAGCGCCCTCACCAGGTCCAGAGGCAGGCCGCGGCCGTAGCCCTGATAGGCAAGGGATGAGTCCTGGAAACGGTCGCAAATCACCCAGATACCCTTTTCGAGCGAAGGGCGGATGACCTCGCGAACCAACTGGGCGCGGGCAGCCTCAAAAAGAAAAAGTTCCGTCTCCGGGGTCATCTCCACATAACGCATGTCCAGCAGGAGCTGCCGGATGGCTTCCCCGATCTTTGTCCCTCCCGGCTCACGCAAAAGAAGGGTCTCAAGCCCCAGGGAGCGGAGGTATTGGTCCAGGTATTTGATCTGCGTCGTTTTACCCGACCCATCCACCCCTTCAAAGGTGATCAGCTTGCCTCTTTCCAATGCCTTAGGACCCCCGAAATATTCTCTTGTGATGGTTCACAGGAGTGATTTCATCTTAGCATAAAGCCTCTTGCAACTGTCACAGATAAGCTAGGGAAGACCCCGGATAACCACACCTTCCGCCTTCAATTCCTCGAGGTGAAAGCGGTGTTCAGCCCTGATCATCTCCCCCGGCCAGACAAGCGGAAGGCCGGGCGGATAGGGGGCGATCACCGACTCCGCCAGATCTCCCCTGCCCTCCCCTCCCGGACCGGGAGGGCCGAAGAGGACCTGCCTGGCAGAAAGGGAAAAATGGGCGGGCTCAGACAGGAGTCTGTCCTGTCTCTGTGTAAGCGCCTTTACCCTGGCCAGATGAGGGGCCAGATCTTTTTCCTCCACCCCTTCCCCGGCCTTGGCGAGGGCCAGATAAAGCCTGTCATAATCCTCCGGCTTTTGGTCAAAGCCCGGAATGAAGACAGCCCGGGAAAGGTCGATCAACTCCGCGTCGATTCCGGCCCTGTCAAGGAGGACCTGAAACCGCCTCCGGTCAAGACCCGTATGGGAATAGTCCAGGACCAGCCTTGACGGGTCGGCGCCCTCCGGCAGGAGACGCCGGTAGGAATCGGGTAAACGCCGGGCCAGATCCTCATTCAGGCTGACCAGGCCTTCCATAGCCTCCTGCCCCCGGCTGGCCGCAAGGGCCCGGGCGGCGTCCAGGGTCGCCGCGATAAGGAAGGAAGGGCTGGAGGTCTGGAAGACCTTGACCATGTGGGCCACACGTTCCGGCTTGACCCGGCCCTGGTCCAAGGCATTTTTTGACAGGTGAAGGAGGGAGGCCGGCGTCAGGGCGGGCAAGGTTTTATGGGCGCTCTGGCAGACCAGGTCGGCCCCCTGGGAAAGGGCCGTCGCGGGGAGCAGGCCTGGCGCGGCCGCAAAATGTGCCCCATGCGCCTCATCGACCAGGAGAAGCATCCCCCGGTCATGCGCCTCTCCCGCAATCCCGGAAAGATCCAGGGTCCGGCCAAAGTAGTCGGGACAGGTGATAAAGCAGGCCCGGGCTTCCGGGTTTTTTTGGATGGCTGAGATGAAGGCCTCTGGATCCGGCTGGCCGTCCTGAAAAACCTGCCCCGGCCTGCCTGTTACGAAGACCGGCTCCAGGCCGAGAACCGCCAGGGCGTGGACGACGGCCAGATGGACGGCACGGGGCAGGATCAGCTTGTCGCCCTCCCGCAGGGAAGAGGCCAGGGCGATAAAAAGGGAGGCACTGGTGCCCGATGTGATGAACCAGCTTTCCCCGGCGCCAAAAAAACGGGCGGCCATCTGGTAGGCTTCACGGACCCGGCCTGAAGGAGCGGCCAGATCGCCTGTACCCTCCAGCTCAGTCATGTCGAGTGAGATGAACCTGTCCTTGCTGTAGCCTGGTAAAATCCCACCGCCCCGATGTCCGGGCATATGAAAAGAGACGCGGCCTGCCTGCTCTCCAAGAGCATTGACAAGCGGCGTCACTTCCTGTTTATCCTGGTGTAAATGATTCATTGCGCCATCCCCAGGCGTCACCGGCTAGAGGTCCAGCTTCAGATTTCGGATGGAATCGAGGTCGATCTGTATATCCTTTTCGATACGCGCGATATCGCGTGCGACATCCTCCGCTGTCTCTTCGACGCGGACAGCCTGTTTTTGTTCTTTTGAAAACCGCTTTGACCCACGACGACTTCTCTTGCCAGCCCTGTCCCCACCGGTCCTTTGCTCCCCCTGGCCCTGGTCACGGGCTGGGTCAGCGGCCCGATCCTGTGCCCGGGGCGCCAGCTGCCCTTCGGCCTTCTGTCTTTGCGGGTCGCTGCGGTCTGCTCCCGACTTCCTGGCAACTGGCTGCCTGCGGGTGTCTTCCGACCTTTTCCCGCCGGCTTCCTGCTTTGACGATTCACGGACCTGCCTGGGCTCGGAGCTCCTCCTTTGCCCGGACTGGGCGGGCCTTTTCCCCCCCCGCTTCTTCTGGGGCCGTCCCCTGCCCCCGGAAGACTGCTGCCGGGAAGCTTCCGGCGACGCCGGACCATCCGGACGGCCGGACCTGGGTTTGATCTCCCTTTGCCGGACCTTGCCACGCGCATCCTTATCTTCAGCCATGAGTGCCTACCCTTCAATTAATTCATTCAGCTTATTGTAGCACGCGACCCCCCTTCCTCCCCAGGTCCTCTATCCCTTCCCTTTGCTCCGACAGGACATAGGCCAATTCCAAAAAAGGACAGGCATCAAAGGGGTAAGGGCAGCCATGCCGAGGTGCCGGCCGGCCTTCCTCCCCGACGGGCCGGTCCTCCGCCACCCCTTGGTCTGATGACCGGATCAGGCCCAGGACCTCCGCATAGAAGCTGTCTGCTACGGACGCCAGCCTTAACTTGGGATCCTCCTCCAGGCAGGCCCGCAAACGGTTCGAAAAAGGGGCGTCCAGTTTTTTCAAGGCCCGCCTGATCGCTGCCCGGTCAAGATCGGTGGCCTTCTGGCCCGCCAGCACGGCGATAAACGTCCGGGCCAGACTGAATAGGTCCGTCTCAGGACAGACCTGGCCAAAGTAAACTTCCGGCGCGGCATAGCCGGCTGTTGCCACCGGGGCCCTTGCCGGTCCCCTGCCCTGGCCGTCCAGGAAGCGGGAGTCGGAAAAATCGATGAGGACAGCCCGGCGGTCCCCGGTAATCAGGATATTTTCAGGGGAGATGTCGTGATGGACAAAGGCCTGGCGGGCGCCAAACTGCATCCAGGCCAAGGCATCCAGCAGCTGGTCGAACCAAGGCTCCAGGTTGGGGGCGGTCAGCTCCTCCCCCGCCATCTGCCGCAAGCTGACACCCTCGATGAACTCAAAGACCAGGTGCGCTTCCGCCGGCGGATGGTCCAAGGGGACCTGGGGGAGGTCAGCCAGATGACCGTCCAAGGGGTCAGATGCCGGCGCGATCCCGAAACAACGGGGCAGCCCCGGGGAACGCAGGCTGTGGAGCCAGGCGGCTACCCTACCGTCGGCCCAGGAAGCCCGGGGTTTCAGGATGACCTTGCGGCCGTCCGCCAGCAGCCTGGTCTCGATTGCCTTGGCTTTTGTCATAGTATCCCAGTCCTGTGTTTCATTCTTTACTATGCTGGCGGGAAAAATAAAAGAAGGCCGGAATAGCTCCAGCCTTCTTATGTCCTTGGATGACGAATCGTCGTGAAAGACTTTTCTGATCAGGCGTTGGCGGCCTTTTTGCCTTCCGCCTTCTTCTTCCGCTTCAGCTTGGGTTTTTCCTCCCCTGTGACGCTTTTATCCGAGATCAGTACCTGGCAGACATCACCGCAGGAGGGGATCTCATACATGACGTCCAGCATAAGCCGCTCAAGGATGGTCCGAAGTCCCCGGGCACCCGTCTTCAACTCAAGGGCCTCCCGGGCGATCTGGCGGATGGCGTCTGTTTCAAAGGTCAGTTCGACATCGTCAAAGCGCATAAGCTTTTTGTACTGTTTCAGAAGGGCATTCTTCGGCTCCTGGAGGATACGGATCAGGGCCTCCTCATCGAGTTCGTCGAGCGCGACCACGACAGGGACCCGGCCTACAAACTCAGGGATCAGGCCGAACTTGAGCAGGTCTTCAGGCAGGAGACGGGAAAAGAGTTCACTGTCGCTCATCTTGGCGGACCCTTCGATCTCCGCGCCGAAACCGATGGACTTCTGTCCGATCCGGTCCCGGATAATTTTGTCCATACCGGCGAAGGCTCCGCCGAGAATGAAGAGGATGTTGGTGGTGTCGATCTGGATGAATTCCTGATGGGGATGCTTCCGTCCCCCCTGGGGAGGCACGTTGGCCACCGTGCTCTCCAGGATCTTCAGCAGGGCCTGCTGAACCCCCTCGCCGCTGACATCCCGCGTAATCGACGGATTATCCGACCGCCGGGTTATCTTGTCGATCTCATCGATATAGATGATCCCCTGCTCGGCAGCCGAAATGTTGAAATCGGCGTTCTGGATCAGGCGGAGGAGGATGTTCTCGACGTCCTCACCCACATAGCCGGCCTCCGTCAAGGCCGTCGCGTCCGCGATGGCGAAGGGTACATTCAGGATCCGGGCCAGGGTCTGCGCCATGAGGGTCTTGCCCGAACCGGATGGCCCCATGAGCATGATATTGCTCTTGGAGAGCTCGACCCCGTCGTCCTCATCATCGACCAGGTCCGAAAAGACGCGTTTATAATGGTTGTAGACGGAGACGGCCAGGGTCTTTTTCGCCTCTTCCTGGCCGATCACATACTCGTCAAGCTTTTCCTTGATCTGCTGGGGGGTGAGAAGGTTCATCTGCTCGACATCCGGAACTCCCAGGGGAGGCCCGGCCGCGGAATCATCCGCCAGCATCTCATCACAGAGCATGACGCATTCATTGCAGATGAAAACACCGGGTCCGGCGATCAAACGCTCCACCTGGTTTTCAGTCTTCCCACAAAAAGAACAGTGGAGCGACTTGTATTTGTCCTGATCTTTTCTGTCCGACATGGTTGCTACCTCGTTTTCCGGCTTTGCCCCTTAGACGCGTTTCGTCATAATTTTATCGATCAGACCGTATTCGAGCGCTTCTTCCGCCGTCATCCACCTGTCGCGGTCCGTGTCGCGTTCAATGACCTCGTAGGGCTGGCCTGTCTTGTCAGCAAGGATCTTGTTAAGTCGTTTTTTCAAACTGACGATGTACTCGGCCGCAATCGTGATATCGGTCGCCTGGCCGTGCGCGCCTCCGCTTGGCTGGTGGATCATAAGGTCGGCGTTGGGCAGGGCAAAGCGTTTGCCGGGACTTCCCGCCGCGACCAGAAAAGCTCCCATGCTGGCCGCCATGCCCATACAGATGGTCTGTACGTCGGGCTTGATATACTGCATGGTGTCATAAATCAGAAGGCCGGAAGAGATTTCGCCCCCCGGGCTGTTGATATAGAACTGAATGTCCTTTTCAGGATCCTCCGCCTCGAGGAAGAGGAATTGCGCCATGACAAGACTGGCCGTGACGTGATTGACATTATCGCTCAGGATAACGATCCGCTCTTTCAGAAGGCGTGAAAATATGTCGTAGGATCTCTCACCCCGGGTCGTCTGCTCCACGACCATGGGGACCAGGTTCATAAGTGCTGGATCAAAGTTGTTTTTATCTATTATATTCATGTTGATATTCTCCCTTGTGTGGCGGAAATGCCATTTCTTTATTCTTCCGCCTCTTCCTCCTGGTCTCCCCGCTTTTCCTCCTCTTCGACCACCGGCGGGACATCTGTCGCCACGCTGACCTCCTTCAACCATTCAAGAAGTTTGAGGTTTTCATAATCGTGCCGGAAGTGCTCCAGATCGTGATCGGTCTTGAGATGCTGTTCGCGGAACAGCTCAGCCGAGATGCCCTCTTTTTCAGCTGTTTCCCCGATCGCCGCCTCCAGCTCCTCTTCGCTCAGTTTGAAACGTTCCTCTTCCTTTTCCCGCATGGCCTCGATGACCCAGGCACTCTCAATGACCTTGCGGGCCCTTCCGGCCTGTTCCTCCCGGTAATCGTCCAGGCTTTTACCCGAATACTGCAAAAAGTCACCAAAATTCAAGCCGTACATGGAAAACTGTTGCTGCTGACGTTCCATGGCCCGGTCGACCTCGTCCTCGACGATCAGGTCGGATAATTGGATCCGGGAGCCTGCCACGATCCGGTCAATGATATTCTGACTGAAAGTATTGTCGGCTTCCTCGGTTTTTTCCTTGATCAGGTCCTGGCGTATCTGCTCCCTGTACTCCTCAAGATTATCGCAACTGTCACTGACGTCGCGGACAAAATCATCGTCAAGTTCCGGCAGTTCCTTGACCTGGACCTCCTGGATCTTGACCTTGAACACCACCGCCTGGCCTGCCAGGTCGTCGGCGTGATAGTCCTCGGGGAAGGTCAGGGGCAGGTCGAATTCCTCGCCCCCTTCATGTCCGATCAGGCCTTCTTCAAAGCCCGGGATGAAGGTCCCCGAACCGATCTCCAGCTTATGGCCGTCCGCCTGACCGCCTTCGAAGGGCGTGTCATTCAAAAAGCCCTGGTAATCTATGGTAACGCGATCCCCTTCGCGGATGGCCCGGTCAGTCACCGGTACCAGCCGTGAGACGCGTTCCCGAGCCGCTTCGATCCTCTCGTCCAGCTCCGACTCCTGGACCTCAACGGCCGGTCGGTAGGCCTCGAGTCCCTGGTAGTCCCCAAGCTCCACCTCCGGTTTCAAGGCGACACTGACCTCAAAGATGAGGCCGGTATCCCCGCCGATTTCCTTAACATTGAAACGTGGATCCGAGTAGGGGGCAATCTCCTGCTCCTCCAGGGCCTCTTCATAGGCCTTGGGCAGGGCGATCTCGAGCGCGTCATCGTATAAAACGCTTTCGCCATAATGGCGGACTACGATTGGATAAGGCGCCTTGCCTTTCCTGAAACCTGGGACCTGAAAATACCGGGCATTCTTCCGGTGGGCGGCCTGCAGGGATTGTCTGAATTCTTCTGGTGAAAGCTCAACAGACAGCAGGGCTGTCCGTTTGTCTTCTGAAACCTTCTGTGATGACATAAGGTCCTCCTTGGGTCTTATTATTATTATTTACCGCACCCCCTGACACAGGCAGGATCGGCACGGCGGATTTTTTCCGTTCCCTATGATACTATATCACGCGCGACCCCGCAGGGAGCCCCTTGTGATACAGGTCACGCCTGGTCTTTATTTGAAGGCCCCTTCAAATCGTGCTATCATGAAGTCGCCTGAAATGCGCGGCGCTCTTGTTTTTGGACCACCATTTTTTGAAGGGGAGTC
>CAZAKT010000041.1:0-2057 GCA_964486135.1 uncultured Mageeibacillus sp.
CCGATGGCTTCAAAATTGGCGACTTCCAGGACCATACCGGAGGTGTCTGGCAGGATGGAATCGCGGGCACCCCCCATGACGCCGGCCAGGCCGATGGGCTTGTCCTTGCCGTCACAGATGAGGAGGTCAGTCCCGTCAAGCGACAGCTGGTGGCCGTCCAGGAGCTCAAGGACCTCACCTTCCCGGGCCAGGCGGACCTGGATCCCCTCCTCAACGTGGTCCCGGTCGAAGGCATGGGTAGGCTGGCCGGTCGCCATCATGACATAGTTGGATACGTCAACCAGGAGATTGATGGGCCGCATGCCCACCGACCAGATCAGCCGCTTCATCCAGAAGGGGGATTGGATGGGTTCCACGCCCTCGAAGACCACAGCGTCATAGCGGCGGCAGCGGTCTGTATCGACAATCTTCACGGGATAGCTTTCGGGCTTGCCTGGCAGCTTGAAGGCAGGGAGGGGCTTCAGCCCGCTGCCGTAGATAGCGGCCAGTTCCCGGGCGATCCCATAGTGGCCCCATAGGTCAGGCCGGTTGGTCAGGGACTTGTTGTCGATTTCAACAATCAGGTCGTCAAGGCCCAGCAGATCGGCCAGGGGCCTGCCCGGTAAGGCTTCGGGAAAGTCCGGGGTCAGGTCCAGGATAATCGTTTCGCTCTCGGCCGGGAAGAGTTCCTCCAGGTCGATTTCCTGGGAGCTGCAGATCATTCCCTCGCTCAGCTCCCCCCGGAGCTTGGTCGCCTTGAGTTCAACGGGCTCGCCCTGGCCGTGCCAGCGGACGAAGGCGCCGGGGGGCGCCACAGCGACATATTCGCCTTCGTAGAGGTTGCTACCCCCGCAGACGATCTGGGAGAGCCGGTCTCGGCCAATATCGACCTGACAGACGCGCAGGAGGTCGGCATTGGCATGGGCCTTGATTGTTTCAATGCGGCCAACCACCAGGCCCTCCAGGGCCTGGGCCGGATTTGAGACTGATTCGACCTCGACGGTTCGCAGGGTCAGGTCGAAGGCCAGCTGTTCGGCCGTAAGGTCCTCCGGTAAATCGGTGTAGCGCCTGATCCAGTTAAGTGAAATTTTCATAACCGTCCCCTCCTACTTGAATTGCCCGAGAAAGCGTAGATCGGCGCTGTGAAAGAGCCTCACGTCATCGATCCCATAGCGCATCATGACCAGGCGGTCAAGCCCGATATTGATGTAGAAGCCGCTCCAGATATCAGGATCGATACCGGCGGCCCGGAGGACATTGGGGTGGGGTGAGCCGCCTGGCATGACCTCGATCCAGCCGCTCTGGTGGCAGACCTGACAGCCGGCCCCCTGGCAGACCTGACACTGCATGTCGATCTCAAAACCAGGTTCGACAAAGGGGAAGAAACCAGCCCGCATCCGGACCGGGATATCGTGGCCGAAGACCCGCTCAAGGATGGTCTGGACCAGGATCAGTCCCGATGAAAATGAGAAATCCCGGTCGACGATCAGGGCCTCATATTGGAAAAAGGCCCGTTCGTGCCTGGCGTCGATGGCTTCATTGCGGAAGACCCGGCCTGGATAGACGAAACGGGCCGGGGCTCCATGCTTTTGCAGGTAGCGGACGCTGCCACCCGTGAGATGGGGTCGAAGGCAGAGCCTCCCGGCTCCCCGCTTGCCTTCAGTCCCCTCGATCCAATAGGTGTCCATGGAGTCACGGGCCGGATGATCGGGCGGGAAATTGAGGTAATCGAAGGCATAGAGCTCGCTCGTTATCTCATCCTCGCTGTAAAGCTCAAAGTTGAGGGAGCGAAAAGAATCATTGAGGTCATAGCAGATCTGGGTAATGGGGTGGAGGCCGCCAGTCGCCGTGCGTAGCCCGGGGAGGGTCAAATCGGGGGGGAGGGGCAGAAGGGAGGCCTGGTCGAGCAGTTCAAGCTTCCTTTCCTCCAGGACCTCGACAAACTGTTCTTTGACCTCATTGGCCAGCTGGCCAATGATCTTGCGTTCCTCGGACGAGAGCTTGCCAAGCCCCTTCAAAAGGGCCGTCAGCAAACCTTTTTTCCCCAGGTATTTGTGTCGCAGCTCTTCCAGGCTTTC
>CAZAKT010000041.1:2157-12596 GCA_964486135.1 uncultured Mageeibacillus sp.
CCGTCAGCAAACCTTTTTTCCCCAGGTATTTGTGTCGCAGCTCTTCCAGGCTTTCCGGGGAGAGGGCCTCCTGGAAGGCACCCAGACCCTGGTCGCGAATCTGCTTGAGTTGATCTTTCATCGAAGTGGAATCCTCCGTCAATTATTGGCTGTAAGGGCACAGGGGCCGCAATATTTGTACTTAGCAAGCATTGTAGCACGTTGACCGCCGGGAGCGTGGCGATTGGGGGGCCGGCTTGACGGGACCCGGCCTTCTGCCTATAGAATAAGGGTGTAGACGCGGATCATAAGCTGGTCCGCCCGGCCGTCGCATAAGGCGGCAGCTGGTCTGAAAGGAGCCCCCTATGTCCCCTGCTGATCATGAAGCGCAAAAGCCCATCCGCATCACCTGGCTTGGCCACTCCTGCTACCGGATTGACTCGCCGGACGCCGTCATAGTCATCGACCCCTTCCTGGAAGTCCCCGGCTACGCCAAGCTTGACCTCCAGGCTGACCTGGTCCTCTGTTCTCATGAACACGATGACCACAATGCCCGGGAGCTGGTGACCTTGTCCGGCCGCCAGCCCCTTGTCGACCTTGAGGTCCTGGAGACCTTCCACGATCCGGAGGGCGGCAAGCTGCGCGGACCCAACAAGATACATATCCTGACCCTGGGCGGCCAGCGGATTGCCCACCTGGGTGACCTTGGCCACGACCTGTCGGCGGAGGAGACGGACCGGCTGCGAAATCTCCAGCTCCTCCTCATCCCGGTCGGCGGCTACTACACCATCGACGCCGGACAGGCTGCCAGGATCGTCCGCGAGACCAGGCCGGATGTCACAGTCCCTATGCATTACCGGGACGGTGGAGCCGGCTGGGATGTAACCTCGGGCGTGGAGGACTTCCTCGACCTGTCTGAAAAGGTCGTCCGCCATGACCAGTCTACCTTCGCCCTGGGCGATTATCACAGCTGTGTCCTCCTCTTGAAAAACCCGAAAATCTGAGGGAGGGGCGGCCAAGGCTCTGTGATAAAATCAAGAGAGTCCGAAGACCGCGGATCAGCCGTGGGAGTTGTAAGGATTGGTGGAAGGAGCGGGTGTCCTATGAGTCTGACGGAAGCCATGCGAAATGTCCTTGAGGTCAGTGTCCTGAAGGAACAGGAAGCTCACGACTTCTACGCGGCCGCCGCCCGCAAGGTGAGCAATGACTCCCTGCGGGAACTGTTTGAAAGGCTGGCCGGTGACGAGATCGGACACAGGGAATTCCTGGAGAAACTGCTCTTGGAGGGGAAGCCGCCCATGACGATCAAGCCGCAGCCGGTCGACTACAAGCTGGCAGAAGAACTGATCGAGGGCAAACCTGAACTCAGCTTGGATATGCCCCTGGCAGAGGCGGTCGCCCTGGCCATCAAGCGTGAGGAGGAGGCCATGACCACTTACGGCGAATTGGCGGAGGAGGCGGAGACAGTGGATCTGCGCGAGCTCTTCACCAATTTGCGCAACATGGAGCAGGCCCATAAGACGGCGCTTGAAGCCGTCTACCTCAACCTGGCCTACGCCGAAGTCTGGTAGGGAGGCGGTATGATTCATCTGACCATCGACGGCCGGCCACTTGAGCTGGAAAAACCGGTCAAGCTCCTGGAAGCGGCCAAAATGCTTGGCATCGAGATCCCCAATCTCTGTTATTTGAAAGAGCTGTCGACCTTCGCCGGCTGCCGCCTTTGCCTGGTCGAGATAGAAGGGCATCCCAAGCTTGAGACCTCCTGTTCGACCCTGGCCGAGGACGGCATGGTGGTCTGGACCGATACCGAGGAGATCCGGGGGATCCGGAAGGAATTGCTCGACCTCCTGATCAGCAACCATCCCATGGACTGTCTGACCTGCGAGATGGCCGGCCACTGCCAGTTGCAGAAATTATGCTATGACTACGGGGTCAAGGAACCGTCCTACAAACGGGGTGACCAGGTATTCACAATCGATGACGCCAACCCGATTATGATCCGGGACCAGGCCAAGTGCGTCAAGTGCGGCAAGTGTGTCCGTGTCTGCCGGGAGATCCAGGTGACCTCGACCTACGATCACGTAGGGCGCGGTTTTACCTCGACAGTGACAACCGCCAATGACCGGCCGATCGACAAGGAGATCTGCCGTATGTGTGGCCAGTGCATTGCTGTCTGTCCTACGGGCGCCCTCTTCAATAAGAATTTCATAGGCTACAGGACCCAGGAGCTTGAAAAAATCCGTACCACCTGCCCCTTCTGCGGTACCGGCTGTAATTTCACCCTCAATGTCGACCGGGAAAACAACAGGGTGGTCGGCGTCACACCGGCGGCCGAGGCCCCGATCAACGGTAGGGAGATGTGCGTCAAGGGCCGTTTCCATACCGACTTCATCAGTTCCCCCGACCGGTTGACAAGCCCGCTCATCAAGCGGGAGGGTGAATTCCTTCCGGTCAGCTGGGAAGAGGCTCTGAATTATACGGCCTCCAGATTCACTGAGATCCGCGATCAGCACGGGCCCGATGCCCTTGCCGGCCTCTCGTCAGCCCGCTGTACCAATGAGGAAAACTATCTATTCCAAAAATTTATGCGCGCCGTGATCGGAACCAACAGCGTCGATCACTGCGCACGAACTTGACACGCCCCGACGGTTGCAGGTCTTGCAACCACGCTGGGCAGCGGGGCCATGACAAACTCCGTCAATGAGATCCTCGGATCCGACCTGCTTTTTGTGATCGGGTCCAATACAACCGAGGCCCATCCGATCATTGGAAACAAGATGAAGCAGGCTGTCCGCAAGGGGACCCGGCTCATTGTCATTGACCCCCGGACCACGGAACTGGCCGGCCTGGCGGACCTCCACCTCCCCCTGCGTTCAGGTTCCGATATCGCCCTGATCAACGGTCTCATCCACATCATCCTGGCGGAGGGCTGGGAGGCCCGCCCCTACATAGAGGAAAGAACCGAGGATTTTGAGGCACTGGCCAAATCAGTCCGGAGCTATACGCCCTCCAAGGTCTCGGCCATCACGGGCATCGATGAAGAGACCCTCCGTGAGACAGCCCGCCTCTACGCCCAGACAAGGAAGGCCGGAATTTACTATACCCTGGGGATAACCGAGCATACGACCGGTACGGCCAATGTCATGAGCCTGGCCAACCTGGCGCTTGTGACGGGCCATATCGGCTATGAGAATGCCGGCATCAATCCGCTCCGCGGCCAGAACAATGTCCAGGGGGCCTGTGATGTGGGTGCCCTCCCCAATACCTTCCCCGGCTATCAGCCGGTGACGGATCGGGGCAAGATCGATTATTTCACCCAGCTTTGGGGCAGGGCGGGCAATGGGAAAGAAGGCCTGCGTATCCCCGAAATCATGGATGCCGGCCACGAAGGAAGTCTCAAGGCCCTCTATGTGATGGGCGAGGATCCTGTCCTGACCGACCCCGATGCCAACCATGTGCGGGCGGCCATAGAAAAGATGGATTTCGTTGTCGTCCAGGAGATTTTTATGTCGGAGACGGCCAAGCTGGCCGATGTTATCTTCCCGGCCGCCTGCTACGCGGAAAAGGATGGAAGCTTCACCTGCTCCGAGCGCCGGGTCCAGCTGGTCCGGAAGGCTGTCGATCCCCCCGGCGAGGCCAGGGCCGACTGGCGGATTATCTGCGATCTGGCACAGACCATGGGGGTGCCGGGCTTTTTCTTCAACAAGCCCGAGGAGGTCTTTGAAGAGCTGCGGCTGGCGGCCCCAATCTACCGCGGCATGACCTATGAGAGGCTGGACAGGGAAAACGGCCTGCAATGGCCCTGTCCGACCACCTCACATCCCGGGACGAAATTCCTCCACAAGGGTGTCTTCCCCCGTGGCAGGGCCCGTTTTGTCCCCGTCGAATATGAGCCGCCGACCGAGCGTGTTTCCGAGGACTACCCCCTCCTGCTGACGACGGGCCGGAAGCTGGGCCACTACAATGTCACCACACGGTTTTCGAAACTGCTTGAATCGATCAACCCTTACGAGGAGGCCGAGATCAACCCGGAGGACGCCCGATCCCTGGGTCTGGTCAACTCGGACCTGGTCCGTGTAAGCAGCCGCCGGGGCAGTGTCCTGACCCGGATCCTGGTAACCGACCGTGTCAAGCCGGGTTTGGTCTTTATGACCTTCCATTTTCCTGAAACACCGACCAATGTGTTGACCCGGTCGGCCTACGATCCGGTCACCCTGACGGGAGCCTACAAGATCTCGGCGGTCCGTGTCGAAAAGGCGGAAGAGGAGGAGGCCCTGGCCTTCCTGGCCTGACCTACCTGCCAGCCTGTTCCAACTTCATTCAATCGCCTTGGAACTCGATGAATCTGCGGCCCTCGGGATCGATTTCCCGCAGGGCCTGGACCTCTTCCTCCGTCGGATCGGCCAGGACCCTGTCGGAATGGATTTCCAGCTCAAAGCCTGTCCGCTCTGCCACCTCCTCCAGGCTTGAACCAGGAAGCAGTCCGTCCAGCTTGAGCCGGCCGTCAAGCAGGCGGAAAACAGAGAGGGGGGTGAAGAGGTATTCGACATTGCCCTGGGCCGTGATGAAATCGACTTCCTCTACCAGACCCCGCCTGTCATGTGAAGTTTTCCAGACGAAGCCCCGCTTGCAAGTCGGGATCAGGACGGCGCTCCCCGCGCCTCCGGGCAGCTTGACCTTGGGTTTGCGGAAGTCGCCGATCGAGGAGCTGTTCAGCCGGCCCAGCCGGTCGATCTGTCCGCAGGAGAGGAAGGCGACATCAAGTCCTCCCCGGGCCGCCAGGTCGAAGCTGTCAACCAGGTCAAATGCACTCCGGCCGCCCAGATACATATTGGGGCCAACAGTCGAGTAGGTGAGTGCCAACTCCTCCAGGTCAAGACCGCCGGCGATATTCAGGTAGATCAGGTCGGGCTTGTACAGTTTTCGGGCCAGGAGCACGCTGACGGTGGGGACAGGGGAGGCCAAGCCGACAAAGCAGCTCTCCGCGTCTTTCAGATAACGGGCTATGATGATGGCCATAAGATCAGCCTTTGCCAGTTTCATCTTGAAGCCTCCTCTCCCTCCAGGTAGCTGAGCAGATCTTTGGGATTTTTCAGCGCCTTGATTTTTCTCATCTCAAGATCGTCGATTTCATAGAAGCCCGCACAGGAACCGGGCGCCGCGCCTCGCGGGGCGAGTACGACCTGGTCGACCAGGAGTGAGGGGATGACCGCCTTCCTTTCGGGCCAGAAATAATGGTCATCAACCAGCTCCTCGCAACTGAGCACCAATTTTTTAGCGCTCCTCGCCAGGATCCCGTCGTCGTAGACGGGGCCTTCGATCTCTGCATTCCCGAAACGGTCAGCCCTCTGTACGTGAAGGAAGGCCAGGTCGGGCCGGATGGCCTGGATGGCGTAGAGGGCCTCACCGGTATAGGGGTCCTGGACTGTTTTCAAGTCCAGTTCAGTGACCAGGTCACTCCCTGTCATCCCCCTTACAGGCAGGAAAGGGACACCCTGGGCCGAGGCCCGCCAACCGGTAAGGATGGTGTAGCAGGCGTGTTCATCGGCAATGACCTCACCTCTCTCAACCGCCCGGCGGTAAAAATTGCAAAGGCCGTACTCATTCTCGTAACCGACGAAGCCGGCCAAGACCCTGGACACGCAGCCCGCGCCACACAGGATATCGGCTTCAAGGGCCATAACCGTCTTGACCAGGGTCAGGTCCCTGATACCTGCCCTGGCAATTTCCCTGGCCAGGGTGATCGGGCTCCTGTGCAGGAGATTGCCGCCAAAAGCCAGGGTGTCCCCCTCCCTTACCAGGGAGATGGCGGTCGAGAGGCTGCTGATCTTGCTTTGTGTGTTTGGCATGGCATCCTACTTTTCAAATCTGCGGTTGGCCACATTGGCCGCGACCGCCATGACATCCCAGGGTCTGGCATAGGGGGGTGAGTAGCCAAAGTCTATTTCACCGATCTCCTGGACGGTCATGCCGGCCGTGATGCAGGCGGCCAGCACGTTGGTCCTCAAGGCGGCGCCATCCCGGCCGATCAGCTGGGCACCCAGCAAGACACCGGCTTCCGGTTCAAAGACCAGCTTGACGGTGAGTTCCGTCGATCCAGGGTAGTAGGCCGCCCGGTTTCTATCCTTGACGGTGACGGTCTCAAAGGCGAGCCCATGTTGGATCGCCTCACTTTCGCTCAAGCCGGTTTTGCCGAGCTCCAGGTCGCCCACCTTGATGAAGGCGGTCCCGAGCGCGTTCTTGTAGGCCCGCAGCTTACCCGCCAGGTTTCCCCCGATGTAACGGCCCTGTTTATTGGCGCCGGGCGCCAGGGGGATGTAGACGTCCTTCTCGAGGATCCGATGCCGCACGGTCGCGCAATCCCCGCCAGCCCAGATATCGGGCAGGCTGGCCCGCATAAATTCATCTGTGAGGATGGCGCCATTGGGTAGCAGGGCGAGGCCGGTTCCCTCCAGGAAACGGGTATTGGGTCGGACGCCAACCGCAACGGCCGCGATGTCAGCAGGGTAGGAGCCTCCCTCGGTCAGGACGGCTTCCAGCTTCCCCTCCCCCTCAAAAGCCTTGACTGCCTCATTAAGACGGAGCTCGACTCCCTCCGCCTTCAGGTAGTCTTCGACCTCCCGGGCGATTTCCCTGTCGAAACCGGACAGGACCTGGGGGGCCATTTCGATGACCGTGACGTCCAGTCCCAGGGTTAAAAAGGATTCCACCAGTTCAAGGCCGATATAACCGCCTCCTATGATGACAGCGCGCCGGGCGCCCCCGTCAACGGCCTCCTTGATCCTGTTGGCGTCCGCGATGGTCTTGAGCGTGAAGACCCCGTCAAGGTCCTTGCCGGGGAAACCGGGCAGGATGCTGTCCGCCCCGGTCGCGATCACCAGCTGGTCGTAGCTTTCCTCGTATTCTTGCCCAGCCTCCAGGTCCAGACAGGCCACCTTCTTGTTTCCGACATCCACTGAGGTCGCCTGGTGACGCAATCTCAGATCGATGCCCTGCTCAATGAAGGCAGAGGCCGGCCGGATGCGGAGTAGGTTTTCCTCGGGGTTGAGGCCCGACACATAGTAGGGGAGGCCACAGGCCCCGTAGGAGGTTTCATCGCCCCGTTCCAAAACGACGATTTCACTTTGTGGCTGTTCCCGCTTCAACTTGCTCGCGGCGCTCATGCCGACCACGATCCCCCCGATAATGATAACTTTCATAGACAACTCTTTTCTTGGAAACGCGTAGGAGAACCTGTCCAATTGCCTGGCTGGCTCCCGCACGCTAAGCCCTTGGTTGTATAAAAGATACCGATAAGGAGGAAAAACGGCAAGCATGGCCTCCCTCCATTTTGCAGGATAAAGGCGGCTGCCGTAATCAGATTGTTTCATCGCCTTTCCCCCCTTTCATCCAAAAAAGGAGAAAAGGCAGGGGAAATAGGAAAATGTTTTCATCCTGTAACCGTAATGACCAATTAGGGCACTTTTAGGGGCTTCCTTTTTTCGGACTTTTCCCCTACGGTCTAAAATAGATCAACATTTACTGACAGGAAACGATAGACTATATGAAGAAAACGATCGTTCTCGCGATATTTTTCCTATTCATCATTTTTTACGTCTTAGGATGTCATTATTCGACCAGATGTGACGCCAACTCCTTCCTCGGAATTAATCTGTTAAGGGATAAGTACTCGGAAAGGGGAGAGGGACAGCCAGAGGATAAGCTGGTCTGCGAGGCCTGCCTTGAGGCGGGCATGGCTGATACTTGCTCACACCTGGAAGGGAAATCACCGGCCAGTGAAGCGAGCGAACCCAGTTGCGCTGAAACGAGTGAAGTTACCACGACCACTACGGCCACCACAACAGTGTCGACCACCACGACATCATCCTGCACCACAACCACGGAGACAAGTCCCAAACCCAAGACCACCAAACCGGTGACCACAAAAAAAGCCACAACGACAAAGGTCACGGAAAAGCCGCCGGTGACGACGGCTCCACCGACAACGACAGCTCCGCCGGCAACGACAGCCCCACCGGCAGCTGAGGGCAGTTTCTATAACAATTACGAGGAGGAGGTCGTCCGCCTGATCAACGCCGAGCGGGCCAAGGAAAACCTGGCCCCCCTATGTATGGATGCCTCTCTCCGGTCCTCGGCCAGAACACGGGCCAAGGAGATAATCAGCTGCTGGGGGCACACCCGGCCAAATGGCAGCAAGTACTACACTGTGATCCAGATCTCCTACACCCTGGCTTCGGAGAATATCGCCGCAGGTCACTCTACTCCTGAACGGGTGGTTGCGGGCTGGATGAAATCGACCGGTCATCGGGACAATATAATGAATCCAAATGCCAGACGGGTTGGGGTCGGCTGCTACTATGACAGCACGACCGAGTACAAGATTTACTGGGGTCAGCTCTTTACCGGACCCTAGCCTGACACTGCCCCGCGGTCTCCCCCTAATCAGATAAATAACAATTGGGCACATTCGTGATCCCTACGGGAGCACATCGTTTTTGACCTCCTCTATGAAGGGTAAAGGACCGCGTTTCACCTATTGGAAGACAATCGGAAGATCTGCTTCTGCCCATCAAGCTTTTCTCATTGCTTATTTATACGGAAGCAAATCAGAGTGACACTCATTGGAAAGAAGTGGATTTGCCGATTATCTATCGCCGATTTTGCGTTCATGATTTTGATCAGAGAGCCCTTGATCACTCCAATCTTTTGGGAAATAGGCGTCGGCGTTTCCGGGATGGCCTGGCGGGTGAAAACTTTGGCCCTATATTCCCGATAATTTCGGAAGCTGAACTTGAACTTTCATAAATATTCTTATAGTATGATATTTATATCGTATTAATGCATTCTTATGCCCTGGTAAGGAGGAGGCTTATGAGGAAAATTTGCGTAATACTGATCGTTGTCTTGCTGTTTGTGTCAACCCTATCTTGCGCTTGTTCGAAGAAAAAAGCCCCTGGGGCGGACGATCCCGTCGAAACGGCAGCCCGGGAAGAGACAGCAAAACCAGATGAACCCACCATCACAGAAACGGAGGAAGAAGAGATGGATATCATGAGGATAGACCTGCCGGACTTGCCGGTGCCTTGTCGATACGAGTCTTTGGGAGAGGTCGATGTCATTGAGCTGACTTACACTTCTGAGTATGTGGAGGAGAGTGAAAGCTTCGACATTGAGTTCGAGTATAAATGTGAGGTCACGAATAGAGAGGGTGGTTTTTACGGGTTTTCGTGGAAATTGCTGGAAGACGGAGCCATTATTGTAACCAACTATGTTTGGTATATGGCTTCCTTGGATGAGGGGGACATATTTAAGGGAAAGTTCGGCGTGACCGGTGTGCCTCTCGGCCATTATGAGCTGAAGGTTACTGACTATAAAGGCTAGGGGATTGAGGGGTAGCTGATAGGTAAAAGCTCCATTTTTTGGAAGAGATCCGCCCTTTTTGGAGCGGATCTCTTTTTGAAGGCCAAGGAAGCTGTGAACAATCTCCTGCCATCATTGAAATAGGCTTCCGATAAAGGCCTTATGATCGGTCTTGGTGTGGCGTGAAGGGTCCTGCAATAGCAAAGGCAGGTATGCCCCTTATTCGATTCATTATCTTTATGCGGACATTATGCACGCATTTTGTTTTTTGAAGGGCAATAATCTCTACTTATGAATCGGGATGCCCTTCATCAATCAGTAGCTTTCAGCTTTGGAAAGAATATCTAACGAATGTTCTAGTGGCGGCGGAATTGGGCTTTGGCAAAGTATTATGATATCATTACTTTGTTCCGATAGGGGCCTTGGAGAAACTTGTGGGTCTGGACTTGTATCCAATGAATTGGGGGTTCGTACCATGAAGAGGAATCAGTGGCCAATCATTCTCATTGTAATTTTATTAGGACTTTCGGTGGTACTCACTGCTTGTGACGGAGGCAGTTCTGATCCAGATCCTGCAAGAGTCGACCCCGATCCAACGCAGGCAGCGGTTACAGAAGCCGCCAAGCCCGAATCTGTGGCGCCGACTGAGCAGGAGGAGGTGACGGCGGTTCAGACCAGCGCGGCAGAGCTAGAGGATCCCGAGGAACTGACGGATGTCGATATGAGCTACACCTATATGGGTAATGCCAACTCGATGAAACTCCATCTGACTACTTGCGATTCGGCTGCTCAAACCAAACCGTCCAACCGGGTGTACTTTGACACCAGGGAAGAGGCGATTGAAGCCGGCTATGAACCGTGTAAGCGTTGCAACCCTTAAGAGGGAAGGACTCACGGTCCCTTCAGACTGATCCAGACGACTTGGTCTTCCTCATAGTGGAGGCTGAGCCGATTTTCTTCTCTATTGTGGATCGATAGTCTCTATGATGGCACATTTCCAACCTTGTACTCTCTTCTGGCCCCGAAACTGAAGACAAGGTTCAGACATTCCAGGATTAGCCTTCATAGAGTCTTTCTGGTGCCCAGGAAGGCAGGACTCG
>CAZAKT010000042.1:0-12368 GCA_964486135.1 uncultured Mageeibacillus sp.
TGACCAGGACGCTGAAGGATCCGATAAAGGAACGGATCTTGCCGAAGGTCTTGGGCCGGTCGTAGTCCAGGACATACTTGTCCTCTTCCTTCCTGACCACTGGTCTTGGCAGGTAGGGCTCCAGATGCGCCTTGCATCCGACCGGGCCCGCGCCCGGGCCCCCGCCGCCGTGAGGGGTGGAGAAGCTCTTGTGCACGTTCAGGTGGACACAGTCGAAACCCATGTCCCCCGGCCGGGCCTGCATGAGGATGGCATTGATATTGGCCCCGTCGTAATAACAAAGGCCGCCTGCCTCGTGGACCATGCTGGTGATTTTCTCTATGTTTTTCTCATAGATACCCAGTGTATTGGGGTTGGTCAGCATGAGACCGGCCACATCGTCACCCAGGGCCTTCTCAAGCTCGGCCAGGTCGACCATGCCCTGGGCATTCGACTTGACCTCCCGGACCTTATAGCCGACCATGGCCGCCGTCGCCGGGTTGGTCCCGTGGGCGGCGTCCGGAATGATCATGACCTGGCGCTTGGTGTCGCCCCGGTCCTCGTGATAGGCCTTGATCAGCAGGAGGCCCGCCAGTTCGCCGTGGGCGCCGGCAGCCGGCTGGAAGGTATAGGCGTCCATACCGGTGACATCGTTCAAGAGCTGCTCGAGCTGGTAGAGCAGTTCCAGGTTCCCCTGGACCGTCTCATCGGGCTGGAGCGGGTGGGTCGCGGCAAAGCCGGCCAGCGAGGCCAGATCCTCATTCACCTTGGGGTTGTACTTCATGGTGCAGGACCCCAGCGGGTAAGGCCCCCTCTCCACGTGATAGTTCTTGGTGGACAGGTTGGTGTAGTGCCTCACAACCGAAATCTCGTCGACGTCAGGGATATTGGGTTTTTCAGCCCCGTAGGCCTTTCCAAACCAGGCTGAGAAGTCCGGCTTGGGGACATCGATCGGACGGATGTAGCGGCTGGCTTCACTCTTAGTTGCCAGTTCAAAAATAAGCGGTGTATGTTTACATTTAGGCATGACTATCTCCCTTCCTGCCGGCCACAGAGTCGAAGCACGCTTTCAGCGAAAGAGTCCAGCTGTTCTTTCGTCTTCTTCTCGGTCACGGCAATCAGCATCCTGTTCCCCGGCAAGACCAGGCCACCGATGATCCCCTCTTCAAGGAGGTCGGCGTTCAGCTTGTCAAGGTCCAGGCCCTCCCTGGCCTCGACCAGGAATTCCCGGAAATAGGGGGCGCTGTAAACACGTTTAAAGCAGCCGCCCTCAGTCAGCTTCTTCTCGAGGTAGATGGCCTTGGCAGCCGATTGCTCCGCCACGTCCAGCAGGCCTGAACTGCCCTGGAGGGCGAGCCAGATGGTGGCGGCGGTCGCCATGAGCGCCTGGCTGGTGCAGATGTTGGAGGTGGCCCGTTCTCTTCTGATGTGCTGTTCCCTCGCCTGGATGGTGAGGACATAGCTGGTCCTGCCCTGGCGGTCAACCGTGGCCCCGCAGATTCGGCCGGGCATCTTCCGCATGAGCTTGTCGGTCACGGCCATATAGCCGGCGCCTGGTCCACCGAATGACAGGGGCAGGCCAAGTGATTGGGCCTCGCCGACGGCGATGTCAACGCCGCTGTCACCGGGTCTTTTCAAGATGGCCAGGCTGACCGGGTCCTGGGAGACAAGCGCCAGCGCGTCCACCGCATGGGCTTTTTCAGCCAGGAGGTCGAGATCTTCGACCACCCCGTAGAAATTGGGGCTCTGGACCAGGAAACCGGCATATTCGCCTTTTTCCCCGGGGAAGTCGGTTGTCCGGCCCTCCCCGTCCAGGGATCCCGTCACAACCTCAATATCAGCGGCATGGCAGTAGGTGCGGATGGTCTCCAGGCTGTCGGGATGGACCCCTTCGGAGACAAAGACCTTGTAGCGACGTTTGTCGCGACAGGCCAAAAGCAGGCCTTCGGCCGACCCGGACGCGGCATCGTAAAGCGAAGCGTTGGCGACGGGGAGCCCTGTCAGGCGCGTGATATAGCTCTGCCATTCGAATATGGCCTGGAGGGTACCTTGTGAGATCTCTGCCTGGTAGGGCGTATAGGAGGTAAGGAATTCGGACCGGCTGATCAGATGCTTTACAGCGGAAGGCTGATAGTGGTCATAGTAACCGGCGCCCAGATAGCTGTCATAGCAGGCACCGCTCAGGTTCTTGTCCGCCAGCCCCTTGACGCGGTCGACGACTTCCATTTCGCTCATCCCATCCGCCTGCAGGGCTTGGAATTCTTTGACCCGAACGCGGTCGCACTCAGGAATCATGGAAAACAGCTGGTCCAGGTCAACTCCCACCGACGCCAGCATTTCGCGGCGTTCTTCACGGTCCATGGGGAGATAACCGGTCATGCCCCTTCCTCCTTGCAAAATTCATCGTAGGCGTCCTTGTCAAGCAACTTGTCCAGCTCCGAGGGGTCGGCCATTTCGATCTTGACGAACCAGGTCTCCCAGGGCGCCTCATTGATCTTCTCCGGCTCATCCTCGATAGCATAGTTGGCTTCGACGATCTCGCCGCTCACCGGCGCATAGAGGTCAGAGGCCGCCTTGACCGATTCGACGGTCCCGATGATGCCCTCAAGCTCGACCACGGTGCCTTCCGGCTCCGGCTCAGCGTAGACGATATCGCCCAATTGATCCTGCGCGAAGTCTGTCAGTCCGATCACCGCCAGCTTGTCTTCAACTTTTACCCATTCATGTGTTTTTGAGAATTTCAGATCCATATTCCCCTATTTCCTTCCTGATTTGTTTGTTTCCGGCCAGGGTCCTGCCGCCAGTCGGAGCCTATTTTTATCCTGTCCCGTCCACTGTTGTGGCGGACCGGGCTTTGGCCTTTTTATTTGCCCTTTACAAAGGGCGGTTTTACGACCGTAAAGGGCTGCCTGTTCTTGCGAACCTGCACCTCAACTGCCTCCACCTCGGGCGTATCAAGATCGACCAGGGCAAAGGCGATCCCCTTCTCAAGGACAGGCGAGAAGGTGCCGGAGCTGATATGCCCCACCTGTCTGTCATCCAGGTAGACCTCATAGCCTTCACGCGGGATGGCCTTGGTGTCACTGACCAGGGCCAGCTGGCGCCGGGTCACCTTGTCCTTCATGGCGATTCCCTGGAAGTCGTGCTTCAGGTCGACGAAGAAGGCCATACCCCCCTCAAGGGCGTTGATGTCCGGCGACATCTCGTGGCCGTAAAGCGGCATACCCGCCTCCAACCTCAGGGTGTCCCGGGCGCCCAAGCCACAGGGTTCGACTCCCGCTTCGATGAAAAGATCCCAGAAATAGGCCGTCTTGGCAAAGGGGATATAGAGCTCGTAACCGTTTTCGCCCGTATAGCCCGTGCGTGAAATGATCATGTCCCGATCTTCCCCCGGGACGGCTACCGTCATCTCCCGGAAGCGTTTCAGGCCCTTCAGCTCCTCTTTTCCTTCATCGGAAAGCCCCAGCCCATCAGCCAGTTCCAGCATACAGGCCAGGCTGTCCGGTCCCTGAACAGCCAGCTGGCCGTAAAGGTCGGACTCGTCAATAATAGCGAGGGTTGCCGGGCGGTCAGGGTAGGTCTCCTGATAGGCGGCCAGGCTGTCTTTCATGTGGACCAGATCCTTGTCCTTGTTGGCCGCGTTGACCACCAGCATATAATCTTCCTCACCCAAGGTGTAGACCAGCAGGTCGTCAACGGTACCGCCATCGGCGGCACTCATGATGGCATAGGTGATCTGGTCGGGCTTCTTGCCCGTCACCGCGCGCGACAGAAGCCAGTCAAGATAGGCGCCAGCCCCGGCGCCCTTCACCCGGATCTCCCCCATATGCGAGACATCAAAAATACCCGTCCCCTCGCGTACGGCAAGGACTTCCTCCTTGATCCCCGCGTACTGGACGGGCATATTCCAGCCGGCGTATTCAACCATGCGGGCACCCAGCGCCACATGGCGGTCAAAAAGTGGTGTTTTTTTCATGAAATTACCTCCCCCGAAAAGCTCACAGCTATTGATCAAACCTCGCCAATGATAACAGATTAATCGGCATTATTTTCACAGAGAATTGTACACGAGCCCCTGCCTGTATGAATATTTCGTAACGGTTGACCCCTAAGCGGGTCTGTCAGACCCCTCCTGGCGGCCCCTTGGACCTGCCTGAAAAAGTAGTGTCCTAATGATGACATTACATCCCTACGTTATTTCAGTTCCCCGTGGCTGCGGGAATCTTTTCTTTCCATTGACAAGCCGCCTGTCTCTGCTGTAGCTTAGGGATACAAATGAATATAGCGTGTGTTTTTCGCTTCGGCGCGGGGCCAGAGGCTCCGGGGGGAATCGGATGAGACTTCCGAACTATCCCAATAACCGTGATGTCCAGCCAAGGGCGGACTAAGTCGGGTTACCTGTTTACACATTATCCACTTGGGGGGCGGGGAGAGCTATTTTGCATGAGAGAAGCTCCTTGGTCCAAGGAGTTTTTTCAACTCCTTCTATTATGTTCATTTGGACTATTTGAAAGGGGTTGTTTACCCAATGAAAGAAAAGAAACTACTGACCCTCTTGATCGGGATCCTCTTCCTGGTCACGCTCGCCCTGGGCTGCGACAAGACGGAGAAGCCGGCATCAGGGGCTTCCATCACCCTTACTGATATGAAGGGAAGGGAGATCAACCTGAAAGAACCCGCCAGCCGGGTGGTGGCCCTGACGGCGGCTGACTGCGAGATCCTTTACGCCATCGGGGCCGGTGAGACCCTGGTCGGCCGTGGAGAATTCTGCGATTATCCGGCCGAGGTCCTGGAAGTTCCCGCAGTCCAGTCGGGATCTGAAACCAACCTGGAACAGATCATCGATCTGGAACCCCAGCTCATCCTTATGAGCACCATGGCCCAGTCCAAGGACCAGCTCGGGGCCCTGGAGGATGCCGGTATCCAGGTGGTGGTCTCTGAAGCCAATGATATCGAGGGCACCTATACCGCCATCACCATGATCGGGACCCTTATGGGCAGGGAGGCGGAAGCCCAATCCGTCATCGACTCCATGAAGGAAACCCTGGGGGAGGTCACGGCCCTGGCCGACCAACTCTCAGGCAAGAGCATCTACTTCGAGGTGTCACCGCTTGAGTGGGGTCTTTGGACGGCTGGCGAGGAAACCTTTATGGATGAAATTGCCGGGATGATCGGCCTGGAAAACAGCTTCAGTGATGTGACCGGTTGGAAGGAAATTTCAGAGGAGCAGGTCCTGGAACGCAACCCGGACTATATCCTGACCATCGCCATGTACTTTGGCGAAGGCCCTGAACCGGTTGAGGAAATCCTGGGCCGCCCCGGTTGGGAAAAGATCAAGGCGGTTGAAAATGGGGCCCTGCTCAACCTTCCTGACAATGAGCTGTCCAGGCCCGGTCCCCGCCTGGCCGAGGGGGCCAAAATCCTCTTTGACTTCATCCAGGATCTCGAAGAAGCCTTGGATAAGGCCGCCTGAGCGGGAGACCATAATAAGCGGCGGGGTCATCCCCGCCGCTAGCGGGAAGAAAGCATGCGAAAAAAGAGAGAAGGCTTCGGCCCAGTTGGATATCTCCTCTTTGCCGGTCTCAGTCTTGTGACCTTCGCGGTCTGCGTTTCGCTGGGCAGCGTCCGGGTCCCTATCCTTGACACCCTCAAGCTGATCTGGAATGCCCTTTGGGGCCTTCCCCTCCCCGATACCGCTGTTTCGCCTTCCATTATCCTGGCCGTCCGCCTCCCCCGTGTAATCTCCGTGGCCCTGACGGGCGCCGCCCTCTCGCTTTGCGGCGGGGCCATGCAGGGTCTGCTTAGAAATCCCCTGGCTGACGGATCCACCCTGGGCGTTTCCTCCGGCGCCTCCCTGGGGGCGGTCATCGCCATCGCCTTTGGCATAAGCCTGCCTTCCCTGCCCTTTGCCGGCACCATGGTCCTGGCCATCCTCTTCGCCTTTCTATCCCTGGTCATTATTCTGGCCCTGGCCTACAAACTGGACCATTCGCTTTCCACCAATACGATTATCCTGATCGGGGTCATCTACGCCATGTTTGTGTCCAGCATCCTGTCCTTCATTGTCAGCTATGCCTCCGACCGGGTCCGCCAGATCACCTTCTGGACCATGGGAAGCCTGAATGGCAGCAGTTACGGGAATGGCCTGATCCTCCTTTTCACCCTCATCCTTTTCGGCGGCCTGATCCTCCTTCACGCCCGGGAGCTGAACGCCTTCGCCATCAGCGAGGACAATGCCCGCCATATAGGGATCAATACCCAAAGGGTCAAGCTGACCCTTATGATCGCGGTCTCGGTCCTGATCGGAGTCTCCGTCTCCATCGGCGGCACCATCGGTTTTGTAGGCCTGGTCACCCCCCACATCGTCCGCCTGATTACGGGCCCTAATCATAGGAAACTCTTCCCGGCCTCCCTTTTTGGAGGGGCCATCTTCCTTATGCTGGCCGACCTTCTGGCCCGGCTCCTCCTGAACCCGGTTGAACTGCCCCTGGGCGTGGTGACCTCTTTTGTCGGAGCCATAGTCTTTGTCTTCATCTTCTACCGGGCGAGGAAAACCGACCGTGCTTGACGTAAGGGATTTGACCGTGCGCTATGGCGACCTGACCATTCTGGACCAGGTCAGCTTCAAGGTCGAGCCTGGCGACTGGCTCATGGTGGTCGGGCCCAACGGAGCCGGCAAGAGCACCCTGATCAGAGCCATCTCCCAGGGGATCCCCTACAGGGGGAGGATCCTGCTCAAGGATAGGGATATCCGGGACTACAAGTCCCGTCAACGGGCCCGCCTGGTCGGGGTCCTGGCCCAGCACCACTACTTCAACTACCCCTTCACTGTCGAGGAGGTGATCCGCCTGGGCCGCTACGCCTACACCCCGGGCATCTTTTCCCGCCCCCACGAGGAGGATGAGGAAAAAGTCAGAAAAGCCATCGAGATGACAGGGCTTGGATCCCTGCTCAACCAGTCGGTTTTGACCCTGTCCGGAGGGGAGATCCAGCGGGTTTTCCTGGCCCAGCTCTTTGCCCAGGACCCCGACCTGCTCCTCCTGGATGAACCGGCCAATCATCTGGACCTGGCCTATCAGAAACAAACCTTCAGTCTGCTGGAAGCCTGGTTGGAAAAACCCGGCCGGGCCATCATCTCAGTCTTCCACGACCTGGGCTCCGCCCGGGCCTATGGAAACCGGGCCCTCCTGCTCAACAGGGGGAATCCGGTGGCCCTGGGATCCATCGGCCAGGTCCTCACCGAAGAGAAACTCAATCAAGTTTACGGACTGGATGTATTTGCCTGGATGCGGTCCCTGCTTGCCCACTGGCAGGACTAGGTCAGGCTGGACAACTGCCAGGCTAGGCGTCCGCCCGGGCCAGGGTGATAACGCCGTCCCCCAAGGCCTCCACCCTGGCCAGGGAGCAAAGGGTCAGGCCTTCCGCCCGTATAAGCGCTCCCCCCTTTTGGAAGCTCTTCTCGACAGCAATCCCAATCCCCGCGATTGAGGCTCCGGCAGAACGGACCAGTTCGACCAGGCCCAGCATGGCGCAACCATTGGCGAGGAAGTCGTCGACCAGGAGCACATGGTCCTCTTCCGTCAGGAGGCGGCGGGAAATGGCGATGGTGTATTCTTTTTCGTTGGTGTAGGAGTAGACCCGGGCCTGATGCCGGTCGGCGGTCAGATTGAGGGTTTTGAATTTCTTGGCAAAAAGAGCCGGCACCCCCAATTTAAGGGCTGTCAGGGCGGCAATGGCGATACCGGAAGCCTCGACTGTCAGGACCTTGGTGATGGGTTCCTGGCCGAAGTATTCCCGCCAGCACTCCGCCATCTGATCCATGAGCTCCACGTCCAGGCCGTGGTTGAGGAAACTGTCCACCAGGAGGATATTGCCCGGCAAGGCCCGGCCCTCTTTCAAAATTCTTTCTTCCAGTGCTTTCATGGCAGGTCCTTCCTTCCCCCTCTATCTTCCGGGAAAGACCCATTCTAGCACTCAGGGTGACGAAATAAAGGGATCGCGGACAATTCCCGCCAAAAGGGGCAGACCCTCATCATCCCAGAGGGCGAAAATGAAGGGCCGGTCAAAGTCGACCAGGGAGGCCGCGCAGCTGGCTGAAAGGGCAGGGATGGCTTGGATCTTGAAGGTCATCTCCTGGCTTATACTGGCAAATCCCTCCTCCTGGTCTGTCCCGGTCCCGAAGAGTTCAAGGGAGTCGTCAGCCAGCCAATTGTAACTGCCTGTCAGCTCGAATTGAGGGAGTCGCAGGGCCGATTCCTCTCGCCTTCCAGAGGGTTGGTCCAGGAAAGAGAAGAGGTCGCCCCGGCGCAGGAAGTCCTCCGGGTCCGTCTCCCGATCCGGGAGGAGGAGGGAGAGCCTGCCTTTTTCGAGCGCTAGCTCCGCTACCAGTGCCTTGTCCGCCCCGCTGCGGTAGACGCTGGCCCCCTGTACGATGAAAAAGCTGAAGGCTCCGGCCGATTCGTCTGAAGTTGAAATGGCTGTGAGTCCGATCGTCGAATCAAGCTTCTGCCTTACGGTCAGGGCATCCGTCGGCAGATTCCAGGCCTGGAGTTGGTCAAGGGCACCCCTCCCTTCCAGGATTTGATAATGGAAATTTTCCAGCCCCTCATAAAAAGAGGGGGAAAGGCCGTCGGCAAGCGCCGGGGGAATGACCAGGATATTGTCAAAGGAGGAAAGGAGGCCCTCTTCCCTGGCCAGCCGGCCGACCAGTTCCCGGCCAGCCCGGTCCGGTTGCCTGTCCTCCAGGACCCAGTGATAGAAAAGAAGTGAATGCTGGAGGCCGGCTGGCGAATAGGCCACATTGGCGTCCGGGTCAGCTGCCAGAAGTACCCGGGCCGTTTTATCGGCATAGGAAAGCGCTCCGACCTCAAGCGGATCGATGCTTTCCGGGCTACCACCCGGCGTCAGGACCTGGCCTTCTTGCTCCAGGCCTTTATCACCCACCAATTCCAGGTCCTCATAATACTCCCCCTCACCGGTCAGGCCCGCCTCGGGAAGAGATGCCCTGTCGTAGGATCCGGCCCCATCCCATAAGAACTGCCGGATTACAAAACCGGAGACCAGGAGGAGGACGAATCCGGCGGCCAGGGAGGCCCATCCCCGCCAGGCAAAAGCGGGACGGGTGGCAGGGCCGAGGGGCTTGGCCGGCTCCACGTCAAGGAGGAGGTCTCCGTCAATCCCTGAGAGACTGTCAATCAGCTGATACACTTGTTCTTCTCTCTTATCAGTCACCATAACCTCCCTCCTCCAATTCTTTCTTCAGTTCGCCTCTCATCCGGTAGAGGAGGACTTTGACGGCGCCTTCCGTCGTCTTCTCCTCCCTGGCAATCTCCTTGAGGGATGAGGCGTAATAGTAGCGTTTCAAAAAGATGATCCGCCGCCTGTCCGGCTGCCTGCGCAGGTAGGAGCTGATCAGGCGTCCAAGTTCAGCGGACTCAAGCGCCCTTGCCGGATCACTACCCGAGGCGAGGACTTCCTCCATCTCCTCGAAGATGAGCGAAATCTGTCCGCCCCCCCGCTTCCCCCGCTTTTTGGCCCTCAACTTATCAAGCGAGGCATTGCGCGCGATCCGGCAGAGATAGGCCTTGAAATATTGGGGCCTCTCCGGCGGGATGCTGTTCCAGGCTGCCAGGTAGGTGTCATTGACACATTCCTCCACATCCTCCTGGTCCCTGAGGACATTCCAGGCAAGCGACCGGAGCAGGGGCCCGTACTTGGCCATAGTGAGTTCTATGGCCTCCTCCGATCGCTCAAAATAGAGGTCGAGAATCCCCTCGTCTGTCCTGTCCCCGATCGCCGTCACGCCGTCTCAATTCCTGCTCTCCAAGATCTTGGGGAGATGGCTCCCCTGGCAGAGATTGTAACACGGGCCGGCCTGCGCTATCGCTAACCCAGGAGTGGGTTCCGGACAATGCCGACAAAGAGCGGGGTCCCGGCATCATCCACAATCAGATAGAGGAAGGGCCGGTCGAGGGTCAGATAGACGGTGCCCGATTCGACCGGGAGGGCGCCGCTCTCCCTTACCTGGATCTCGGTGTAGCCGGCGGCCTCCACCCCCTTCTCATCCAGGGCGATGAAGGTCTCCTGGTTGATGGCGCTGACCTCGGCCCCCTGGTCCAGCATGGCCGAGAGGTCGGGGGAACCCGTGACAATATCCGCCAATCCGATGGATTCCATAACTTCCAGGATATCCATCCGGGCCCTGTAACTGAACTTGGGAAGCTCGATCTCCAGGGCGGCCCCCTCCCAGTTTCCATAGATCAGATCCAGGAGGAAATCCTCCCCTTCCAAAAGATCCTCGGGCATCCGGCCCTTGTCCGGCAGGACCAGGATCATCTTCCCTTTTTGGAATGAAAGCTGGCCCGCCGTGAAAGTATCCGACAAAAGAACCGACACCGAGTCGAAGCTTCCCTTCAGATAGGGGACCTCCTCCAGGACTTCATCAAGAGCGTGGAACTCATTCCTGAAGCTGGCGCTTTCCGGAAAGGCTTCCCTCCAATTGGCCTTGAAGTATACCGTATTCATGAGGACCAGCAGGAGTTGGGGATCGCTGAGATCGACCTGGGGTTCGATCTTACCCCGGGTCTGCTCAGCCACCCAGTCGCTCATCATTCCGGAGCTCTCAGGGTCTGCGAAATCGACCGCGAAGGCTGCCGCGTAAAAATTATTGGCCAACTGGTCCAGCCAGGCACGCTTGACGCCGGCCCCCTTGTCGCCAACCAGGTCCTCTCTTATCCAAAGCGCGTTGGCGATCTGCTCTGTCGCCTCCTTCTGGTCAAGAGTCATGAGGGCGTAGAGCTTGCCAAGTTCCTCCCCCAGGGCCAGGTCGGGGGATACCGCCAGGAAATCGCGAAGATCCGACTTGGTTTGCCCAGCCGATCCAGCCTCCAGCATGGCCAGGCCGTAGTAGAGGCTCATAGGGGAGTAGAGGCTGTTTTTATCTGCTCCCGCTGAAAGGGCAGCGGCTGATGTATGGGCCGTGAACTGCCAAAGCGATCGACGGAAGTCATCGGAAACCTGATTGTATTGGACGCCCGTTTTGGGAAAGCCAGGCCTGGCAAGTACTTGGGCTTTGGCCGCCTGGCCCGAACCGCAGCCAGCCAGGGCGACCAGGAGGATCATGGCAGCCAGGGTTAAAGCAAGTATTTTTTTCATCTTGTTTCAGCTTCCATTACGGGGTTTCGGACAATACCGACAAAGAGCGGGGTCCCGGCATCATCCGTGATCTGGTAGAGGAAGGGGCGGTTCAAGACCAAGTCCAGGGTCTCGATCTCTTCCGGGAAGGGCATGCTGGTCTCCGCTATCATGATCTCAGTGTAGCCGGCCGCCTCCACGCCTTTTTCATCCAGGGCGATATAGGTCTCCTGGGAAATGGAGCTGACCTCAGCCTCCCGATCCAGCAAGGCGGAAAAGTCAGGTGCCCCCTGGACTATGTCTGGCAGGCCCAGCCCCTGCATGGCCTCCAGGATATCCGTCCTGGTCCGGTAGCTGAACTTGGGGAGCTCTATGTTCAGGCGGGCCCTTCCCCAGCCTGTCTCCTGGAGATCCTTGAGGAAATCAGGATCCTGGAGCAGGTCCTCCGGTGTCAGCCCTTCCGCCGGCAGGATAAAATTCATGGCGCCGTTCACAAGCGGAAGCTGGCCCGCGGCAAAGCGCTCGGTCGACAGGACTGCGTTTCGATCGAAGCTTCCCCGCAGATAGCTGACCTTCTCAAAGGTCTGGTCAATACCGTAGAAGTCCGCCTCTTTAACCGATTCTTCATGGAAGGGCTCCACCCAGTCAGCCTTGAAGTAGACCGTATTCATGAGGACCATGAGGAGGAGGGGGTCGCTAATATCGATGTCGGGCTTGATCTTGCCCCGGGTCTGCTCCTCTACCCAGCGGCTCATCTCTTCCGCCGTCTTGGGGTCACCAAAGTCCACGGCGAAGGCCGAGGCGTAAAACTTGTCCGCCATCTGCTCCAGCCAGGCCTCTTTGACCCCGGACCCCTTCTCACCTACCAGGTCTTCCCTGGCCCAGAAGGCGTTGGCAATCTGTTCAGCCACCCCCTCTTTTTCAACCGTCATCAGGGCGTACAGATTCCGCAATTCCTCCCCAATATCCAGGGCGTCCGCTGTCTCAAGAAAGCCGCGAAGATCTGTCTTGGTCTTCCCGGCCGCCCCAGCTTCCAGCATGGCCAGGGCATAGTAGAGGCTTATGGGCGAGTAAAGGGAATTCTCCTCCTTCCCGCCCGTCAGGGCAGCCCCCGAAGTCTTGCCGGCGAAGGCCCAAAGGGACTGACGGAAGTCGTCAGATACATCCCCATAGTCAACGCCTGGCTTAACTTCTCCTGGGGTGGCCAAGACGTCGGCCCGGGCGGGGCTTCCCTCCGACTGACAGCCGAATAGGGG
>CAZAKT010000043.1:0-12003 GCA_964486135.1 uncultured Mageeibacillus sp.
AAATATGACTCAATAGAAATTGCAAATATGACTCAATCCCTTGGTTTTTTTGATACTAAAGAAATGCTGGAAGGAGTATCAAAAGAAGCTATTGCCCTACTTCATAGCTTCCGATCCCTTCTCCTTCATATCTGTATTGTCAGTTAGATTCAACAGCTAACCGTTCCAGTGGCCCAAGATGGACCCCTTATACCATTTCTTCTCTTCTCAAGCATTAAATAATATCAACCTCAGTGCAAGCCGTCCAGCATAAATACCGATCCTAGGCCTTGAGCGTCAAGCCCCCCAGGATTGCGAAGATCCCGCTTGCCAGCTGGACCAGGTAAACGAGGTTGGCGAATTTGGCGTTGGGGATCTCCTGGTGGAGGCGGTTGCCGATGAAAAAGGCGATCAGGACCAAGGGGATGGCGTATAGGACATTCAACCAGATGGTCGGGGTATAGACATCAAGGACGAAGACCCGGTAGAAGAGGGAAATGGTGTTGGTGATCAGCCAGACCATAACCATGGTAGCCCGAAACTTGCTTTTGTCCTTGATCCGGGTCAGGGCATAGACATTGATCAAGGCTCCGCCCATGGACAGCATGCCCTGGACGACGGCCCCCAGGGTGAAGGTGGCGTAGACAAACCATTTGGGGGGATCTCCTGCCTCTTTCTTGATCATTTTTCGCCAGATTTCCCGGCCGGCGACAAAACAGACGATCAGTCCCATGACCAGGCGGAGGGCCCATTCATAGGGGCGGAGCCTGGCAAAGAGTAGGTAACCGACCGGCATGAGGGGGACAATGGCCGCCAGCATGAACAGGAGTTCCTTGAACTGGATTTCTTTTCGGCCATTGCAGGCGATGAGTAAGCAGAGAACCAGGCCTGCGGCGGAGAAGAGGGCAACGGAAGTTTCGGTGCCCAGGACCAAAGACAGGATGGGGATGGCAATGGCCGGAGAACCGAAACCGGCGATGGCTTCCAGGATGTGGGTAAAAAAGAGGAGGATGAAGAATAAAATCATGCGGGCTGGGCCAACTTTCCGTTTGTGACTCTCTTCATTGAAACATAAATGGGGGCAGCTGTCTTTGTGGCACAGCTGCCTCTTGCCCTTATGATAAGCCGGTCGGCAGGAGGGGGAAAAGATGAATAAACTGATCCTGGCTGTGGGACATAAATAAAGAGATTATTAAAGAAAGCAGCGAAAACGCCGCTGGAACTTATGTCTGCTTTAAGCTTGAAAATAGCCATACCCGGCTCGGAATGAAATCGATATAACTTCCGCAATAAGCGCAGGACTCACTTTGCGGATTCAAGACGGCCCCGCAGTTGGGGCAGTTGGCTGTTAAGAGCATTTTATCTGTTTTTTCATATAAATCCGGACTGATGACATAAATGAGGGTCTGGTCAAAGCGGAGCTGACTTAATTGGTCCAGGCTTCCCTTGATAACCTTGCTATCCCGATCAAGGAGGGCAATCCGGGCTTCCAGGGCCGTCTGGAAGATGATCTCAGATGCGGACGGCTTATTCTTAAAGCCACTGATGACTGTTTGGTGAATCTTTGCCTTTTCAACCCTCAGGCTTTGACCGGCCTCTTTCATGGATCGGATGGCTTGACTGATTTGCTCCCTATAACTTGGACCTGCCTTATAAAGGAGACTCAGATCTTGATGTTTGATAGCTTCCAGGGCACTTAATAGAAGCCCGTCTGCATGGCTTCGAAATTCTTCAATGTTGAATGAAGGAAAGGCCCTTTCGATCTGGGGCAGATAGATCCGGTCCAGGCCACTTAAGGATCGGGGCCGTTCAAGGCTCATGTCGACCTGGCCCCCCTTCAACTCTTTTCGAAGAGCTCCGATCAGGCTGAAGAGAAGGGTTTGTCTCAGCTTGCGCCGGACGAGAGCATAAGCGATCGCCAAGACGAATACCACCACAAGGAGAATCCCGAATCCACTTCCAAAAAATTTTCCCAGAAACTCAACCATCCCTTGCGCTCCCAGCAAGAATCAAAGGTTAACAAGGCGGTCAGTCTAAGGCTTCTTCATGCCTAAGCTGGCCAATACCGCCGCTACCCTGCCATTATATACTGACCTCTGGAAAATCCTGTTGGGCGGTAGCTACTTAAGAAGGCTTGGAAAACTGCTTCGATGTCCATGGCCAAGAGCTCATCACTTTGGTGTCTGGCATTGCAAGCATATGAACCTACGATTATACGTATATGTTAATGGGGGATTTTTGTCCAAAACACCGTGAATGAGAAACATTTTGACTTTGCCATCAGATCTATATACAGTTTATATGGATATATTTGCAGATGGAAGGTTTTGAGTAGGCAGAAAGGATAAAGGATGATGAAAAAGGCGATTTTGATCTGGTGTTTTGTTTTTATCTTTGCATTAACCGCTTGCAGCGGCAATAAACCCAGTGAACCGAGTAGGAGTAGTGCAAATGGTAATCATGAGAGCCCGGCAATTGAAATAGAGAAAGCAACAGAGAAAGAAACCGAGCATATAAACGACGAGTCTGATGAAAGTGTACCAAAAGACCTACCCATCTATCCGGGCTCAGAGATGGCCCTTGCTTTGCCTACTTATGGTTTTAATGGCATGGTCTGGTGGTTTGAGTCTCCAGGCAGCGGGAAAGAGATTTTTGACTTTTACACAACTGAACTGAAGAAAGCGGGATTGGAAATCAATGATGAATATAGTGGTTTAGAGGGCTTTACATTCGAAATCCATACCGTTAATGAAGTCGTTACCGTTATTAACAATGAAGCGGAAACTATTTCAAGTGAAGTCACTCCAGATACCCCTGGACGTGAATATATCATTTCGGTAGATTTTGATAAATGGAATGGAAGATAATTGATTTCGTGGCCGTCAGGCACTAGAAAAAACTATTCGTATGAGACGACCCCCGGCAGGACCCGGGGGTCACTGCTTTAGGATAAGACGAGTAAGTATTTTCCTTTACAGGTACCCTCATTCCACCTGAAGTCAGCAGGCTTTTCGGGACATTGGATAACTACTTCAATACCAATTGCAAAATCTTTTGATGCGGCCACCCGAGCTTGGCCAGGCCTTCCAGTGCGCCTTGGAACATTTCGGCAACGCTGGCCGTTCATTCTATGATGCCATCATGGAGGCCGGTATCCGCTATATCCGGAAAAGGGGGGGCGAGGCCATCCACCAAAGAGAAATAAGTCTGGCCCGGCGCTTCTTTGAGGGCATTGAGGATTTGCCCGGCTTGACCCTGGCTGGCCTTTCCCTTGCAAGCTCCTGCCAAAGGAAGGAAAGTGAAGGCCCCCAGATATCCCAAACATCAGCGGATTCCTGCCGCCTATCCCTAAAAACTTTCCGGCACCAGCCTCAATTTATTGATCGACTCATGAGCCAAGGACAACCACTCATGCGTTTCGCTGACTTCATCAATCTCCCATGTCTTTAAGGCATCCTGGGCAATGACTCCCCGACTCTCCTTAATGATTTTTTCAATTTGGGATTCGTCCGAAACGGCTACAATAGCTTGTACCGCTGCATTTTGTTGAGATTTTTTCAAATTCAAAACCAAGCTGTCGATGGACCCTTTGGTCTGAACTTCAAAGACATAAATGGCTTTGCCCATATTGCCAATTTGAGCCTCCCAGATCACATCAACAACAGCACCAACGGCTACCTGTACCTCCGGTTTGCTTGTGAAGCCAAGCAGTCTCCCGATCTCAACCAACTTGTCCTGGATTTCATCATGCAAGGATTGAATGTCACCAGGCGATATCTTGTCTGGTCCTTTCTTTTTGGCCGTAGGTTCTTCTGTCGTTGATGGAAGGATTTCGTCAAATAATATGTTGTTAACCGTCATGAGGTCAGCTTCTTTTTCTAGACCGTGCTTTCGAAATGTCTTTAGAATGTCTTTTGTGATGGAGCAAACACGCTTGTACTGTTCACCTGTGTATTGGCTGTAACGTTTTGGCAAGTTCTCAACACCTAAGTACGCTAGACATTTTACCTTTTGACTATTAAATATGGCATATTCATTCGGATCATTGCGTGACAGGATTTCGCTTATGCCTGAGGGTCCAATCCCTTTGACATTTTTTAAAAACCTATCCCAGCGAATCGCAATATCTTCAGATGAATAAAGCAAATCAGCCAGATTTTGGAGGATAGGTTTGAGCCCATCGTTATCCCTAATGATACTATCTACGGCATATTGCTTGTTGCCCCACATAACCATCGACCAGAGGCTACCGTGGTACTTATAATAGTCTTCAACTGTCATACTCAGAATTTTATCTTTGGTAAAACTCTGATAATAAGCGTCACGTTCCTTTCTCTCTTTTTGTTCTTTTTTGTGGATTGCGGGATTTTCTCTCCTATCTTTTAGATAGCTTTCAATGATTTGAACTAACTTTTGATTATCCATAAGACGACTCCCCTAGTATCTGCAGATCGTTTCTCATATAGATTAGCAAGGTTGAAAGTATCGGGCAATGAAAGTCACATAGAATAGGATTTGTCGGTGGAATGCATCGTAGGCGTTTAGGGTCGCCCGTGCCAAGCACCCAAGAAATAAAGTTACCGTCCATACTAGAATCAATCCAACAACCTCGCAACTTGATCAAGCTCCCTCTTGATCACCCAAACTCCTGATCAAGATCCGGCGTCCGGACATGGAGTCTATTGCCAGTCATGTGGTAATCACCATGAGCCTGTTTTTCATCATCTGATCGTCATCACAAAGAATTAGAAATATGACTCAATAGAAATTACAAATATGACTCAATAGAAAGTCCAAATGTGACTCAATCAAATTTGCAAATATGACTCAATGGGGTTAAAATATCTTTGGAGATTGACATGAGCCTGCAAGATTATCTGCCACGTTTTATTGATAAGAAGGTCGCTGAATATTTGAATGCATTTGGCGCGGTCAGTATTGAAGGCGCTAAATGGACGGGTAAAACACGTACATCCCTGCATTTTAGTAAGAGCAGTCTTTTTCTCGATGATCCGGCGGGTAATTTCCAAAATAGGAGATTGGCAGACCTTTCGCCCGATCTTGTCCTTGGCGGAGATACTCCAAGACTGATTGATGAGTGGCAGGAAGTGCCTCATATGTGGGATGCGATCAGGCACGAAGTTGACCGGAGGGGAAAGAAAGGACAATTTATCCTGACCGGGTCAGCCACACCGATCAGAAATGGCATCTTTCACAGTGGAGCCGGAAGAATTGCAAGTTTGCGGATGCGTCCCATGTCATTAGCCGAGTCAAAGGACTCAAGTTGCGATATTTCCTTGGAAGCGATCTGCAAGGGAAATTATGAAAACCTTGGTTTGGAGCAACCTGGTCTGCGGGATCTGGTTCAACTCATTATACGGGGAGGATGGCCGGGCAGTGTAGGACTTTCGCAGTCTGATGCTGCCTTGGTGCCCGGAGAGTATTTGCGTCAAGTGATCAACCACGATATCTACCGGATGGAGGGAATTCATCGTGATACCCGGAAAATGGAGCTCCTCCTTCGTTCCTTGGCCAGACATGAAAGCACAACAGCTTCAATTCGTACTCTCGGAAGGGATATCCGTGAAGGGGGAAATGGGTCGCTTGTTGCCAACACGATCGCAAGCTACCTGAGCCTTTTTGAACGCTTGTTTCTCATTGAGAACCAGGAAGCTTTCTCAAGCAATATTCGTTCGGCGGTTCGCCTGAGGCAGGCTGCAAAACGCCGCTTTACGGATCCTTCTCTGGCCGTTGCCCTGTTGCAAATTGCAGAGGAACAATTAATCGGAGATCTTCACACCTTGGGTCTCTTGTTTGAGTCTCTGGTCGTCCGTGACCTTCGGATATATGCGGAATCTTTTGGAGGTCAAATATACCATTATCAGGACTACGCCAATCGCGAGATTGATGCCGTCATCAGACTCAATGACGGTACCTGGTGTGCTTTCGAAATCAAGTTGGGCGCTCACCAAATTGATGAAGCTGCGGGAAAACTCCGAAAAATCAAGGAAGATATTCTGGCTACGAAAGGTCAAACTCCCAAGGTCTTGTGCGTTGTATGCGGTTTGAGCCGGGCGGCTTACCTGCGAGAAGATGGCGTTTATGTGGTGCCTCTTACCGCGCTAACTGCCTAAGCGGAATACCTGTCGCCGCCAGGGATAAGTTCCAAATATTCAGCCAAAGTGCAAATAATCGGCGAAGATCATTCAGCTGACTGTTTTAGCATCATCCTGGATGGCTACACATCTTGGAAGAATACGGCCCAAACGTTCTATATTCGCTAAGTTTTGTCCGTGCAATAATGCCTAATGTGAAAGTTTCTTCGAAAGATAAAGATCGCCTTCCCACAAGCACCGATTGTCGGTTCTGGAGTGCCCGCAAACTTTCCAAAAAGAATCGCAGGTATTGACACTCCTCAAATGGTCTTATCCTTGGCCTTTCTTCCTTTTAAGGATAACAGCCGTCAGAAGGATCCCCAGGCCGGCAAGTAGCAGAGCAAGAATAATCAGCGCGGTCCGCACCCAGACAAGACGCTTGGTACTGTCCTCTTCTCGTCCCGCTTCTGTTGCAAAACCGGTTTCTGTCGTAGCGGGGCTCCGCTCCGTCCCGGGAGCGCTTGCGCCCGGTCTTTCATCGGGCGCAGATGTTGGATTATGACTGCTTGTTGTTGCCTCCAGGGCTGTTGGACCTGTGGACTCGATGACGATCCCCGCCGGTTTCGTCGCAGATGTTGTTACGGTCCCGCTTGCTGAGGACTCTGAGGGCTTGGGAGCCTCCTCGTTTTTGACCATAAAAGCGGCGTCAATCGATACATCCCCGTCTACCCTGAGTGAAGCGCCGGACTTTAAGGCTGTGCCATCGACCAAGAGGCTGTCCAACACAGATCCGGCACCGGGCACAGCAGCAATGGTGAGTAGGTCGTAAAAATAGACAGGATCACCGTCCGTAAGCTCCCTGCCGTCCCTCAAGATGCGGACAGAGCCATCCCCAGCCAGATGAACCGTCAGCCTGTATTCCTCGATTTCTTTGAAGAATGCCTGGACGTCATATTTGTTCTGAAGATTATCGATCTTGTATGTCGCCTGAGTGACCAGGCCCTCTACAGGAATTTCCGTGATCCCCGCCCCCTTGGTGATCTTCCATTTCTCCAGCCTGCTCCCTGGATGTGCCTTGGCCTCAAGGACCAGCGAGGAGCCGGGAAGAAGCTGGGCACCGCTCTGGAGCGAAAGTCCATTAAAAGCGGCTGCGAGGTCCCCGGCCTGCACAGCAAAGAAGGTCACAGCGTATTTGACCGGAGCGTAGAAGCGGGCGCCCACGACCAAGTCGTCTGTGAGGGCCAGGCTGACCGGGGAAGCCGAACTGCCGTAACTGACCAGATCATCGGTCCACATTCTGAAGGCATAATAGGCATCCGGATCCGGCTTCAAGGTGACCAAGGTCCCGACAGGTAGGGTCAGCGTCTGATCCTTGGTCCGGACACCATTGACCAGGATCCCCCCGCCCTCCATCTCTGTCAGGGTCAGTTTACGGTTGACCGAAGGATCACCTTCCCGGACGAAACGCGCCTCGACCTTGTGGGCAGCGGCGTAGGGCATGAAGAGCCAGACATTTTCCCCATTCGCCATATAGTCTGAGACCTCTGAGTCCGTCGTCACGATCCATTTTTCCAGGACATAGCCTTTAGAAGGCGCTGCGGTGAATTCGACAGGTCCATAAACCGTGGCGCCCGAACTGAAGGGATAGCCGCCGGCAGTCGCGTGGACCCGTCCGATCTCGGCGGCATCCGGTCCTTCATAGCGTCCGGTGTACTCGATTTCGAAAGCGTCGAAGACAGTCACCATTTTCGACGTCACGATGACCCGGGTGTCCCCCTGCACGATGAAGTTATATTCATGGGCCACATTGGTGATGTCCCGTCTCTTTCCGTTCACTTCCAACTCAACCCTGGTAATGGTCCGGTCCTTTTTCGGCGTAAGTTTCAGGTCAACGATGCTGTCGATCGGAATCTGGTCCCCGCTTTGGATGGGCAGGTTGCCTGCATGCCTGGCATCGACCGTCACGTCATTTTCATTGAGATCGAAAATGATCCTGTAGTTGGACCCGGCTGTTCGTACGCTTGCCGTATTTGAGGGAATGCTTTCAGGTGACTCATGACTGAGGGCCTTGACCATGTAGGTATAGTCCGAGTTGTTTTCAAGGCCCGTCACCGTATAAGTCAAGCTGTCACTGGAAAGAGGAACCGCGTTGACCCGTTCGAAGGCTTCCTTGCCTTTTTTTTGGTAGATATTGTAGCCGTCGGCCTTGAGCCGGTTCTTTTCATCCGGCTTCTCCCAGGTCAGGATGACGGAGCCAGCGGCATCATCCGGATTCAGGCTGGCGGTCAGATTCTCCGGCTTGGGCACAGGGGCCCTGAGTCCCGTCAGGGCATAGCCTAAAACAGGCGTCTTTTCATGGCTGGCCCCGCCGGGCTTGAATGACCACTTGCCGAAAGTCCAGTTGAATTTGTAGCTTTCCGATGTCGCAAGGGGAATATCCTCATCATTAAAGAGCCGATACTTGTTAATATCGAAGACCGTGCCGGATGTTTCGGTGCCCTTGGCGACGGTCGTGTATTCACCATAACCTTCAGAGCTGGCAAATTGCATGGCAACTCCGGCCCAGGCCTCGTTCCCTCCCACCGAGCTGCCTCCTTGCACGGACAAAGATAATCGGTAGCCGTTTGAATTTTCAAAGCCTGTCGTCTCCGAGCCCAGATAGGAATAGCTGCTGGTGGTCTGCCCGCCTGCGTGTCCCAGGGAATAGTTTGTCTTGCTGAGACTGACCGCATCAGTCCCTGTCCAGCTACTGCGGTAACCCCAGGGGTTGCCCTCATTCCCCAAATAGTCGTCTTCCAGCTTATTGAGCAGCTGAATCTGCAGTTTATCCGGGTTGGCCCGGTTCAAGTCGGCCGCATAGGCGTTGTAGTAGTCAACAAAGGTGTTGTAGTCATGAAGCGACCACTGGACATAGCTGGGCTGCTGGGGGAAGGCCAGTCCGACCGCATTCTCCGTCCACTTCCCATCGACCATCAGGTCATAGCAGTACATGACGATGGGGGTCCGGTAGAGGACAACCGTGTCAAAAGCTCCCGCCGTGAAGGTACTGGAGTAGCTTTCCTCCAGACTCTCTTGAAAACTCCGGCTCCACTCACCCGTGTAACCTTCTTGAAAGGAGACCTTAAGACCGACGGCAAACTGAAAATCCAAAGCGTAACTCAAGCCGAAGGATCGGGTCTCGGACTTGACCCTGGAGAAACCATAAGTCTGGGAAAAGCCATAGCTGGTCCTCCCCTGATAATCCATCCAGGACCCCAATTCACCAAACCAGGGGGCCGCCTGGAGGGCGGCCAGGACAGCAGGGTCACTGTAGGAGTACTCCATCCCCTTGTACCTGCCCATCAGGCCATCCTGATCCCGGTCGACGGCGACGACGATGGCATTCAGTGTCTGCTTCAGCTTATCTCCTTTTTTGGCGATGAAATACTGACCCCTGTCGATGTCATTGGCGTAGAAGCTTTTCACCGGCCCGTAGGAATCCGCTGTATCCTCGTACTCATTCCCACCGATCATGCCCAGTCTGAAATAGTAATCACTGGAGGTCGTCGCCGCGCTTTGTCTCAGGCCGATCACAAAAACGACCTGTTCCCGGCCCGCCTCATTGTCATCAAAATTGCCCGCGGCCACGGATTGGATGTAGGCGACGCCGATGACAGAGCCCCCGGCTGCGCTGTCCTTTTTGGTGAAATAATCCGGGATAAGCTTTTCTGTGATTGTGCCGTCAACGGGAGAGACCTGGTAGAGGCCTCCCTGAATGAAGATGTAGTCTGCTGCTGCCTTGCCGTCAATGGCAACTGTCTCAAGGGCAGTCTGCTGCCAGACATCATCGTCGGAGGGGTAAAACCCGCTCTGATGCCATTTGGTTGAAGCCATGTCCTGCAAAGAGAAATCCGACAGAGTTGACGCGTGCGTGAAGAGGGCCACAGAAAACCTGTTGTTGTCAATCGTGTAGGCCCCGTCCGCATTCTCGGTATTTTTCCCAGTCCGAATGGAATTTTTGACACCCCCGACCACCAGATCGTCGAAGCCGTCCCCGTTGACATCCCCGGCGGCGATACCGGGAGCGACCATAGAATGGTAGTAGGTCCTGCCATCCTCAACATTGACAGACTCCCTGATGTAGGCAGAGTCATAGGGCTTCTTGAGAATGGTTCCGCTTCCTTTGGCTCCGTTCATGGTCGCCAGAAAAGGGGCATAAAGTCGGCTGTCAAGCTCCTGCTTGCCTCTCTCCGGCCTGTTCATATAGGAGAGAACAGCCAGATCGTCGATACCGTCTCCGTCAAAATCGCCTGTGGCCAGGCTCGCGCTCAATTTGTGTCTCATTTTGTTGTCATGGGCCAGGGAAGCATCATTCTGCCAGTAGACGTGATGCAGGTAGTCCTGGATTCCCGTGTAGCTGCTGTCCTTGTAGTCGAGGCCGAAGGAGGACGTCAGCCGGATCTCGCTCAGGCCGTAGCTGACGCCGTCCCCGGGGACATACACCACATAAGTCTCCTGCCCGTCCCCGTCATAATCGCCGGCCGTGATGGCGAAGAAGTTGTTGGCCTTATACTGGCCCAGTCCATCCTCCCCTTGGGTCGTGGCGATCCATTCCGCTGTCCCCACGACCTTGACCGCTGTCTTCCGGTTGTGCTCCCGTGCGTCCTGGACCCAGGTGACCACCTTTTTAGTCTGGTAATCATAGCCCACATAGGCCACATGGTCTTTACGCCCCGAACCTGTCGCGTCAAAGGCGACCGCTTGTACGTAACCATAGGCCCGGGTGTCGGCAAAGGTTCCGAATCCGGAAAAAGAGCCCTTCTCATTCCAGTGGTTGACGGCGACATTCAGATTGCCGGATGCGACACTGTCCGTCACCCTGCCCTTATCGAAGCCTTCGTAGTAGGTTGTCCATGCCCTCCTGTTGTCCTTGTCCAGGTCATAGGTTTGGTAGAGCAGCAATTCATTCTGTTCGACAAGAAGGAAGGGCTGGCCGACGCCATAACCGTAAGGATTATTGGTGTTTTGAGGATCAAAGCCTTCCGGTTCGGCATCCATATGGATAAAATCATCAAACTGGCTGTTCTTTGAGGCCTCAACTTCTGTCGTCGGACTGAGAAACACAGGGAATATGCCGATCGCCATAAGTAGGACCAGGGTCAGGCTGATGACTCTTGTTTTCTGTCTCTTCATTTCCGCCCTCCAAGGTCTTTCTCTTTTTCCTGAATATCGCGCTTTTCTGTCGTGTCCCTCTTGTATCTGCATCGTAAACACAAGATGGTGATCACTACGGCTGCCGTGAAGGAGACCACCCCCACCAGGACATAAGCGCCCGCATCCTCGAACATGAGGGTCGCTCCCAGCATGTCCTGGACGGATATGCCCCCGCGGTCCCCGGTCACTAGGACAAAGGTTTGAAGGAGAACCAATGAAAGGAGCAGGCAAAATCCCGAAAGCGTCCAAAGAGATCTCTTTTCTCTTCTTCGGCGCAATTCCTCGGCCCGCTCTTTGACCCGTCTCATTCTTTCTGCCGTGTCTTTCATCCCTCACCACCACCTGTCCCAGGTCCAGCCTGAAATCTTTGAAAAGGCCTTCTACTTGTATAGGTACAAATAAAGGGGAAACTACGCACCCTGCAGACAAAAACTAAAAAAAAAACGAAACAGAAAGAATCTTATCGCGGACGGTCTTCTTCGCCGCCATCACTTCCTGAGGCCTCAAGTCTGGGCAATGACGGGACCAGTCTTTTGATCACACCGGCCAGGAGGAGGCTGACCAGGGGCAGGGCATAGCCCAGGGTGGCAGTAGCCCCGCCGTGGGCGATCATGAGGTTGTAGGTCGCATGATAGGTAATGGAGGCTCCCAGGAGGCCGGCCGTACCGGCAATCTTCAGCCAGTCCCTCTGCCAGACATAGACCAGGCCGTAGCAGATCATGGCCCCGCAGACGAT
>CAZAKT010000044.1:0-11107 GCA_964486135.1 uncultured Mageeibacillus sp.
AGGCAGTAGCCTCCGGAGCTGCGGATGCGGGTTCAATTCCTGCCTGGGACGCCATCGAAGCGGGCCGTCTAGGGAGATGGCCCTTTTTTTGAGCTCCATCTGAGACATTTGGCACGGCAGTTCAGGCCTCAAGCCAGTAGAATAAAGGCTGGTATCGCCTCATAAGAGCGATACAGTTTACCCTGAAGGAGATCAATACCATGAAGATATTAATTGTAACAGGCAGCATCAGCCAACAATCGAACAACAAGCGGATAGCCCGCTGGTTTGACAAAAACTATGGCGACCAGGTCGAATTGACCCACTTCCCCCTGGCCTCCATCCCTATGTACAATATGGACATTGAGGAGGATCCTCCGGCTGAAATCATCGAGATGCACCGTCTCTTCGAGGAGACGGACGGGGTCCTCATGATTACCCCTGAATATAACTATTCCATTCCAGGTGTTTTAAAGAACCTGCTGGATTGGGCCTCGCGAGGCAAGCGGTCGCTCAAGGACAAATGGGTCTTCATGCTGGGAGGCAGCACGGGCCGGTTTGGGACCCTGCGGGCACAGATGCACCTGGCCCAGATCCTGGGAGCTGCCGGTGTCGAGGCCAAGCTCTTCGATAGACAGATCCAAATCGACCGGGTACACGAAAAATTTTCAGAGGACGGCCTCTGCCTGGACCCGGGCACGGAAAGGCGTCTGAAACGCGCAATGGACGAATTCATCGCCTTCCTGAAGTAAAGGCCGGCAAGGCAAGCCGGGGATAACCCGGCTTCCAGGCGCCGCTTTTTGTTCCGGCCGTGCTACAATTGAGGGCGGCGTTTTCGCACAACCCTTAGGGAGGCAAGCTTATTGGAAAATAAACTGCAACTTTACGGCTTCAATAACCTGACCAAGTCTCTGAGTTTCAACATTTATGATATCAGCTACGCGCGCACGGAACGGGAGAAAGCGGAATACATCGAGTACATCGATGAACAGTATAATTCGGAACGGTTGACAGGGATTTTGAGAAATTTGACGGACATCATCGGGGCCCATATCCTCAACCTGTCGAAGCAGGATTACGAACCCCAGGGCGCCTCAGTCAACATCCTGATCGCCGACGGCCCGCTACGGGAAACGGAGATTGATCCGACCAACAACCGGGGAATTCTCGGACCGGGGTCGTCACAGGTCCATGCCCATCTGGATACCAGTCATGTCTCGGTCCACACCTTTCCTGAATCCCATCCCAGCCGTTCCATCTCCACCTTCCGCGTCGATATCGATGTCTCGACCTGCGGGCGGGTTACCCCGCTGGCGGCCCTGGATTACCTGATAGCCAGCTTTGATTCCGATATCATCTCGATCGACTACCGGGTCAGGGGATTCACCCGCGACACAGGGGGGAGGAAGTATTTCCTGGACTACCCCGTCCGTTCGATCCAGGACTTCATCGACCCCGCGACCCTCGGCCGCTACAAGGCTATGGATGTCAACGTCTACCATTCCAACCTCTTTCATACCAGGATCATGGTCAAGGATATCGATCTGGACAATTACATCTTCGGGATTGATTGCGACCAGCTGACGCCAGGTGAACGCGAAGAGATCCGGCGTGCCCTGGAGCGGGAGATGCTGGAGATCTATAACGGGAGCAATATATTTGAGTAGGTCCGCGGGACAGGATTACGCGCTTGATCAGACCAAGGCCCCCCTTTACGAGGCCCTGCGTGAATTCAAGCGCCGCCGTATGGTCTCCTTTGATGTGCCCGGCCATAAGCAGGGCAGGGGCAACCCGGAATTGACCGCCTTTTTGGGCCAGGCCTGCCTTTCGGTCGATGTCAACGCCATGGCAATGCTGGATTCCCTGATTCACCCGACCGGTGTGATCGACCAGGCGCAGAAACTGGCAGCGGATGCCTTTGGGGCTGACAGCTCGTTTTTTATGGTCAACGGCACAAGCTCGGCCGTCCAGGCCATGATCCTGTCCAGCTGCCAGCCGGGCGACAAGATCATTATGCCGAGAAATGTCCACAGGAGCGCCATCAACGCCCTGATCCTGTCCCGGGCCCTTCCCATCTACGTCAATCCCTCTGTCAACCATGAGCTGGGTATCCCGCTCGGTATGGCCGCCCGTGATGTGGCCGCCGCCATAGGCCAGCATCCGGACGCCAAGGCCCTGCTTGTCAATAATCCAACTTATTACGGGGTCTGTCCCGACCTTGCCAGCCTGGTGGAGCTGGCCCATGCCTCCGGCATGCGTGTCCTCGTCGATGAGGCGCACGGTACCCACTTCTACTTCTCCGATGACCTCCCCCTTTCGGCCATGGAGGCGGGCGCCGATATGAGCGCCGTCTCACTCCATAAAACCGGCGGTTCGCTGACCCAGAGCTCACTCCTCCTCCTGGGACCAAGCCTTGCCCAGGACTACGGCTATGTCAGGCAGATCATCAATCTGACGCAGACGACCAGCGCTTCCTACCTCCTCCTGTCCTCCCTTGACATAACACGACGCAATCTGGTCCTGGACGGCCAGTCCATCTACAGGCGGGTCATCGAATTTGCGGACTACGCCAGAAGAGAGATCAACCAGATTGGCGGTTATGATGCCTTTGGAGGGGAAAAATGTGACGGGGACGCCTTCTTTGCCTTCGATTCCTGCAAGTTGCCCGTGCATACGCGGAAACTGGGTCTTTCGGGCGTCGAGGTCTATGATCTCCTCCGGGACGATTATGATATCCAGATCGAATTTGGCGATCTTCATAATTTCCTGGCCATCCTTTCCGTAGGCGACCGCCTGGTTGGCATTGAGCGTTTGATCGCGGCCCTGGCCGATATCCGCCACCAGCACAGCCGTGAACCCTCCTTCGACCTGGTCAATGAATATATCAATCCTGATCTGGCCATGACACCTGCCCAGGCCTTTTACGCGGCGTCTGAAAGCCTGCCGCTCGAGGACTGCAAGGGCCGGATCGCCTCAGAATCCCTCATGTGCTACCCGCCCGGAATCCCCATACTGGCGCCGGGCGAACGCGTAACGGAAGAGGTTCTTGACTATATCCGCTACGCGAAGGAGAAGGGCAGTAAAATTACCGGAACAGAAGATCCGGAGGCCGAACGGCTCAAGCTGGTTTTGGAATAAGAGGAGGCAGCTATGGAACTGTGGTTCAGCGAATACCATTCGGAGCACGTAAAATTCAGCTTTCGTGTCCGCCGGCAGCTTTTTTCCCAAGACTCCGGCTTCCAGCATATCCAGGTGCTGGATACCTGCGAATTTGGCCGCGTCCTGGTCATGGACGGCTTCATTATGATGACAGAAAAGGACGAATTCATCTATCACGAGATGGTCACCCATGTCCCCTTAGCGGTCCATCCCGCCGCCCGTCGGGTCCTGGTGATCGGCGGTGGTGACGGGGGGACCTTGCGTGAGCTCTGCCGCTATCCGGACCTGGAGGAGATCATCCTCGTTGAGATCGACCCCCTGGCCGTTGAGGTAGCCCGGCAATACCTGCCGCTAACAGCCGTATCCTTCGACGATCCACGGGTCACCCTGCTCCACGAGGATGGCCTGCGCTATGTGAGGCGCTGCCGGGAGGAGTTTGACCTCATCATCGTGGACTCCACCGATCCCTTCGGACCCGGCGAGAGTCTTTTCACCCGTGAATTCTACAGCAGCTGCCGATATGCCCTGAAGGAGGATGGCATCCTGGTCAACCAGCACGAGGGCCCCTACTACCGGGCCGACGCTGAGGAAGCGGCGGCGATCCACCAGAAGACCTCCTCTCTTTTCCCCATCGCCCTGGTCTATCAGGCCCATATCCCCACCTACCCCTCCGGCCACTGGCTCTTTGGTTTTATGTCAAACCGTTACCACCCCCTGGACGACCTCGACGCTGAAAGATGGCAGGCCTACGGGATCGAAACAGACTACTACAATACCAGCCTGCATGCGGGCGCCTTCGCCCTCCCAACCTATGTTGACCGCCTGCTGAATGAGGGGGAGATTCTGGATGAGGTCTTCACCCGGGCGGACCGGACCGACCCATGAATTTCTGCGGTTGCGAAAGTCCCTATGACTTGAGCCGCTTTGTCCTCTTCGGCGCGCCCTTTGACGGGTCGGCCTCTTTCCGGCCCGGGGCCCGGCTGGCGCCAGCCGCCATGAGGCGCGACTCCTGGGGCTTGGAGACCTACAGTCCCGAACTTGACAGGGACCTGGAGGAGGTTCCCGTGTCGGATCTGGGCGATCTGGATCTGCCGCTGGAGGCCGAAAGGGCCATCCGCTGTGTCGAGCGCCAGTTCGGCAGGATTATCGACGACGGTAAGATCCCCCTTATGCTGGGAGGGGACCACTCTCTGACCCTGGGCGGGGTCCGGGCCGCCGCTGAGCGCTTCCCCGGCCTGCACCTGGTCCATATCGACGCCCATACGGATCTAAGGGATCACTACCAGGGAGACAGCCTGTCGCATGCCTCGGTCCTCCGTCGCTGCCATGAGATTTTGGGAGATGGCCGGATCCACCTCCTGGGGGCGAGATCCGGCCTTCGTGAGGAGTTCCTCTTCGCCAGGGCTCATGCCCACCTTCACGCCTTCTCCCTCGAGGAGGCGGCCGCCGTCCAGGAGACCGCTGGCTCCGCCCCTGTCTACCTTTCCCTGGACTTGGATATCCTTGATCCGTCCATCCTGCCCGGGACGGGTTCGCCGGAACCGGGAGGCGTAGCCTACAGGGAGCTGACGGCTGCCCTGGCCCTCCTCTCCCGCCTTGAGATCATAGGGTCCGATATCATGGAACTGGCCCCTGACCTGGATCCTTCCGGAGCCTCGACGGCCGTTGCCTGCAAGTTGCTCCGTGAGTGGCTGCTCCTCCTGGGCAGGAAGCCCTGGCATCGCGTCGAATCTTGAACTTCCAAAGGGCCGGGAGGGCTATCGCTTCATGAGGATACGGAATGTAAATCTGACGGAAGGAAACATCTGGAAACAGATTCTCTTCTTCGCCCTGCCCCTGCTCATGACCAATCTCATGCAGCAGCTGTACAGTGTGGCGGATCTTATGATCGTCGGTAACTTCAGCGGAGTCGATGCTATGGCGGGTATCGGGGCCACCAGCTCCATCATTAATATGGTTATCGGGCTGGCCTTGGGACTTGCCACCGGCGTTTCCGTGGTCACAGTCCAGGTCAGCAATTCAGAGGATTATGACGGCCTTTACAAGGTGGTTCACACGGCCTTCGCCCTTGCCCTGGCGGGGGGCTTGATCCTGACCGCCCTGGGGACCGGCCTCTCCCCCTTGCTCCTCCGCCTCATGAAGACACCGGAAGAGATCTACCCCTACGCCGTGACCTACCTTCGGATCTTCTTTCTGGGTGCCCTTCCCGTGACCGCCTACAATATCGGGGCCGGTATCCTCCGGGGGACGGGCGACACCCGGCACCCCTTCATCTTCCTGTCACTGGGCGTCCTTTTGAATGTGGTCCTCGATTTCCTCTTTGTCGGCTATTTTGGCTGGGGTGTTGCCGGCGCCGCCTGGGCCTACGTCATCGCCCAGTTCGTCACGGCCCTCCTTGTCACCTTGAGCCTGACCACAAGTATGACTCCCTTTCGCCTTTTTCTGCGCGATATCTCCTTCCATCGAAGCTACCTGTCCCGGTCCCTCCGGGTCGGCTTGCCGGCGGGTTTGCAGGCTTTTATCCTTGCTCTTTCAGGGGTCTTCATCCAGGTCTTCATCAATCGTTTCGGCAAGCATGCGGTGGCGGGTTTTTCTGCGGCCTCCCGCAGTGACAGTTTCGTCTTCGTCCTGGTTGGTGGCCTGGCCCTTGCCGTCATGACCTTTACAGGCGCGAACGTGGGGGCCGGCAGGTACGACCGTTTGCGGAGTGGTCTCCGCCAGAGTCTCCTGCTCACCACGGTCCTGGTCACGGCCCTGTCGGGTTTTCTCCTGCTCCTGAGGCGTCCCCTGGCGCTCGCTTTCAACCCGGATCCGGCCGTTACCGGTTACGCCACCCAAATGATGACCCTGATCCTGTCCCTCTACTGGCTATTCGCCTTGACGGAAATCATCGGCGCGACCCTGCGCGGAATGGGCTATTCCCTCTTCCCCATGGTGGTCAGCCTGATCTGTATGGCGGGGGTCCGTCTCCTCTGGATGCTCCTGGTGCTCCCAGTCTGGAACAGCTTCAATGTGATCGTTATGGCCTATCCCGTCTCCTGGGCCGTGACCCTGGTAGCCTACCTGGTCTACCTGAAAAAAAAGGGCGGAAAGATAATGGCCCTGGCCGAAGAGGAGCCGGAGGCCGGACAGACAGAAATTCCCCCTTCGTGTACCATTGAGACAAAAGCCGGTCCTGGTTGCCGGGATGACAGTGAATAATCGGGAGGTGGACCCCGTGGACAGTGAAAAGATGAAAGATCCGGAGAGGAAGGCGCTCCAGGAAGACCTGGCGGCTTTCCGCTATTTTGAGCTTGAAAAGAGGCGGGGCCAGGGGGATCGTTTTTTACAACCCTGGCTTTTCAGTCACGTCTACGCGACCGGCCCCGGGGGAAGAGGTGTCCGGAAACGGGCGGAAAAGGATTTGAAAGTTTTTTTCGGTCAGAAGGACCTGTCGTCAATTTTCGACCGGGCAGGCCCCTACCGGGAGGAAATCCTTGAGGAGGTCCTCCTTGACTCGGCAGCCAGCTACCTGGCCATCTGCCGGGACGATGATGGGTTTGGCCGGAGACTTTTTGGCCTAATGCGGATGAAGGGGGAGGAAAAGGAAGACAAGATAATCCGGGATGTCTACCTCTCCATGTTACCCCTCCTGGCCTCCCTGACCGGTCTCGAGGAAGCCCTCCCTATGATCCGAGCGCTCGATCAGGCCTGCCGCGGGCAATATCCGCAACGATTGGAAGATATTCGACAGCTGGTTGAAGGTAAAGGGGATGATTCCCTAAGAGATCTCCTGCCCCCTTTCGACCTCCTTTCGGAAGAAGAGAGTGAATCGCCTCCTGGGCCTTGATGGCCGCCAGGCAAAGACCCGCCTCCAGGCCCAGCCTTTGGAAGACCCTATGGGTACGTTTGATGTTGGCGTAGGCATGGCCGGCCTCGAGCGTGGAGATGGAGCTCATGCCATAGCCCAGCTCCCCGGCAAGCAGGAGCTGGGTGATGGATTGCCTTTGTCTCTCCTGGCGGATCATATAGCCGATCCAACGCTCCTCGATTCGGGGGGCGACAGCAGGGAAGAGGGTTAAGGGAGTTTGGGGATTGGCAAGGGAGGGGAGTCCCAGATGGAGGCAGGCTGGCATAGAGGGTTCCTAACGTAAGGTTGTGATGGGATTTTCGCTTTTCCATCAACAAGATAACATATTCGTATAATAAAGTTTTCGCTTACAGCGAAATTGTTGACAAGAGACAAGGAGTTGAAACTGGACAAGGATCTTGCGGAGAATAACACCGGTTTGCAAGAAGAGGCAGGCGCCCTCCTGGTGGCTGTGGAGCTGAGTGGTCAAAGCCGCCAGTCGGTTGACCGCTCACTGGATGAGCTTGAGGATCTGTCCAGGACAAATGGGTTTACCGTTCTTGGCAGGGTGGTCCAGCGGCTGGACCGGGTTGATGGGTTGACCTTTGTCGGTTCGGGCAAGCTGGTCGAGATTGTCGGGGAAGCGGAAAGGATAGGGGCAGGCTACCTGATCTTTGACGGGGAGCTGACCCCTGCCCAGACCCGGGGCATCGCGGGGGAGACGGATCTCAAAATCAGTGACCGGGTCAATGTGATCCTCTCCATATTCGCCGAGCGCGCGCGGACGGATGAGGGGAAGATCCAGGTTGAACTGGCCTGGCTCCGTTACCGCTTGACACAACTTACGGGCCGGGGCGTTGAATTATCACGACTGGGCGGCGGGATTGGTACCCGTGGCCCCGGGGAGACCAAGCTGGAGCAGGATCGCCGGGTCATCCGCAAGCGCATGGCCTTGCTCAGGGGCGACTTGCGCAAAATGGAGGCCAGGCGTGAGCGGTCGCGCTCCCTCCGCAGCCGGCGTGAAATCATATCGGCCGCTATCGTGGGCTATACCAATGCGGGGAAATCGACCCTTCTGAATAAGCTCTGCCAGGCGGACCTGGCAGCGGGCGACCAGCTCTTTATGACCCTGGATCCAACGGCCAGGAGGATCGACATCCGTGACGGCCTCTCCCTGATCCTGATCGATACCGTTGGCTTCATCAGGGATCTCCCGGCCTTCCTCCTCCAGGCCTTCCGGGCTACTTTCGAGGAGGCCTCGAGCGCGGATCTTATCCTGCTGGTCGTTGACCTGTCCGACCCGGACGCGGCGGCGCAGATCGAGATTGTGCAAAAACACTTGAAGGAGCTCGGCGCCGGGTCCCTGCCGGTTATCTACGTCCTGAACAAGAGGGATAAGCTGAGGCCGGAAAGCTTCCACGAGGTAATGCAGGTCCTGAGGCATGAGAAGGCGGACCGGGTGGTAAGCTTGTCCGCTTTGACAGGGGAGGGGATCGAGGAACTCCTGGAGCGGCTGGCCAGCTTTGTCGAAGAATCACTTGTCTCCTATCGGGCCTTCATTCCTTACAGGGAGGCCGGCATCGTAAACCATGCCCGTGAGCAGGGCAGCGTGGTGGAGGAGGACTATGCGGCGGAGTTCATTGTCCTGTCGGGCAGGATCCGCAGGAGTCAGCTTGGCCCGTTACTTCCCTATATCAAGAGGGATTGAGGCCCCTATCGGGGCCTTCCGTCCGGTCCCCGACGGGACAGGGCTTCCTCTTCCTTGTCGAGGAGCACCTGGCTGATGGCCTCCATCAGCTCGTCCTTGCCGCTGTAGTCAGCGGGGTTTATGGCCGGACAGAATTCGATGGTGATTTTTTTGCGGCGGAGTCGCTTCCAGTCGATGGGGTGCGGCACGGACATATGGCGGGAGAAAGCCTCATAGGCGCCGTCGATATAGATGGGGATGACGGGCACCTTGGTTTTGATGGAAAGGTAGGCGGCCCCGTTCTTGATTTCACCGATACGTCCGTCGCTGGTGCGTGTCCCCTCGGGATGGATCATGACGATACTATTGTTCTCAAGCGCCTTCTTGGCCAGCAGAAGCCCCCGGAGTGGATTGCCGTGACGGTCAATGGGGATGGCCCTGCCGACCCGGAACATGATCCTCCCCGTCAAGCCAAAGTTCTGCTCGAGGTCTGAACCGGCCATAACGGAAAAACGCTGGAGCTGGCCGGCCGGGATACCCCCCATGATCCAAAGCCCATCGAACATGGATTGGTGATTGGCGATAGCCAGATAAGTCCCCTCCTGGGGGATATGCTCCCTGCCCTTGTAGCGCAAGCGCAGGCAGAGGCGGCTCAAGCCCATACCCAGCAAGAAAAGAAAGTGGCCTTGCCAGCCCCTTGCTTGTTGTTCTGTCAGTTTTTTTCGTCGTCGGCACATTTCAGATCAGGATCCTCCGGATCATTGCTTGCTTTTCCTCCTAAGGAATACAGTTAGCTTAGCACAGGGGATTTCTTTTGGCCTCAAAAAAGTCACGCAGAAGCTCACCGCAGCTTTCTTCCAAAAGACCGCCGCATACTTCCAGCCTGTGATTGGCAGGGAGGGAGAAGACATCGAAGACTGAGCCTGCCATACCGGATTTGGGATCAAAGGCGCCAAAAAAGAGGCGGCTGATCCGGGCCTGAATCATGGCGCCCGCGCACATAAGACAGGGTTCGAGGGTGACATAGAGGTCGCAGTCAATGAGCCGCCAGGAGCCCAGCTTATGGCAGGCCTCCCGGATAGCCGCCAATTCCGCGTGCCCCGTTGCGTCCTGTGCCATTTCCCGGCTGTTCATTCCCCGGCCGATGACCAGGCCCCGATGAACGACGAGGGCGCCGATGGGGACCTCGCCAGCCGCGGCCGCCTGTCGGGCCAGTCCGACCGCCTCCTCCATGAAAATCCTGTGCTCCGTCCTGTCCATTGCCAGCCCTTCCTCCGAAACCATACTACCGCAATTACCAAGAGGACAGAGGCTGTGGTAGAATAATCGGGATCGGAACCCGATCATCCTTTTGTGTGGGAACCGATAACTGACTTCGAAAGAAATGGATACACGAATGGCGATTAAAGAAGGACGTTGCATTAACTGCGGATCTATCCTGTATTTGGATTCCGACATGCCCCGGGGGCATTGCTTGTTTTGCGACTGCGTTTTTGATAATGAGGAAGCCTTCAGGGCCAACGAACATCCGGATGAGTTCAGCTTCCCCAATGAAAAACAGCCCAAGTATGAGGGACCCTCGCTGACTCCTGCCCAATACCAGCGTACCCCTGCCTTCCCCCTGCCGGCGGTGTCGACAGGGCCGACCAAGGCGGTGGATGAATATATCCTGCCTGAGACCAAGGTTCCCGCCTTGAAGATGCCCCTTAAGCCCGTCCTCATCATTTCAGGGATCTCTGTTCTGGTGATCGGTCTTTTCCTGGCGATAGCCTTCCCCCTTATGAACAAGCGCGAGAAGCAACATGCGGAAATCGTCGATCAATTTATCGCCCAGCTTCCCTATACGGTTGACAAGGAAAAGGATATTGCCGTCTATGAAATGAAGGGCACGGAAGTCGTCCTGGTCTTGAATGAGGATGTGACGGTCGAAGACAGCATCGATCTCTTCAATACCTACTGCGATGTCAGGGCGGAGGTCCTCTCGCTTAAAGATAACTTCAAGGTGACCAGAAAACCGGTTACCCTTCTGGTAGCCGTGCCGACAGGCGGCTTCCTGATCGATGAACCGGCGGATGAAGCGGCCTTGACCCCCGCCTCTGTTAAGATCCTGGAATAAGAGTTTATCCCCTGATGGAAAGATTACAGGCCCGTGACAAACGGGCCTTTTTCATCGATTTTTTTGAATTCCGATCATTTGTTTTTTGTTTATTCACACTTGATTATCAGGTTGGCAACGAATACGGGTTAAACTATCGCCATAGTGAGAGTTGAAGCTCTGTTTCATACTTTTCTCCTCCAATTGATGGACAGACCCGGCGGTGCCCCGGGTCTGTTACATTGACAGAAAAGAAAGGCGAGTGGTACAATTCCAGTGCTTTGCCAGCAGGCCACAAGTCATCATGGAGGGTTGTCCGAGCTGGCTGAAGGAGCGCGACTGGAAATCGCGTGTACCC
>CAZAKT010000045.1:0-9111 GCA_964486135.1 uncultured Mageeibacillus sp.
GGACGCCACCAACTGCTATGTGCGAGCCTACGCTATTAACAAGGTGGGAAGGATCTACGGCGAGGATATGTCCTTCATCACCCTTGCGGAAACGGTGCCAATCGAAGTGGTCACGGATATAACTGTGACGGGTGAAGAGGCAGTTCCTTGGGGTTTTGTGCTGATGGGGCTGGCAGCAATCTGCTCAAGCCACGGCCTGATGAGACGGCGCAGGGCATAAAGCCACCTATGCAGAAAGGGCGAAAGCAGTGCGATTCGCCCTTTTCTTTTTGGGAAAAGTCTTCCCCGACTTTGATCACCGCATTAGTACGAGAACTGTTTCCGTCACTAGAATTACCTTTCCAACTCATCTCCCATCTTGATCTGCCTTCTCCTGTAAAATTGAACTATCAACACGGAGCAATCGATCCGTGTCGAGGGGTCAAGCCCCTATCGACCTGGACAGTGAAAGAAGTTGCTCAATAAATCGGGATGGGAGTCCGGGAGGAAAAGAGATGAAAGCAAATGTTGACCAGGATCTTTGCATCGGCTGTGGCCTTTGCGAGTCAATCTGTCCTGAGGTATTTGAGATGGGGGAGGATGGCCTGGCCCATGTCATCGCTGAAGTAACAGATGATCTGGAAGGCAGCGCCTTGGAGGCCTGTGAGTCCTGCCCGACTGAAGCGATCTCGCTGGAGTGAGATCCGGATAAGGAGAAAGTCATGGAAAAAATCGCAGTCTTACTGGAGAACCTATTTAACGAGCACGAGCTTATCTACCCCTACCACCGCTTGCGGGAAGACTTTGAAGTCCACCTGATAGGGAGCGAAAGGGACACCTTCTACGCCGGTTCAAGCGGCATGAAAGTCAAAAGCACCCATGGGTCGGCAGATGTGAGCGCCAAAGACTACAAGGCTCTTTTCATTCCGGGAGGCTTCTCACCCGACTATATGAGACGGTCCGAATCGACCCGGGCTTTGGTGAGTGAATTTGACCGCCTGGGGAAACCCATTGCCGCTGTCTGCCACGGCGCCTGGATGCTGGCCTCCTGTTGCGACCTCAAGGGGAAGGAAGTCACTTCCTTCTTTTCCATCAAGGATGACCTGATCCATGCCGGGGCCTGCTGGCTGGACCAGGAAGTGGTGATTTCGGGGAATCTGATCAGCTCGAGGAATCCGGATGACCTGCCGGCCCTGTTGAAGGCCTTTCTGAATTACCTGAATCAGGAAGAGGCCTGAGAGCTTCCGTCTCCGCTCTTTCCTGCCATCCCTTCTTGTTTTTCCTCGGCCGGGGGTGTTTGAGGATCAACTCGGCGTGGATGAAGGCTCCGGCCATGATGATATAGACAGCCAGATAGAGCCAAAGCAGGAGAAATATGATGCCGGTAATGCTGCCGTACATAAAGTAGTAGCGGGTCTGGATGGAGATGAAGAGGGAGAGCCCGTAGGAGATCAGGATCCAACTTGCCGAGGTTACCATGGCCGCAAGCAAGGTATGGCGGAAATAAGTCCGCTGCCGTTTCACCAGGGCAAAAATCAGGATGAAAACCAGGGTCAGGAGCAGGAAGGTCAGCAAGTGGGCGAAGATATCGAAATCGCCTTTCAGGATGAAGGCCGGCAGGGAGATGAACTCTTGCAGGTAATTGAGCAGGGTGCGGTAAAAGGCCAGCAATAGTAAGACGGCGATCAAGATCAGGCTGATTGCAAAAATGGCGATGATTCCGATCAGACGGCGGAAGAGGAAGTTGTATTCGACCTGTCTGTGGTAGATCCTGTTCAGGGATGTCACGATACTGGCCGCCCCCCGGGAGGCCGCCCAGAGCAAGCCGAGCGCCGAAACGGACAGGAAGGGGATACTGCTCATCCGGCCAACTGATTCCAGGAAGTTTTGCAGGATGCGCAGGATTTCCTCCGGCACCATGACGCTGAGCCTGGGAATAGCGTGTTCAAAGCGGAGGGCCAAATCAGGATTCAAGAGGTTTAAGAGGCTGAAGACGAACATGACCAGAGGGAAAAGGGAAAAGAGCAGGTAATAGGAAGAGGCAGCCGCGTCAACGCCTAGCCTGAGGCTGGCCAGGCGTCCCAGGCGCTCCTTCCAGGCGGAAGCCCAGGATTTCTCATTGGTATAATCTTCGATCCGTTGTTGTAGATCGTTCAGCTGGACCGTGAAGCGGTTGCTTTCTTTCTGGCCGGCCTGCTTGTCCGTATTTCTTTCTTCCATTAGTCACATCCCGGCAAGCCTTATCCGTCGAAACATGTGTCCATAATAGCGCAGATGCCGAACGATTCAAGCCTTTCTCCCGCTTCCCGCCCATTGGGAACCCTTGTATCAGGAAAAATCCCTCCTTGCGCTTATGCTTAGGGTGTGGCCTTGGGTCACTTCAATCCCAGATAGGAGGATGCTATGTCCAAGACAAAAGAACAGGCTGAAGCCTTGAAAAATATTCTGCAAAAATTGAGTGATGGCGCGAAGACCGAGGAGGTCAGGGATGAGTTTCTCGCTGCCTTCGAGACGGTGGACGCCTCGGAAATAGCCGCCGCGGAGGCGGAACTGATCAGGAGCGGCACGCCTGTGGAGGAGATATTGAATCTATGTAATCTCCATGCGGCTGTCGTCGAGGGTAATGTAAAGGTCATTGAGGTCGATCCCGGCAGAGGCCATCCGCTGACTGTCTTCCACCAGGAGAATGACGGCTTGGCCGCCTTCCTGGATGGTGACTATGCCCGGGCCAAGGCCGCCTTCCTGACGGAGGATGACCCTGAACCCTATGTCCGCGCCCTGAAGGAACTCTACAAGCTGGACAAACACTACGCCCGGAAGGAGCAACTGATCTTCCCCTACCTCGAGAGACAGGGCATCACCGCCCCTCCCAAGGTCATGTGGGGCAAGGATGATGAGATCCGGAACCTGATCAAGGCCTCCCTGGCCAAGGCTGAGTCCGGTGAAAAAGATGAAAGACTATTCGCTGAAATGGAATATGAGATCCGCGGCATGATCCAGAAGGAAAATGAAATACTGAAGCCCATGCTGGTGGAAAATCTCACGGAAGAGGACTGGAAGACCGTGGCCCGCGAAAGCGACCAGTTCGGCTATGCCTTCACGGGTGGACTGGAGGGCGCAAGTCCTTCGGACGCGAAGGCCTGGCTCAAGGAGGATGAGGACCGGATTCCCCGGTCGACAGACAATGAGATCGACTTGCCGAGCGGGTATTTCAAGGTTGGGGAATTGGAAGCCCTGCTGAACACCCTCCCCTACGACATCACCTATGTCAACGCGGACGGCCGGGTCCAGTACTTTAGCGAGGGGAAGCACCGGGTCTTTCCTAGAACCCGGACCATCATCGGCCGGCTGGTGGAGGATTGCCATCCGCCCAAGAGCCTCCACCGGGTCCTGGCCGTGGTGGAAGCCTTCAAGTCGGGGGAAAAGGATGAGGAACACTTCTGGATCCAGAAGGACGGCCTCTTCATCCTGATCCGCTACTATGCCGTAAGGGATGCGGAGGGCAAGTACCTGGGCGTGGCTGAGGTGACGGAGGAGATTTCAGGCTTGAGGAAGCTGGAAGGAAGTAAGACCCTCTTGACTGAAGAGATATAAATTATTCAGCCTTAGGAGGATCAGATATGGAAAGAAAGATTATTGAACAGATAACTGGCTACCGGACACAGGATGGGGCAGGCGTCAGCCTGGTACGGGTCCTGGGGAACAGGACCGTGGATTCCTACGATCCCATCCTCCTGCTTGATTCCTTTGACAGCAGCAATCCCGACGATTACACGGCTGGTTTTCCCCTCCATCCCCATCGGGGGATTGAGACGGTCAGCTATGTCTACCGGGGCCGGATGACCCACAGGGACAGCCTGGGCCATGAAGATACCATCGGTGATGGGGAGGTCCAATGGATGACGGCAGGCTCCGGCATTAAGCACGAGGAAAGATTGCCCGCCTCGGACCGCCTGCTGGGGGTCCAGCTCTGGCTCAATATGGCCGCCCGTGACAAGATGGCGCCACCCGCCTATCACAGCATCAAGACGGAGGAGATTGAGGAAATCGCTTTCGAGGGTGGGAAGCTGAGGCTCCTGGCCGGTCACTATGAGGACAGGCAGGGCTACCTGGGTCAATACCAGCCGCTTGACTATTACGATATCCATCTCAATCCTGGCAGTTCGATCAATCTGGATACGGCGAAGGACCGATCCGTCATGGTCTTTACCCTCCAGGGGGATGCCTGGGTCGGGGGTGAGCTTGTCAAGGAAAAGACCGCTGCCAAGCTCTCCGGCGGGGATTCTGTCAGCCTTGCGGCTGGAGAGACTCCCGCCCAGATCCTCTTCATCAGTTCCAGGAGGCTTGACGAACCTATCGCCTGGGGAGGCCCCATTGTTATGAATACCAAGGATGAGATCCGACAGGCCTTCGAAGACCTGAGGAAGGGTAGCTTTTTACAGCATGAAATTGCCTACTGATAAAGTCAGGACAAATTAGGGAAAGAGGGCTCTCCCCGCGTCCGGCGGGGAGAGCCTTTTCCTTGTCAGGCCTTGGCCTCTTTCACGAAATTGGTACTGTCGATGGCCGCCTGGATCTTATCCTGACTGCAACCAGACTCAAAGAAGACATCCACGTGTTCCTTGGGTGGCGCTTCCGTCATCAAGGAGACCACAATCATAAGGATGAAGGAAAGTACTGTGCCCGGCACGAAGGAATGCACGATATCGGACAGACCCAGGAAGTACCAGGCAATGGACAGGGCTGAGCCGCCGATAATGGCTACAATGCATGCTTTAGTCGTCGCTCGCTTCCAATACAATCCCAGTAGCAAGGGGGCGGTGAATGCGGCCCCGGTGACACCGGCAGACATGGTGGACAGGAACCAGACGAAGTCCATGGGGTAGAGGGATCCAACAGCAATAATCAGCATTACGACTGCCGTCACAATACGGGAAAGCCGAACTGATTTGCTCGCATCCACAGTCCTTCCGAGCGCTTTGCTGCGGAAATCCTCATAGATATCCTTGGCAACCGCTGCGGAGGAAGTCAGCACAAGGGCTGCGACTGTGGAGAAACCCGCGGCCAGCGCCCCACAAAGGAAGATGGCTGATGAGATGGTGCCCCCAAAGTCCGCGGCCGCAGTCGGCGCGATAAGGTCGATGTTCACGAAGGACTGCCCCCGGTAGAGGTAGAGTGCCCCGAAGCCTATGAAGGCTGTCGAAATGAAATATACGATCTGCCAGAGGGTCGAGGTACGTATGACGGCCCCGAAGGTACGACCATCCTTCAGGCCCATGAAGGTGGTCGTCAGCTGGGGCTGACCGAAAGCAATGAAAGCCCAGACACCCGCATAACTGAACAGGGTCCCCCAGGACAGGGCCCCCGGCATGGCGTTGTGGGTTGCCGCATGCTCCTCCACCATATAATTGATGATAGGGGACACGCCTCCCGCCTTGATGATGATCGCGGCCGCAGTGACGATCAGGGCCAGGGTGATGGTGAGGCCCTGTATCAGGTTTACCGTGGCCGCTCCCCAATAGCCACTTGTTATCAGATAGCCGAAACAAACGATAATCGTGACAAGGACACCCACTCTGTAGGGGATGCCTGCGATAGCCGTAAGCGCTTCCGAAATGCCTTTAACAACAGAAATAGCATAGGGGATCATCATGATGCCGACAACCAGGGCGCACACCAGCCTGACGACATTCGAGCGGTAGCGGACGGCAAGCAGTCCTGAAAGCGAAACCGCATCGACACGTTCCGATACCGCCCTCATTTTTGGCGCGAACAGAACGAACATGAGGAAACCTGTCAGCAGGATATTCAAGAAGGCCTCAAATGATGAGTAGCCCATTCCGAACAGGTAATACATGGGAGGACCCGCTACAACCGCCACTGTACTGTAGTAAGCGGCACAGTAGGAGATGGCTGTTGTGAAAGGTCCGATGGATCTCCCGCCTATCCAATAGTCAGCACTTGTCTTCACCTTCCGGCTCATATACAAGCCGACGGCGACCAGCGCTGCCATATACACGACTACAATCGTAATCTGCAACCAATTTATGGTCATAAACAACACGCTCCTTTACGTACGAATAACTGGTCTCTCATTTTTTCTCTTTAGTCTCATTAAAGGAAAAATAGTAATCGCTCTGCCTCCGCCACCACTTCGACCGCAACGTAATTTCGATTACAATCGGGAGGAGGATGAAGGCTGCCGCGTAGACGACAATAACCGCCCAATATACTCCTGGATTACTCATAGATTTCATTCCTTTCCTTGCCTAAGTAAAATGTCCTTCCATTCCTGGATCCCGCGCCAAAACGCGGGACTCCCCTTTCTTGTCCATTAAAAGAATCTCGGTTCAGAGATATCCGTGGAAATGGCCGTCAAGGCGCGTTCAATAAAGTTACGATGTTGTTTTCTTTGTTCATCAATAGGGAGGGTAACGTCACTGAGGGGGTTGGGGATGGCGATCCCCGGGATAATCCTGTTGCTCCCCGTGACTTTGGCGATCGGTGTCATATTAGTGATATGAGCGGTAGGGAATCCTTCTTTTTCAAGTTCTTTGATCATTGTTGCGCCGCAACGTGTACAGCTCCCTCAGGTGCTTACGAAGATGACGCCATCTACTCTTTCCTCCTTCAGGATCTGTGCGATTTCCTTACCCATCCGGCGGGCTGCGGACAGGAGGGTCAGATTGCCTATCGTGACGTAATAGTAGGGGTGCAAAGCGCCAAATTTCCCTTCCTTCTGCATTTCCTTAATCGTAGACAAGGGAACCTGGCTCTCGGGATAGGCGTTTACGTTATTGGTACTGTAGCCCCCGTGCACGCTATAGTATTCACCCGGCAGGAAGGCATCCAAATGGTCGATAGGATAGCGTTTCCAGGTGGTGGCTGTACCTGAGGGCAGGCGGTCGGGGTTCCCGATGGGGACCAAGCCTCCCGTGGTTATGATGGCAAGATTGGCCTTCTTAATATCGGCCACCGCGGGCGCGGGCGCCACCGTATCGTGGATTTCGATCTTATATTCTGTCTGGTAGGGATCTCCCCCAAGCTTGGCCAGCAGCATGTCAAGCGCGCGATCGGCAGAGCTTTTGTCTACAAAGACTTCCTTGCGGATACCGTGGCCAAAATAGCCTTCCGCGTCCGCCCAGAGGATCTCTTCGCCAGCGAGGAGCTTATTAGCCAGGGCCCCCATCTTCTTTACGTCTTCCCGTAAACTGGCGGCGCTCTTACTGCCCCGCACAATATAAATACCGGCTTCCGAATGATAGGAATCCACGCCTGGATTTTCTTCATGCATGCTGGTGACGGTGGGTACACCGTAATGGTCGCTTGCGAACTTGCACATTTCACCACAGTTCATGCCGTATCGACCGGCTTGAAAAGCGGGACCGGCCAGGAAAATATCGAATTCCTTATCCTTGAGAAAACCTTCAATCCTCTTGATGGCTTCCTCCTTGTGGGTATTCAGGTAATTGTCACCACAAATGATCGTATAGCTGATTTCTGCCTTTTCCAATACTCCCTGGATGGCGACGCCGGGGCCTACCGCCCCCTCCTTGATAACCGGCTCGAAGTCGGCCTTGTCTTCGCCGCCAACTCCGCCAAAAAATTGATTAATGTAGAGAATTGCCTTCTTCATATCCCTGTCATCCTTTCCTGAGTGAGTGTGAGCTAGTATTCTCTCACGGTCTTGGTCAAATAGCCCGTACTGTTGCCACCATCCGCGATCATGTACATATTGACGACGAGTGAACCATCCGGACGCAGGCTGGGCCCATATTCATCGTGGTCGGGCCAGGAACCATAGAAGTCGTCCCGTACAACCGATTCGAGATCACCGATCACCAGATCCATGGCTGGCAATTCATAGATGGCTGCTGTATCCCCACCGGAAACGATGGCGTTTCCCTTGGGATCCTGCATCATTTTTCCGCCGTGCTCTGCCATAATGCCGACCGTTTTGACTCCCCGATCTTCCAGTTCCGCCAGTTGATAGAAAAAGTCAACATCAATGTTGCTCCCTCCACCCCATTCGGCAACAATGGCAGCATCCAGATTGAGCATGGAGGCGATTTCACCGCTCCTGATCTTCACCCGCAACTTAACCTCATTGGATACGTCCGCCGGGCACAGGACCACGCCCACGAAATTGATTGACTTGCCATGTTCTTCATAGAGACGTTTGATCATGGGCTGATTCTGGTATGCGTAAGCTGTGCTGCACTGTCCCATAAGACCGAACTGTGAAGCCAGCAAGCCATCGAACACCTCATTGGGATGAACCAGCATGGAAAGCATATTATGGCAATCACCACCAAAGACCATGTCGTTGCAACCAAGGGACAACTGGCTGCAAAGGGTCATAAAATAAGCGACCCGGGGCAGGCCTTTCTTTTCAGCTTCATCGGTTTTCGACTCCAACTCATAGCTTTCCCAGTCTTCCGGCTCCTGGCCTTCGAGGGTCTTCGCGACATAGTCGGCCAGAAGGTGGGCTGCCATCTTCTGCTCATTCTCAACCCGAATGGTGAGGTCCAGGTCTCTTTCCTCCGTTCTCTCGGCGTATACGACCAGATTGATCATCTGGGAAAAGATACTGTGCCTGGCGGCAGGACCGGACATATCCAGCAGGCCGTCCACCATATTTCCATACTTGCCGCAAGAGATGACGCTCATATTCTTCATGGCGTAGAGCTTGCCGTTTCCACAGTCCTCAATGGGACCGGTGTAGCCGGGAAAACTGCAGCGCCCATCCGGTCTGAAACGAGGTTCGACAGCTGCTTTGGCTGGCACCAAGCGTACGCTGTCACCGGGTCTGACCACAAAGAGTTCAATGTTTGTCAGTTTTCCATCGGGATTCAGGTACTCGATAGCCTCTTCCTTGTTGACCGTGAGCACCTGGTCTTTGAAACAGGTCTTGTCACCAAACTTTATGTCCTTGACATAAAACTTGCCTATCTCAAGCTTTTTCATAATCTCCCCATCCTTTCTTTCGGTTGGCTTTCTTTCCACTCTTGAACCGCCTATTAAATCAAATATAATAAGTACCACTGTTTATAATTATGTCATCTAATCGCATATCTTGTCAATTATAATAATGTCTATAAAGACATCTCCTGCAAAGCTATATTAGGAACA
>CAZAKT010000046.1:0-8125 GCA_964486135.1 uncultured Mageeibacillus sp.
TTCTTCCGGTGTCTCTTCCGGAGCTTCTTCCGATTTCTCCTCCTGCCCTTCAGCTTCCAACTCTACGACTTCCGTTTCCTCTTCAGCTGTCACTTCTTCGGTCCCTGCCGCCGCCTCTTCCGGGGCAACTTCCCTGGCGGCCTCTTCTGCCTCTTCATCGTCAAGTGAACGCCGGCCGGCGGGTACAAAGGAGCCCTCGGCCGTCACGATCAGGTAACGCAGAACATAATCTGCTATCCGCAGGAGACGCTCAATTTCCTTGGGCCTGTCGGGCTCGGCCATAAAATGGACGATGACGTAATAGCCGTCACGAAGGTCCTGAATCTCATAGGCCAATCTCCGACGGCCCCATTCATTGACATCAAGGACCTCGGCCGAGGCCTCCACAATGGTCTGGACCCGGTTCATCTGGCTTCGGAGCTCATCCGCGGGCAAGCTGCCGTTCAGCACATAAAGTAATTCATATTTTCTAGTCATGGGTAGTATTTGACCCTCCTCCCGGACTACTGGCCCTGCCGCTTGACAGAGCGAGGATTTACACCTGTTCTCACAGGCGAGTGACACTGTAACACGTCACCGGCCCTCCGTCAAGCGCCTTTGTGCTGGCTAACCGGACCGTAAGTTTAGCCCAGGCCGACGATTGGATTTTTGATCAGGCCAAAATCAGTTTTTCGTAGACGGCTTCCAGGATGGATCCCAGTTGACCCCTGACCCGTCTGTAGGCAGGGAGCGACTGTCCGTAAGGATCAGCGATATCCTGTCCTTCAAGAAAATCAGCCGCGGCCAGAATCTTGTCCTCTGCCTCCGGAAAGAGGCGGCGCAAGCGCAGCTGTTGCGATTTTGTCATGGTCAGGATCAGGTCAGCTTCAGCCACTCTTCTTGCCCTGATCTGGCGGGCCCGCCTCCCCCCGGCCTCAATTCCCCATTCGCGGAGGGCTTCAGCCGCCCCTTCCGACAGTTGCTGTCCGGCCAGGGTGGATAAGCCGGCCGAGAGGGCCAGCGCCTCACCCTCCTGATAGCGGTCATTGAAGAGGGCTTCGGCCATGGGACTCCGGCAGGTGTTGCCTTCACAGACGAAGAGGACAAGGCGCGAGACAAGGCGGCCGGCGGCCGCTTTCGTCAGCCGGTCCATATAGGCGGCGGCCTCCTCCCCTTCAAAACCCTCAGCCAGGATCAGGGAAACCTGACGCTGGTCCAGGGTCCTCAGCGCATCAAAGAGATGGCGGGTTGCGGCGGTCAGATCCCTGCCTCCCTGGTAGGTATAGATATCCAATCCTTGGGCCGGAACCCTGTCCTTGATGGCCGCCCAGGTCTCCTCACTCAGGAACAGGCCCGCTGGTCCCTCCTGCTCCTCAACCGCCTCCAGGAAAGCCTGCCCGATGGTCTCCTCTCCTTCCTTGGGCATAACAATCACAACCGGGGACTTGGGCGCGTAGTGCCGGTATTTCAGGCCCGGCGAAGAGGGCTTGTCCTCCCCCTGCCCAAGAGGATCCGGCTGCCAGCCGACCACCTCAATCCCTGTCTTTTCATAGATGGCCTGGCCTGTTATTTCCCCAGGACGCAAAATCCTCGGCGGATCGACCGTCAGGTCCAGGACGGTTGACTCAAGGCCCAGATCACTGGGCCCGTCGTCAATGACGTAGGGAATCCTGCCCGCGAAGTCATCGAGCACGTGGCGCGCCCGGGTCGGACTCGGACGGCCCGAGAGGTTGGCCGAGGGCGCCACCACAGGTACACCCGCCTGCTCCAGGAGGACGCGCGCCGCGGCCTGCGAGGGAAAACGGACGGCGACCGTCTCCAGGCCCGCCGTCACCTCAAGGGGGATCCGCTTGTCGCGCGGCAGGATATAGGTCAGGGGGCCGGGAGAAAAAGCCTCGTAGAGGGGCCAGAATAAGTCCGGGATCCCGGCCGCCACCTGGCTGAGCGATTCCGCCGTCAGCAGATGAACGATGAGTGGATTGTCGGCCGGCCGTCCCTTCAGCCGGAAGATCTCCCGCACCGCCTCAGCTTTCAGGGCCGAGGCGCCCAGGCCATAGACCGTCTCTGTTGGGAATGCGACGATACCCCCCTCAAGTAAGGCCTGGCCCGCAAGCCGGAGCTCTTCCGGATCGATCGGATGTTTGACGAGGATTACCTGAGTATCCATGGGGCAGGGTCACTCTCAATTCTGAAGCGCCGCTTCGTGATCAGCAATCTGGAGCGCGTCGACAATCTCATCCATATCACCGGCCAAAATCCGCTCAAGCTTGTAGAGGGTCAGGCCGATCCGATGATCCGTGACACGTGATTGGGGGAAATTGTAGGTCCTGATACGCTCACTCCTGTCGCCTGTCCCCACCTGACTCTTCCGTTCGCTGGCGATCGCGTCCGCCTGCTCACGCTCGGCACGGTCGAGCAGGATGGCGCGGAGATGGGCCATGGCCTTGTCCTTGTTTTTGTACTGAGAACGCTGGTCCTGGCAGGTGACCACGACACCGGACGGGAGATGGGTAATCCGGATGGCTGAACTGGTTTTATTGACATGCTGTCCCCCCGCGCCGGAGGCCCGGTAGGTGTCGATCTGCAGGTCCTTGGGATCGATTTCGAAATCGACTTCATCCACTTCAGGAAGGACGGCAACCGTCACGGCCGAGGTGTGTATCCGACCGCCTGCCTCTGTCACCGGGACACGCTGGACCCGGTGGGTGCCACTCTCATACTTCAAGCGGCTGTAGGCGCCCTTACCTTCCACCATAAAGACGATTTCCTTGAAACCGCCGATTTCCGTCTCATTCAAATCTACAATCTCAGTCGTCCAGCCCCGGCCCTCGGCATAGGCCGCGTACATACGGTAGAGGTCAGCGGCAAAGAGTCCCGCCTCATCGCCACCTGTGCCGGCACGGATCTCAACGATGACATTCCGCTCGTCGTTCTCATCCCTGGGCTCGATCGCCTCTCTTATGGCCGCTTCCAGGACGGCCTCCTTATCCTCCAGTTCGAGGACTTCCTCGCGGGCCAGGTCGTAGAGGATCGGATCGTCTGTTTCCCGGACCAGCTCACGGTTCTCTTTCAGGGCAGACTGGACCGCCCGCATTTCCCCCACCATCTGCACCAGGGGCTGAAGATCGGCGTGCTCCTTGACCAGCTTGATATAGGCCTTCTGATCCCGCATGAGTTCCGTATCAGCCAGCATATCGGTCAATTCGCGGTAGCGTTCCTCACTTGCTGTAAGTTTTGAGTATTGATCTATATCCATTCGACTATTCTCCGTTATTGCCTCTCCATTTTACATCAGGTTGAAAAGCTGAGGACCCGCTTATGGCCGGCATAATCTTCCACGACTCTCTCGAGTCTCCAGCCCTTGCCCACAAATAGATCCGAAACCGGTCCGGCCTGGCCGGCGCCCACCTCCACCAGGAGAAAGCCGGCAGGCGACAAATGGGAAGGACCCTCCTCCGCCAGCCGCCGGTAGAAATGGAGTCCGTCCTCCCCCCCATCGAGTGCGAGTCTGGGCTCGTATGAGGCAACTTCAGCCATTAGTCCATCAAGGGCAGCAGTCTCCACATAGGGCGGATTAGCTGTTATCAGGTCAAACCGGCCCTCTTCCGCCGGCCAGATATCCGCCAGAACAAGCTGAAAGCTACCTTGGAGCAGCTGCCTTCCTGCGTTTAATCCGGCTATCTCAAGGGCTTCCTTGGAAATGTCCGCCAGGCTGACAGTCAAGGGGATCCCCCTTGCCTCGAAGCGACGGCCAAGACTGATCCCCACTGCCCCTGTCCCTGTGAAAGTATCCAGGAGGGAGAGGGCTCCCCCGCCGGAAGCCTCTTCATTCCTCTTTTCAAAGAGGCCCAGGCCATATTCATAGGCCACTTCCACCAGATGCTCTGTTTCAGGCCTTGGAGCCAGGACATTCCCGTCAAGCTGAAAGCGAAGTCCATCAAACCAGACAGCGCCCGCAATCTGTTGAAGGGGTTTGTGTTTCAGGCGGCTTTCCAGACCTTCTTCAAGTTGGAGGAATTGATCCTTCCCGACAGGCTGCTCCGGGCAGGCCAGCTGCTCCGCGATCGTAAGGCCCGTGATGGCTTCAACCAGGGCCCGGCTTTCCCGGCGTGGACATTCGAAGCCGGCTGCTGCCAGCCGCTCCGACGCCCTCTGCAGGAAAAAGCGCAGCGTCAAAGGCTCACCAGTTGTCATCGTCAGGATTGTCGGGAATAACAGCTTTCATAGCCTCGATGGCGACCTCCATTATGGCTTCGTCGGGTTCCGCCGTCGTGAGACGTTGAAGCGCCAGGCCGGGCCGGGACAAGGCCCTTGTCAACTTGTTGTCCCGTGAGCCCGCAAAGCGGAGTATCTCGTAGGATATGCCGGCAACAAGGGGGATCAGGGCCAGACGGATAAGAAAATTTACAAGAAGCGTATAGCGACCCACGACTGAAAAGGTCAGGATGGAGATCAACATGACGAGAAAGAGGAAGGAGGTGCCGCAACGGGGATGGAGCCGGCTCTCTTCCTTGACATTGGCTACCGTCAAAGGCAGGCCGGCCTCGTAGCAGGCGATGGTCTTGTGCTCAGAGCCATGGTACATCCAGACCCTTTTCATATCAGAAGAAAAGGAGGTCAGGCTCAGATAGACAAGGAATAGAAGGATCCGGATCAGGCCCTCAAAAAGAGAGAGGACCAAGACCGGCAGGCCCGAGGTCTGTCCCAATCCGTAACCCGTCAGCTTCCGAAGGAGGTCGGTCAGGGCGCTGGGAAGGAGGATGAAGAGGGCAATCGACAATCCGAGTGAAAAGGCAACCGTCAGCCCCATGATCAGATTGGGAAAACGCTCGGCAAAGCGGTCCATCCTGGAGGGTTTCTTATCGGGCTCAGTCTCCTCCTCCATGGCTGCTTCCGCCGAATAGAGCAAGGCTTCAATCCCGGTTTTCATCTGGGTCACAAGACGGACAGGGCCACGGAGAAAAGGGATGTCAAAACGGGCGGACCGGGCGGACCGGTCTTTGACGGTCAGGCGGATCTCCCCTCCCGGCTCGCGCACAGCTATGGCCTGCTTCTTCGGTCCCAACATCAGGAGACCCTCAATGAGCGCCTGGCCACCGATGGTCGTCCGTTTGCAGGAAGATCCCGCCCTATCCTTTTCCTTATTTTCCTCGACAGTATTCATATGTACCGTAGCGGCTCTGGCCGATCCAAAAAATCGCTAAAAAAAGGGAGCTGGTCAGCTCCCCCCGCACAGGTTATTGTTGCTGACCCATGCGCTTGCGGAACTTATCGACCCGGCCTCCCGTATCAACGAGCTTCTGACGACCCGTATAGAAGGGATGACATTTCGAGCAGATATCGACATTCAATTGTTCGACGACCGCCCCTGTCTCGAAGGTCTCTCCGCAGGCACAGCGCACAAGGCACTTGCCATACTTGGGATGGATTCCGTCTTTCATATGCTTTCACCTCTCGTGGTAACCGCGCGGAAAGCCCCATGCCCCCGTATGCGGTCCCAGAAATTTGACTTTTGAGCCACTTGACGATTCTACCCCGGCAGAGCCGGCCTGTCAAGCTTTTTTCTTTCTGTTACACACCTGGCCTCAGCCTGCCGACTGACGCTCAAAATCGATATAGAAGGAGGTTCCTTCAACCGGCACATCGTCCGTGAAAATCTCTTCCGCATGGATAACCCGCAAGGGATCCGCCAGCATCTCCAATTTGAGTCCGCCCGCCCCCAGCGCCTGATAGCGGTGCAAGGGATGCTCCTCTTCGATCAGATGGGCGGTTATCCGTGAAATGGGCCCGCCGTGGAAGACGATTCCCAGCGGGAATTGATCGGGTGCTTCCTTGATTTGTTCTTCTATCTTGTCCATAACCCGCTGCACCCGGCCGAAGAAGACCTCGTAGGATTCACCGCCAGGAGGCGTTGTGAGCCCGCGGGACTTGTAAAACTCCAGGTAGTTCGGGTCCGACAACAGTTCCTCGTGGGTACTGCCGTCCCAATCCCCGAAATCACGCTCCATAAGATCATTTACATATTCCATAGCCTGGCCTGGGAAATAGAGTTCAGCTGTTCTCCTGGCCCGGACCAGCGGAGATGCCCAGAGGGTCTTGATAGCAGGTGAGGCGCCTCTCTTCTGGCGCGCCTCAATAAGATGCCTGCTTTCTGGCAGGACATCGTAGTTGAGAATGGATCCCTGATACTCACGGCAAAGGTTCTGATAGGTCAAGCCGTGGCGGATCAAATAAACGGTGTAGGTATTTTTTGTCATCTTTCTCCCCTTTCCAATGTAAGAGCATAACACAGCGGCACGCCCGGTTCGGCGCGCCGCTGGTTTTTGTTACGGAAGCTTGATCAGGGAGGGCGAAAACCCAGCCCCTTAATCCTTCAGAAAGTAGTTGGCAAGATTGGCGTCCGGATCAGGCCGGCCGACCAGGAGCTCATCCTCCGAGCAACTGAGCAGGGCAGTCACTCCAGGCCCATGGCCGGACAGGACGCAGTTGGAGTGGACGATGACACCCAGGGTACGGGCACCCTTCTTATACTGGCGACCGTAACGGTTATCGCAGTCTATCAGAAGGACGAGGTCACCAAAACGAAGATTCTCCAAACTATATTCCTTCAAGGCGTCCAGATCGCCCGTCATAATATCGTAGTCGCCTGTATAGGCCGATGCAGCACCGATGCCCGATCCCATAAGATAGGGCGGCACTTCCGCGACACAGGGCACGATCAGTCTGCCGTCTTTCTCCTCAGGCTGGATCTTGTCCAGGAGCTCGGGTGACAGATTGAGACAGGCGATGCCAGGATAATCGGAAAGTTCCAGGCCCAGTCCCTTGGATCGGATCAGGATCTGGTCACCGATTTTCAGCTTCTCCAGGGTCTCCTGGGGGAAATAGCAAAGGGTGTGCTCGATACCCCCGTGCTTGCCCGTGACAAAGCCTTCCTCCCCCTTGGCGTCTCCGTCGACGACGATGGCCCGATTCCCCACGCAGGCGTTGTGCATGATACCTTCATTCTCCGCCTTGTCCTCATTGCGCAGGCTGACGCCCGGCTCCACATGGTCCCCGGCCAGCCGCATACAGCAGTCACCGACCTGGTAGTTGTAAACGATGCCCCCAACACCGGGTAGGACACGGGGGACGCCGGCATTGTCGACCCGGTAGCCGCCGCGTGAGGTCGGCGCATGGATCTTGGCCTGGACAGATTGTTCAACCAGATATTCCCTATTTGTTTTCATCTATTGCCTCCTTGGGTTTCATAATTTTCTGGATTAAGCCTAACACAGGTAAGAATCGCCCCCCCTTCATTCAGTTATCCACGATTTATTCAATTTGCTTGCATTATATTTAAGATAAAGCCCGTCATCCAGCTCCCTGAATATACAGCTTATGAGGACTCCAAGCCTCCAATTGATACAAAAAACATCTGAAATTTCCCTGTGATCCAAGAGCCGGCCTCCCAATTTTCGAGCCGAATTCTTTAATTGCAAAAGAGAAATAAGCCTGTCAAATAGCCTATTTGAGCGATTACTGTATCCTAAGTTACGCTAGATTTGACGGCTGTTTATTTGCGTGTTATAGTCCGCCTCGGGTTTTATGCATTATTCAGTCTTTGCAAGTTAGACCCGTCGAGACACATCTGATGCTCGACCGTACCGCAACCATCCTACGCGGCTACGAGAATCCGTTGACACACATCAATCACCTTGGGTGATTCATATTATTGCAAATGGAGAAACCGTGTGAAAAAGATCCTTGTTGCCCTGCTCCTTATCCTGGCCATTGTGAGCTCCCTGCTGGCCGGTACGATTGCCTACTATACCACCTCGATTGATATCGCGGCCGGCAGCGTCACTGCCAAAGAATTCATCTTCCTTGGGGAGGGCTCCCAATCCTTCACCCACAAGGCAGCCATCGCCCCTTCCGAAACTGTCGAATGGAGCTTCACCGTTAAAAACTATAAAGACTCCCTGGTCACGGAGACGGATCAATTCTATAAGCTGATCTTTTCCGTCACCAAGGCCCAGGACAAGGAAGCGATCGAACCCCTGATCGTCAAGGTACTTGATGAGGCAGGCAAGGAGCGCAATTTCATCCAGGGGCCTGGCAGCTTCGAAATCCTGGACAAGTTCCCACTCAATACAGCGGGCCAGTCCCA
>CAZAKT010000047.1:0-7217 GCA_964486135.1 uncultured Mageeibacillus sp.
GGGGCCCAGTGCAACCATCTGGACCACTGCAAGACACAGATCCCCTATGCGGTGACTGCGGCGGCCGCCGCGACGGTAGGTTTCCTGGTCGCCGGTTTCACGGCAAGCCCGGTCATTCCTTTGCTCGTCGGCCTGGCCTTCTTCGGGGTTCTTGTCTTCATCCTTCACCAGTACACGCTTAGGCGTGAGCTCAAGCTGGAGTCGGCAGGATCTGCTCCCGCTGACGAGGACTAGGGGAAAAGATCAATCATTAAAGGTGAGGTAAGCCGAATGCTAGTGAACAATGAATTTGGAAAACTAAAGAGTGTCCTCCTGTGTCTACCGACCTACATGGACTATATGCCGGTCAATGCCATCACCAATCGTAATCTGGAGAAGGGGGCCGTCTATGACAGCTCCGCAGGCGTCAGGGAAATGAAGGAACTTGCGGCCGCCATGGCCAGTACGGGCACGGTCATCTACTTTGAAGAACCGCAGCCTGACCTGCAGGGCCAGGCCTGGACGAGGGACATGGGTTTCATGTCCCCCGCCGGGGCCCTGTTGGGCAAGTTCCAATATGACTACCGTCCGCGCGAGCTCGATGTGGCGGCCACCTATCTTCAGGCCTGCGGCTTTCCGGTGGCAGGCAGGGTGGAAAAGGGGGTCCTGGAAGGCGGCGACACGCATTTCCTGGATCAAAAGACCCTACTGGTGGGCGACGGCCGTTCGACGGATGAGGGCGCCCGGGATATGCAGCGCATTCTCCGGGAGAAGGGTTATGACTATGATGTCGTGAGGGTCAATATCCCCCGCGAATTCCATCATCTTGATGCCATCTTCGTCATCATTTCTGAAAAAACCTGTGTCGCCTGTACGGAAGCCCTCCCGGAGGATTTCATCAAGATGCTTCGCGATCGCCAATTCACAATTCTGGATGTACCGATCGAGGAAGCGCGAAATGTTGGATGTAACGTTGTCTCTTTGGGACGCGACATCATATGTTCGAGCCAGCGGGCGGCTAAGCTGAACGCGCGTCTTCGCGCCATGGGATTTACGGTGCTCGATCCCTGCCTGGATATGTTGCATGGCCAAGGTGGTGGGCCCCGTTGCCTCAGCTTCCCGCTCGAACGCGAGAATGTCTACCCGGTCTAGCAGGGTCCTCCATCCTGATGGACCGATACGAGGGAAGTAAAAATCTCTCTCTCAATCCTCGGCCTTGTCCCGGGCGCCCAGCGCCCGGGACAAGGACCTACCCCAATTTACAAGCGAGGTAAAAGAAATGACAGGAAAACCATTTTTGAGAGTGCTTGCTGTACTGCTCTGCCTGATCCTGGGCCTGCTAGCGGTAGCCTGTGCCAAGGAGAAAAAGCCCTTGCCCAGCGATTCGGAAAGCCCCATGTCCGAACCCACAGAAGCGGCGGAAACCGAACCTGCGGGTGAAGAGGCCTACACCAATCCGGACGCCACGGGTGACGATGGCGGGGTCAGGCCTTTCGGTGAAGCCTTTGCCAGCCGGAGTCTGGCCATGGGCCAAAGCGGCATGGCTGCCAGTAGCAGTGTCCTGGCGACCCATGTCATGAACGATATTTTAAAGGCCGGCGGCTCTGCCGTCGACGCGGCCGTCGCAGGCAATGCCATGCTCATGCTGGCAGAACCCCATATGTGCGGTGTGGGCGGAGATATGTTCGCCCTCATCTACGATCCTGTTGCCGACGATGTGGTCGGACTCAATGCCAGCGGGACCTCCTCCCGGTCCGTCAGCTATGAGGACATGGTGGAAGCGGTCGGCAATGCGGATGAAATGCCGCTTTGCGGCCCCCTCTCTGTTACCATCCCCGGCGTGGTTGACGGCTGGGTCCGCATGCACGGGAAATATGGGAAACTCTCCCTGCAAGAGGTATTGGCCCCTGCTATCAGCTATGCGGTAACCGGAGTCCCCGTGACGGAAAGCGCCAGTGGCCTGTGGGAACTCGGGACCATTGAGCTTCTGGAGGATCTGGGCGCGGATCCCGCCTATATGGAAGAGCTTATGGAAATCTTCTATCCGGACGATGAAGGCCCGGCCAAGGGTGAAGTTTTCAAGAACGAGAAACTGGCCGATACCTTCAAGCTTATCGCCGAAAAAGGCAGGGCGGGTTTCTATGAGGGTGACGTCGCGCAGGCGATCGTGGATACCCTGGGTAAGTACGGGGCCACCATGACCCTGGAGGATCTGGCGGAATTTTCAAGTGAATGGGTCAAGCCCCTTTCAACCAACTACCGCGGCTATGATGTCTATGAACTGCCCCCCAACGGCCACGGGCCCACTGCCTTGGAGATGCTGAATATCCTGGAGAATTTTGATCTTCAGAGCCTGGGACGCGACTCCGTTGAGTTCTGGCACATCTTCCTTGAGGCCAAGAAGCTGGCCTACGAGGACCGGCCGCTTTATATCGGCGACCCGGACTTTTCCGATCTGCCGGTCGAGGACCTGATCGACAAGGAATACGCCAGGGAACGGGCTGCCGAAATTGATCTTTCCAAGGCGGCAGAAGATGTCGTAGCCGGCCTGACCCCCATTGGCAAGGGTGATACCACCTATCTGACCGTGGCGGATGAGTCCGGCATGATAGTCTCCCTGATCCAAAGTGTCTACGGACTTATGGGCAGCGGCGTCGGTGTCGCGGACTATGGATTCGCCCTTCAAAACCGGGGCTCCCTCTTCTCCTTGGACCCTGAGTCGCCCAACTGCTATGAGCCGGGCAAAAGGCCCTTCCACACCATCATTCCCGCTTTCGTCATGAAAGACGGGGCCCCCTACCTTTCATTTGGAGTCTGCGGGGGTGACTACCAGCCCATGGGTCATGCCCAGTTCCTCGTGAACCACATCGACTTCGGCTATGATATACAGGCCTCCATTGACGCGGCCAGGATCCGTCATAAGGGGCAGACGGACCCCGCCTCAGGCGCCAAGGGAGCGGACGGTTTCATGGCCGAGTTGGGCATCAAACCGGAGATCGTCGAGGGCCTGATCGCCCTGGGACACCCCTTCCTCCGCCAGGATGTCGTGGTCAGTGACCTCTCGGGCAGCATGCAGGCGATTATGTATGACGCCGTCAACAAGGTCTGGTATGGCGCCTCGGAGATGCGGGCGGATGGTATCGCCCTGGGCTATTAGGAGTATTCAGAACAGATAGTATTCATAGGTGGCCAGGGCCGGCGGCTTTCTGCCGGCCCTGACCCAGAAAATAGGAAAAGGATCTTTATATGACTGACACACTGAAAATTATAAACCCCGCTGATGGCCAGCTCATCGAGACGGTGAAGCTGATGTCGGATGTGGATTTGGCCGCCATGGTCGATGAGTCCGCCGCCGCCCAACTGCTTTGGGCGAAGAAGGCCATCTATGAAAGGGCTGAAATACTTTATAAATTTGCTGACCTGATCGATGCCAACAATGGCAAGCTTGCCGAACTGATTGCCACAGAGAGTGGCAAACCCATTACCCAGGCCAGTATCGAGACGGAGGATGGGGCCAATATCCTCCGCGGCAATGTTGAGCGGGCGAAACACCTCTACGGTGACGTCCTGCCCGCAACCGGACCCGGACTGGACCATGACCTGGTCTTTACCCGCCGGGAGCCCATCGGTGTCGTCGCGGCCATCGTCCCTTTCAATTTCCCCATGGAAGTTACCTTCCACAAGATTTCCCCCGCCCTGGCCATGGGCAACAGTGTCCTCCTGAAGGCACCCTCCGCTGCCCCCCTGGCTATCCTGAGCCTGCAGAAGCTGGCCGAGGAGGCCGGCTTGCCCGTCGGGGTCCTCCAGACCTTCGCAACCACCCATGAGGCCATGAACAAGGGGGTTGTAGACAACCCCAAGGTCAAGGTCATTTCCATGACCGGCAGTACCGCCTCAGGGGTCAAGCTCATGCAAAGGAGCGCGCCCACCATGAAACGGCTCATGCTCGAACTGGGCGGCAACGATCCCTTCCTGATCTTTGAGGATGTCGACCTGGATGAGGCCGTTGAGGAGATGACAAGCCGTTTCTACAATAACGGGCAGATCTGCTGTGCTCCCAAGCGCTTTTTGGTCCAGCGTTCCATCCATGACGCCCTGGTCGAAAAACTGATCGGGAAGATTGAGGCCCTGCCCCGGGGCAGCGCCCTGGATGAGGAGGCGGAGATCACCACCCTGGTGACCGAAGAGGCCGCCAAAAAGGTGGAAGACCAGATCAAGACCTGCGTGGAGCAGGGCGCGACCCTGGTTTATGGAGGGAGCCGGGAGGGGGCCCGGGTGGAGCCCGCTGTCCTTACCGGCGTAACCCGGACCATGGATGTGGCCAAGGATCTTGAGATCTTCGGTCCCGTCATCCCCATCATCGTCTTTGATACGGAGGAGGAGGCGGTCGAGATCGCCAACGCTTCCGTTTACGGTCTGTCCGCCGCCATGATGACCTCGGATATGGCCCGGAGCTTCCGCGTCGCCGCCCTCCTGGAGGCTGGCACCGTGGTGCAAAACGGGAGTTGCGTCTACCGGCATCTGGACCAGCCCTTCGGCGGCGTCAAGATGAGCGGCATCGGGCGCGAGGGGATCGGGATCTCCCCCGAGGAATACAGTCAGCTGAAGACCCATGTCTTGAAGGGGGTCCTGGACTGCGGCTAGTGTCCACTGAATGGACGGAAGCAAAAAGGACGGTTCGCCGAAAGGGCGGGCCGTCCTTTATTTGACTATCCGTGCCGGGCCTATTTTACCCTGGTTTTTAGAACCTCAAAGCCGACCCGGTTGATTGCCTTTTCAAGGGCCTCAATCGATAGCTTTGCCTCGTCGAATTCAAACTTCACCTTGCTGCTGTTAAAGGACACCTGGACTGTATCTTTCAAGATGCCATCCAGGCCCTTCAAGGCCCCCTCTATTTTCTGAGAGCAGGACGGACACACCAATGTTTCAAGCTGTAGATTTGCGGTTTTCATTTTCTTCTCCTTCTTCCTCTTACTGGCAGAACTCAATCTATCTCATTTTCGCAATCCGAAGCGTAACAAGCTCATACCGTTGAGGATGACCAGCAGGATGCTGCCTTCGTGGACCAGCATCCCGATTGCCATATTCATCCATTCGCCGAAGACAAGGCTGGCCAGGAGGGCGAAGACGACGCCGACTGCGATGACGATGTTCTGGACCATGTTTCTGACTGTCGCCCTGGCCAGTCCCAGGGCGTGGGGGAGCCGGCTGAAATCGGAATTCATGAGGACCACCTGGGAGGTCTCTATGGCAACCTCTGTGCCTTGGCCCATGGCGATGCCGACCTGGGCCAGGGCGAGGGAGGGGCTGTCGTTGACCCCGTCGCCGACAAAGGCGACCGTCCGGCCCGCCTGGATCTCTTCCCTGACGTAAGCCGCCTTGTCTTCGGGGAGCATGTTGCCCCGGGCCTCGGACAGGCCCAGTTCCCGACCGATGACATCAACGGTTCCCTGGTTGTCCCCCGACAGCATGACCAAGTCCTTGACCCCCAGTCTTTTCAGTCGCTTGAGATCCTCCCGGACACCGGGGCGGAGGGGGTCGGAAATCCCCATAAGGATCCTGAGCTCCCCGTCGATGGCGGTCAGGACCAGGGAGTTGCCGCCGGCCTCCAGCCGGGCCAGGGTCTCCTTGGCCTCGTCAGGCAAGGGGATCCCTTCAGCGGTCAGAAGTGCCTCCTTGCCAACGACGACCGATCGGCCCTTGACGGTGGCCAGGATGCCACCCCCCTTGACAACCCTTGTGTCGGTCACCTCCGCGTATTCAACCTCCCCGATTTCCTCCAGGATGGCCTTGGCCAGGGGATGGTCGGATTCCCGCTCCAGGCTGGCCAGGCTGATCAGGGCTTCCTCCCTCTCCCCCCCGTAGAATTCTGTGGCCGTAACAGCGGGATGGCCCAGGGTAAGGGTTCCGGTCTTGTCAAAGATCATTTTATCGATCCGGCTGAAATCCCGGATGACCTCGCTCCCCTTCAGCAGGATCCCATGACTGGCCCCATTCCCTATCCCAGCGACATGGGAGACGGGGATCCCGATGACCAGGGCGCCGGGGCAGCCCAGGACCAGGATGGTGATGGCCAGCTCCACATCCCTTGTCAGGGCCCCGACCAGGATTGCCAGCAGGAGGATGGCCGGCGTGTAGTAGCGGGCGAAACGGTCGATGAAACGTTCGGCCCCGGATTTGGAGTCCTGGGCCTCCTCGACCAGTTCAATGATCTTGCCGAAGGTGGTGTCCTCTCCGACCCGGTCCGCCCTGATCCGGAGGGTACCGTTGTCGAGGAGGGTGCCGGCAAAGACAGCGGAGCCTTCCTCCTTGGCGACAGGCATGGATTCCCCCGTGATGCTGGCCTCATTGATACTGCCCTCCCCGGAGAGGACGGTCCCGTCGACCGGCACCTTGGCCCCGGTCCTGACAAGGAGGACATCGCCGACATCGACCTCGTCAATATCGATTTCCTCGTATTCACCTTCCCCGTCATATCTCCAGGCTGTCTCAGGCGCCATCTCGGTCAGGGCCTTGATCGCCGACCGGGTCTTATTCAAGGTCCGCTGTTCCAGGTAGGCGCCGAAGAGAAAGAGGAAGGTGACGATGGCTGACTCTTCGAAATTTTGGATGGCGAAGGCCCCGCCAACCGCCAGGGTGACCAGGAGGTCAATGCTGATCACCTTGACACGGAGGGCCTGCCAGGCCTGCAGGGCGATGGGCAGGAGGCCGAGCAGGGAGGCGGCAATGAGCAGGCCCTGGAAAAGGGGCAGGTAACCTGTCGTCCATTTAATCAGGAAGCCGGCGGCGATCAGGACCCCATTGATCAGGGCGATCCTGTTCTTGTTCTTGAAGATGAAGCGCTGCATTTTTCGGCTGCCTAGCCCTTGCTGTGATAGGCCTTGTCCAGTTGGCGGAGCATGTTATAAACCGCCTCGTAGGTTTCACAGACATCCGATGGCAGCAGGTAATGGGCCGTGATATCGCGCAGCCCCTCAAATTCCAAGCTCAGGTCGGATTCGGGATCCTCCGCGACTTTCTTCCTCAAGCTTTCATAATGCTTCCGGACCTCATGAAATTCAGGGTGGCTGTCCCCATGCACACGGGCGACGACCGGGACATAGAGGTCCAGTTTTTCCAGATGGTCTTCCAGGATTTCTTTAAAAGTTGACATCTTTATACCTCAAATTATTTATTATCCGGATGGATTTTATCACAGGCGGAAAATAGGGGAGGGCTCTTGTTACCTAAAGTGGAAG
>CAZAKT010000048.1:0-6868 GCA_964486135.1 uncultured Mageeibacillus sp.
GCCCTGACCTGATTGGATGGGAAGGCCAGAAAGATTCCAGCCGCCAAAATAAGGACAAGGGAAAATATAAGCCATTTCAAACTTTTGCTTCTTTTTACTGCAACTTGCATGAGATCAAGACCCCTTCATACGATTTACCTGTAGAATATTCAGGTGACCCAAAAATATATACACCTCTTATTCATGTTGGGATTGATTGACAACTTATGTCAATAACTGGATCATTACAATAGCGTTACCTCTCGGTGTCCTGAGAGGCGCTTATATCAGTCTATTTGGTGCTCAACTTCCTCTTTTATATCATTGTCCCTGTCAGCATTGTGTATTCAGATTTTCTGAATCCCAGCCACGAACCGGCAGGAAGATCCAGGAAACAAATTGCTATTTGTTTTATAATATGGAAAGTTGATTATCGTCCCTTGCCGGACTCGTGTATAGGTAGGCGGCTCCTTGTCCAAGGTTCTTGGCCGCCCAAGCTACAGATGAAAGGAAAACCCATGAACGCCCATTTCAAAGTACCGACCGTGACCAATGAACCCCTGCTCGATTACAGGCCAGGCTCCCCGGCCCGTATCTCCCTGAAAAAGGAACTGGAGCGGCAGGCTGGTCTGGTTTTGGATATCCCCATCGTCATCGGTGGCAAGGAAATCCGGACCGGCCGGATCAAGGAAGTGGTCATGCCGCACGACCACGGCCATATCCTGGCCCGGGTCCATCAGGCGGGCGAGGAGGAACTGCGTTTGGCCATGGATACGGCTTTGGAAGCCAAGGCCTCCTGGGCGGCCCTCCCCTTCCAGCACAGACAGGCCCTTTATCTAAAGGCGGCCGACCTCCTGTCCGGACCTTGGCGGGACAGGATCAACGGGGCCACCATGCTGGGCCAGAGCAAGACGGTCTTTCAGGCAGAGATTGACTCGGCCTGTGAACTCTGTGATTTTTTCCGTTTCAATGTAGCCTATGCCGATGAGATCTACCGTATGCAGCCGGAAAGTTCCCAAGGGATCTGGAACCGGATGGAGTACCGGCCCCTGGACGGCTTTGTCCTGGCCATCACCCCCTTCAACTTCACTTCCATTGGCGGGAACCTGCCCATCGCGCCGGCCCTCATGGGAAATACGGTGGTCTGGAAGCCGGCGGGGACAGCCTCCCTGGCCAGCTATTACTTCTACCTCTTGATGAAAGAAGCCGGGCTCCCGGACGGGGTCATCAATTTTGTTCCCTCAGCGGGCGCCGATGTCGGCCGGGTAGTGGTCTCCGACCCCCGTTTGGGTGGCATCCACTTCACCGGTTCGACGGCCACCTTCCAGGAGATCTGGCGCCAGGTCGGCTGCAATATCGCCAGCTACAAACAATACCCCCGCCTGGTTGGCGAGACGGGCGGCAAGGACTTCATCTTTGCCCATCCTACGGCCCATATCGACTCCCTGGTCGCTGCCCTGGTCCGGGGCTCCTTTGAGTACCAGGGCCAGAAGTGTTCGGCTGCCTCAAGGGCCTATATCCCGGAGAGCCTGTGGCCGGAGGTCAAGGAGAAGCTCCTGCGGGAGACAAAGAAACTGAAAATCGGGGATCCCACGGACTTCACCACCTTTATGGGCGCCGTCATTGACAAGACTTCCTTTGACAACATCAAGGGCTATATCGACGGGGCCAGAGAGTCAGAGGAGGCTGAGATCTTGATCGGCGGTTACGACGACTCCAAGGGTTACTTCATCAAACCCACCGTGATCCTGGCAAAGAAGCCCGACTACATCAGCATGGTGGAGGAGATCTTCGGACCCGTGCTTACGATCTTTGTCTATGAGGATGACCAGCTGGAGGAGGCCTTGCGGCTTTGCGACAGCTGCACACCCTATGCCTTGACCGGCGCCATCTTCGCCCAGGACCGGGAGGCCTTGGTCAGTATGGAGCGGGCCCTGGCAAATGCTGCGGGCAATTTCTATCTCAATGACAAACCGACCGGGGCTGTGGTGGGCCAGCAACCCTTTGGCGGCTCGCGAGCCTCGGGTACCAATGACAAGGCAGGCTCCCTGCTCAATATGATCCGCTGGACCAGCCCCCGGGTCATCAAGGAGACCTTTGTTCCCATCTGTGATATCAGCTACCCCTATATGGAGGAAGCCTGAGATGAGCGGGCCGGAGAGCCTTCGGATCCAAGACCACCCCATTCTTGACTTTGAGGAAGGTGAGCCTATCCCCTTCACCTTCGATGGCCAACCCCTGACAGGCAGGGAGGGGGATACCATCGCCTCGGCCCTCCAGGCTGCCGGGGTCAAGGTCCTGGGTTATCACTTCAAGACGGGCCGGCCCCGTGGCTACTACTGTGCCATCGGCAACTGCTCCTCCTGCCTCATGATCGTGGACGGCAGATCCAATGTCCGCACCTGCACGGAAGCCCTCCGGGCCGGTATGGTGGTGGAGACACAAAGGGACAGGGGGAAGCCGGATGTTCTATGAGACGGATATCGCCGTCATCGGCGGTGGCCCGGCTGGCCTCATGGCGGCCCTGACCGCCGCCAGGGCGGGCGCCCGGGTCCTCCTCCTGGAGAGGGATGGCCACCTGGGTGGCCAGCTGGTCAAACAAACCCACAAATTCTTCGGCTCCGAAAAACAGCATGCCTCCGTCCGGGGGATTGAGATCGCAAAGCTTCTGGGCGGCGAGCTTGCCAGCTTCGGAGATAGGATCCAGATCTGGACCGGGGCAACGGCCATCGGCCTTTACGAGGACGGGGTCCTGACCTTGGAGCACGAGGGCATTTACAAGAAGGTCCGACCTCAGAGGATTGTGGCTGCCACCGGTGCTTCAGAAAAATTCCTCTCCTTCCCCAACAATGACCTGCCCGGTATCTACGGGGCTGGGGCTGTCCAGACCATGATGAATGTGCATGGGGTCCGGCCCGGCCAGCGGGTCCTCATGATCGGGGCCGGCAATATCGGGCTCATTGTCAGCTACCAGCTCCTCCAGGCTGGGGTCCAGGTGGCCGCCATCGTGGAGGGCCTGCCTGCCATCGGGGGCTATCTGGTCCACGCCGGCAAGATCCGGCGGGCCGGAATTCCCATCCTGACCTCCCATACCATCGTCCGGGCCGACGGCCGGGACGCAGTTAAATCGGCCGTCATCGCAGAGGTCGACTCAAGCTGGAATATTCTGCCCGGCTCCGAACAGCGCCTGGCCTGCGATGTCATCTGCATCTCGGTCGGCCTTTCTCCCCTGGCTGAACTCCTCTGGCAGGCCGGTTGCGCCATGCGCTATGTCAAGGAACTGGGCGGGCATGTCCCCCTCCGGGATGAAAGGCTGGAAAGCTCTGTCCCCGGCCTCTATATCGCAGGGGATGTCACCGGGATTGAGGAGGCCAGCGCCGCCATGGTGGAGGGCCATCTGGCGGGCCTGGAGGCCGCTGCCTCCCTGGGCTTCAAGCAGGCGAATTATCTGGAAGAGCGGCAGGACTGCCTGGACCAGCTCCGCGCCCTGCGGGCGGGGCCGGCCGGAAACAAGGTCAGGGCCGGCTTGACCCGGGCCTGTTCAGGGAACTCACCGGAAGGGAAACAAGAGGTTAGCCATGCTGGTTAAAACAGGTATTGTCACCAAGGAGCTTCTGGACAAGGCCCTGCCCGCTCCGGAGAGGCGGGCCCTGGGTCCTTACGCCGTCATTGAATGCTTCCAGGAGATCCCCTGCAACCCCTGCAGTGTCTCCTGCCCCTTCCAGGCCATCCAACCCATGCTGGATATCAATGAACTGCCGGAACTGGTGGCTGATCTCTGTACGGGCTGTGGCATCTGTGCCGGGGTCTGTCCGGGTCTGGCCATTTTTATTGTGGACGAGACGGTGGGAGAGGGACGGGCCACCGTGACCCTGCCCTATGAATTCAGCCCCCTCCCCGAAAAGGGCCAGATAGTGGCGGCCGTCGACCGGGCGGGGGACTATGTCATTGACGCGCCGGTCACCCGTATCCTTAAGGGGAGGCAGGGAGGCACCCCTCTGGTGACCCTCTCGGTCCCTCTCGAACTGTCCCAGGAAGTACGCTTCTTCCGCTTCAAGGAAGAGAAAGAAGGCGAAAGAGAAGAGCCGGAAGCTTTCGGATCCCGGGACCAGGACCAGCAGGTCCTGGAAGAGGAGACCATCCTTTGCCGCTGTGAGGGCATCACCTTGGGCGATGTCCGCCGCCTGATCCGGGAAGGCTACACCACAGTTGACGAGATTAAAAGGATCAGCCGGGCCGGTATGGGCCCCTGCCAGGCCCGGACCTGTGGCCCCCTTATCGCTGGTGAGATTGCCCGCCTGACCGGCCGCCCCATCGAGTCCGTGGAGCCCTCGGCCCATCGGCCGCCAGTCAAGCCCCTCCCCCTCGAGTTCTTTATGGAGGATGAATCATGAGCCTGCCCGCTTCTGCTTCAGTTGTCATTGTGGGAGGCGGTGTCTCCGGTTGCGCCATCGCCTGGAACCTGGCGAAAAAAGGTGTCAAGGATATAGTCCTCCTGGAGAAGGATACCCTGGGCAATGGTTCAACCGGCCGCTGCGGCGCTGGTGTGCGCATGCAATGGGGGGCCCGGCGAAACTGCCAGCTGGCCCGTTTCTCCATTGAGTTTTTTGAGAAGGCCAATGCGCTCCTGGCCTATGAGCGGGATATTGAGTTTGAGCAGACCGGCTACCTGATTGTGGCAGCCAATGAGGAGGAAGCCCGACAATTCAAGAAGAATGTGGCCCTGCAAAACAGCCTGGGGATCGATTCCGTCTACCTGACGCCGGAAGAAGCCCAGGAGATTGTTCCCTTTATTGACAAGTCTGAGTTCCTGGCGGCCACCTTCTGCCATCGGGACGGCCATCTGAATCCCTTTCATACGACAGAGGCCTTTGCTCTGGCAGCGGAGAGGCTGGGGGTCAAGATCTTCAAGCAGACTGAGCTTACCGGGATTGAGGTCAGGGAGGGCCGGATCGTGGCCGTGGAGACCAGCGCCGGTCGTATAGCAACCCCGATCCTGGTCAATGCCGCGGGAGGCTGGTCCAAGGCCATCGGCCTTATGGCCGGTGTGGATATCCCCATCTTTTCCCAACGCCATCAGATCCTGGTGACCGAACCCCTGGAGCATATCCTGGATCCTATGGTCATGGGCTTTGACTACAATATCTATATCCAGCAGGTGCCACACGGCTCCATCATCATGGGAAGAAGCGATGAGACGGAACCCAGGGATCTTAGGACTTCTTCAGGCTGGAAGTTTCTGGAGGAGATGACCAAGACCTGTGGGACCCTCCTCCCCTATCTCCGCTCAGCCAAGGTCCTCCGCCAGTGGGCGGGCCACTACTGCAATACGGAGGATGCCCAGCCCATCTACGGACCTGTCCCCGGGGTGGAGGGTTTCTTCTTGGCCTGCGGTTTCAGCGGACATGGTTTCATGCTGGCTCCTGCCACGGGTCAGCTGGTCTCGGAGATGATCCTGGGTGAACCCCCTACCATTGACGTGTCGGATCTGGATATCGGCCGCTTTGAGCGCCGGGAGCTCTTCCACGAATTCTCCGTCATCTGACCTATTTCATAAAGCCGGCAATGATCTGGACTTCGGCTTCTTTTTCGCTGAGGCCCAGGGTCATGAGCTTGGTCAGTTGTTCGCCCGCGATTTTCCCGATGACGGCTTCATGGATCAATTCGGCGTCCAGGTGGTTGGCCGTCACTTCCGGTATGGCCACAGCCCGGCCCTGATCCATAAGGATGGCGTCACATTCCGAGTGGCCGTAGCTTTCGTTGTTACCTTCCAGTTTGGAGATGAAGGTCTGGACTGACTGGTCTTTAACCACGGAGCGGGAGATGACATGGGCCCGTGAGCCCTGGCCATCCAGCTTGACGTCAAAGATCGTCTCGGCCGTCTGGTCCCCCTCCGTCATGATCTTTTCTGTGACGGTCAGGGAGGCCCCATCCCCGACCACGGCCTGGGTATCCCTCCGGGTGGAGCTGACCCCCTGGATCTGGACGCTTTCCATTTCCATCCGGCTGCCTGCCGCCAGTTCGATGATGGTGGTGGGGTTCAGGATATTCCGGCCCTGGCCGGGTCCTTCACCGTAGTGTTTTTCGACATATTTGACCCGGGCATTCTCCCCTACAAAAAAGCGGTGGATACCGTCATGTCCGCTGTCGCCCCCTCCTGGATTATGGATGGCACAGCCGGCCACGATGGTTATGTCGGATCCCTCCCCGATATAAAAGTCGTTGTAAACCAGGTCCTGAAGTCCCGTACGGCCGATGACCACAGGGATATGGATACTCTCATTCTGGGTACCCGGCTTGACCCTGATATCGATGCCCGGCTTGTCCGTCTTGGTCACGATATCGATGTTGGCCGTGGTCTGCCTTTCAATCCCCTCCCCGTCGGCCCGGATATTGAAGGCCCCCATGGGCATGGCATAAAGACCTGCCACCTCCTGGAGGAGATTCATGTAGATCTTGTCTTTGATCAGGTCCTTGCTTTTCTTTTCTCTATCCATAAGGCACCTCAGGAGACAGCGTAGTGGTCACAGCTATCCCGGCAGCTGTCCGTTTGCAGGAGGAGGCCGGGCAGGATCTCCTTCCGGGGTCCCATCCGGTCGATCCGCCCCTCTTCCAGGACTAGAATCTTGTCGACCATACTAAGGATCCGTTCCTGGTGGGAGATGATCAGGATAGAACCTCCGGTCACCTGGTGCAGATGGCGGAAGACCCCGATCAGGTTCTGGAAGCTCCAGAGGTCGATCCCGGCCTCCGGCTCATCCAGGAGGGTGAGCTGGGTCCCCCGGGCCAGCATCATGGCGATCTCGATCCGCTTCAATTCACCCCCTGACAGACTGCCATCCAGATCCCGGTCGACATAGTCCAGGGCACAAAGGCCCACCTCGGACAG
>CAZAKT010000049.1:0-6774 GCA_964486135.1 uncultured Mageeibacillus sp.
GCCGTGCTATATTTGTAATACGGCAGTCACTGTGAAAGCGATGGGAACGAGTTATTGTCAGCTTGGGGAGGCCGGGAACATGAGAAAAAAGGCAATCCTTTATGGAGTCAGGCTTATCATCCAGCGTTGTCTGGGCCTCTTATGCTTCCTGTTGGGTTCCTGGTGGCATATGACAGACAGGGCCTGGATCTATTTTGGAAGCAACTTTGCCATCGCCCTTCTCTCCGTAGCCCTCCTCTACCGGATCAATCCGGAGACCTTGGCCAGGCGGGGGGATCTGGCAACCGACTCACCCCTTTGGGATAAGATCCTGCTCAGCCTGCTTTGGATCCTCTCCTTCTTTATCATCTATGGGTTGGCTGGCCTGGAAGCTGCCAAACAGCCAGCGATCGGCCCCTTGTTCTGGCTGGGAATCACCCTCTATGTCCTGTCCGCTGCCATCAGCTTTGCCGCCCTTGCCGTCAACACCTACCTGGAGTCGACGGCCCGGATACAGACGGACCGGGACCAGAAGGTCGTCATGACTGGGATATACAGGGTGATCCGGCACCCGACCTACGCGGCCATCCTGCTTTGGTGTCTTGCCATCGTCCTTGTTTTCCCAAGTCTTCTCCCCCTCTTGACCGCCTGCCTGGTCGCCCTGGTCACCTTGATCCGGACCTGGTTGGAGGACAGGATGTTGAGGGAAAAGCTGGAGGGCTATTCAGACTACAGCCGGAAAACCAAATACCGCCTAATCCCCTATATCTGGTAATGAAAAACCCCCGGTCCCTGAGGCTGGGGGTTTTAGCTTGCCGGTCTAGCTGGAATTCAGCTTTCTGTCGATGCCTTATCCTCTTCCGGCGGATCGCACTGGCAGGGCGACTCCGGTTTGTCGATCTGAACGAGCGCCCGCTCGAGGACCTCGTCCATATGGGCAACCGATATGAACTCCAGCTTTTCACGGACGGTGGCAGGGATATCCTCCACATCGCGTTCATTGTCCTTGGGTATCAGGACCATCTTGATCCCCGCCCGGTTGGCCGCGACGGCCTTCTCCTTCAAGCCGCCTATGGCAAGGACCCGGCCCCTCAAGGTGACTTCTCCCGTCATAGCCAGGTCGTGGCGGACTGGGAGTCCCGTCAAAGCAGAAGCCAGGGCCGTGGCCAGGGTAATGCCTGCCGAGGGACCGTCCTTGGGGATGGCGCCAGCAGGTACGTGAATATGGATGTCCCTTTCCTTCATCTTGACAGGGTCAATCCCCAGGGGCGATGACCGGCTCATTATATAGGTCAAGGCGGCCTGGGCCGATTCCTTCATTACATCGCCAAGCTGGCCGGTTAAAATCAGCTTGCCTGTTCCCGGCATGATATTGACCTCAATGGTCAGGGTATCACCGCCTGCCCAGGTCCAGGCAAGGCCGGTCGCAACCCCGACCTGGTCTTCCTTGTCGGCCCTGTCATAGAAGAAACGGGGCTTGCCCATAAGGTCCGCCAGGTTGCCCGGCGTGACCCGGAGGGTCTTTTGACTGCCTTCCGCCTCAGCAATCTCGATGGCCGCGCAACGGCAGAGCCGGGCGATCTCGCGTTCGAGCTGGCGGACGCCTGCCTCCTGGGTATAGCCCTGGATCAACTGGGCCATGGCCTTCCGCGACACCCTGAGATCCGCTCCGGTAAGGCCATGTTGCTTCCGTTCGCGCGGCAGGAGGTGCTTGACGGCGATTTCAATCTTCTCGGCCTCCGTGTAACCGGTCACCTCGATGACCTCCATGCGGTCGTAGAGGGCATGGGGGATGGTGTCGATCGTGTTGGCCGTCGTTATGAAGAGAACACGGGACAGGTCGTAGGGGATCTCGATGTAGTGGTCACGGAAGGAATGATTCTGTTCCGGATCGAGAACCTCGAGCAGGGCCGATGAGGGGTCACCGCGAAAATCGCTGCCCAGCTTGTCCACCTCGTCCAGGAGGATGAGGGGATTGTCTGTATCGACCTGGCGGATGGCCTGGATGATCCGGCCCGGCATGGAGCCGACATAGGTCCGCCTGTGACCCCGGATTTCCGCCTCGTCCCGGATACCACCCAGGGACAGTCGCATATATTTTCTTCCAAGGGATTCCGCGATGGCCTTGGCAATGGATGTCTTGCCTGTGCCAGGGGGGCCGACAAAACAGAGGATGGGCCCCTTGAGTGTTGAATCACCTGTCTTTTCAACCAGGAGTTTTCTCACCGCCAGGTATTCCATGACCCGCTGCTTGAGCTTGTCCAGGCCGTAATGGTCGCGGTCCAGAATCTTGCGGGCCCTTGTCAGGTCATGCCGCTCCTTGTCGGTCCGCCCGAAGGGCAATTCAAGGAGGGTTTCCACCCAGGTCCTTTGGGTCGCGTATTCAGGGAAATGTGAAGGCAATCGCTCCAGTCGGTCGATTTCCTTCTCCACTTTCGGTTTGTAGTCTTCGGGTATGGATGAGGCTGTCAGCTGTTCCCGGAGGGTCCCGATCTCCTCCTCTGTATCGATATCATCACCCAACTCTTCCTGGATGACCCGGATCTGTTCACGGAGGTAATAATCCTTTTGGCTCTTCTCCAGCTGGGTCTGTACCTGGGAGGCAATCTTCTGCTCAAGTTCGGCCAGTTGGATCTCCCGGTGGAGATAGCGGAGGATCAGTTTAATCCGGTCCAGTACGGGGATGGTCTCCAGGATTTTTTGTTGCTCATCAAAACGGATCGACAACTGTCCGGCAACCAGGTCCGCGGCATGACCGGGCTCCACCTCATGGCGGACCAGGGCAACGGACTCGGGCGCCACCCGGTCCGTGATGGCGGCATAGCGCTGAAAAAGATCGATCATGAGCCGGACGGAGGCGTCCAGGGTCGGCGTCTTCTCAGGGGAAGCGACCAGGAGAGAATGGTAGCGGACCTCATAATGGGTGGCATCGGCCACATAGTCGTCAATTTCGACCCGCTCCAGTCCATAGACCAGGACCTTGAAGTTGTTGTCCGGCAATTCCAGGACCTGGCGGATGAAGACCCGGGTCGCCACCCGGTGGATCTGATCCGGGGCCGGCCAAAAGGGCTCCAGGGTGGTCTGGCTTGCAAGGATCAGTTCGTGCCTGCCTGATACCGCCTGGCGCAGGGCCCGGACCGATTGCTCCCGTCCCAAATCAAAGGACAGCAGAACACCGGGATAGATCACCATCCCTCTCAGGGGGACCAGGGGCAGGACCCCACTTGTCCGCATGGAGTGACGGGCGATCCGCCGGTTGGGGCGAGGCCGTTTGGTCGATCCGTTGGGCTGCCCGTCTGTAGCCTCTTCCACTCCCGGCAATCCCTCCGCGTTTTCGGTGTTCTCCTGTTCCGCGTCAGCGGTCAGTTCCTCCCGATCCTTTTTGTCGCGATCCTGGTCGTGACTATCTTGCATGTGTTTTTCCTCTTATCTATATTAATCTGGCGTGCTATTTGTTACGCGAGGTTTATCCAACCTGGAATCCCTTTTGGCTCCTTGGGTGAAGATCCTCAAAAGGGCCTGTCGTTTCCTGCTTTCGCCACGCGCCCGGTTATTTTATTATACAAATATGGTTACAATGTGAAATGAGCTGAGATCGTCAGAGGGCAGCGGCTTCCCCTCCCTGATTGTATAGCCTGTCCCAGGATCTGTCCATTGCGTTGACATTGATATGATTCCTTTGTAAACTGACAACGCTCCAGGGCAAATACGGAGAGATGGTCGAGTTGGCTGAAGGCACCGGTCTTGAAAACCGGCGAGGATGCAAGTCCTCCGCGGGTTCGAATCCCGCTCTCTCCGCCAAATTATCACCCAATGCCCTGCTATCACGGCATTTGCTTTTCCAAACTGCTCCATTTCAACGGGAAACTGTATTCGGGCCCACCCGATCGCAAGCTTCCCTACTGACATCTCATCATCGCGAGGGAGATGTGAGCATATATCCAGGGCATCAAGATCTTCAAGTGGCCGGGCCGCTTAGCTGTAAACAGGACAGACTATTCTGCCCTTAGGAATGGGTCTTTGGCTTAGCTCCTGCCTCCCTGCAAAATCCATCGAAAAGTCGCCAGAGCGAAACCGATGTAAGTCCGTTCGCTTAATCGCCTTGGCTTTGTTTGCGTGTTCTCAGGTGCACGGCTGCCGCAAGCAAGGTCAGGCCGGCAAGTATCAAAACTAGGGGCAGGAAGTTGTAGGAATCGCCCACGGACACATCAATAGCCTCATCTTCTTCATTTTCGACCACCGTCGTCGTCGGCTTGGTTTCCTCCGCGCCTAAAACCCCAATTTCAAGGTCAAAGCTTCCGACGTACTGATCCCACTCTGCAATAAACTGATGCATTCCAAGGGAAAGTGTCTCCAGGTAACTCTCTTTCAGAATGATAATTGTGCTGCCTGCTTGCACCTGGTAGTTCCCCTCATCGACCAACTCCCCGTTCCGCCTCAAACAGTTGAATCTCTCTATGTCCGGATCCTCGAAAGTGACAGTCCTATCACCGCTGCCGGTGAAAGTTTCGGGCGCCTCCTCCGCCAGTGCTTTTTCTCTCTGGGGGAGATAGTAGTAGTCCCCCGTATCCCACTCAATCACCCGTCCCGTGATATCAGCATCTTGTGGGAGCAGTGGAAATAAATTTTTTCTGACATCCAACCAATCATAGGGAGCTGTTGCTTCAAGCTTCAGGCTGGTGAGGTAGCAATTGCTGCAATCAAGTCGTTCCAGTGCTTCCGCCCGGCTTACGTCCAGGCTATTCAGGGGATTATCACCACAGGACAAAAAACGCAAAGAGGGATGCGAACCAAGCTTCAGGCTGGTGAGGTTGCAATTGTTGCAATCAAGTTCTTCCAGAGCTTCCGCCCCGCTTACGTCCAGACTACCCAGGGAATTATTACCGCAGGACAAACGACTCAAAGAGGGATGCGAACCAAGTTTCAGGCTGGTCAGATTGCAGGAGTCACAATCAAGCTCCACAAGAACTGACATTTTGCTCACATCAAGAGAGGTAATGGCCGTACTGGACAGATTTACTTTAGTCAGTGACGCCAAAGCGCCTAGATTCAAGCTGGCGAGCTGCCTATTCCCTAGGCAGTCCAAAGTGCTAAGGTTAGACGAATCTGATAGATCGAGTGAGGTCAGGAGGTTTCCCCCATAACTAATAAAACTTGTCAGTGAGGTCAGGCCCCCGGCTTTAACCACAGCCAGTTTCGAATTGCCATGCAGATCTATATAATTAAGTGAGGTTAAGCCTTCAAGATTGATCCCTGTAATCGAACTTTCTACGATGTAAAGTGACCCCAATGTACTTAGGCCCCTGAGGTCAATTGTTTTTGGTTTGAAAGCATTTTCGCCAAGAATGGTAATAGTACGAATACTATTGCCAGGATATTCCTCCGTCCATTGAATCCGGCTCGCCCATCCCGGGGGTGGGTCTGGCTCCTCTTTCTCCCATATTCCCCAGTCTAAATCATGGTCTTCGATCAGAGTGTTGATGATCTCGACATCACCCGCATGATATTCGCCATAAGCTTCCGCTGATACCGGGATGCCGGGCAGCAGGCAGGCAAGAAGAATAACCGACAGAATCAGCACGGAAAACCGTTTCACTCTCTCCATTTTCCCTCTCCTTTAACAACAACCCCATCTAGAGACGAGGGGTTCATAGGTTTGTGATTAGGCATTAGGACGAAAGCCTTGGTTATTCCTTAGCATAGGTGGGTGGAACTGTCAATATTGCGAGCCAACTGACGAGTCATACCGCTGGAATCTTTCGGCTTTCCATCGAACGACCAATCGCCTGCTGGCAACGGGGGCTTTTCACTTTGAGTCAAAAGACGAGTGGGAGTCACGCCCAATCAAGGTCAACCACGCACCCCATCACCGTCACCGGCACCTACATTCTGAAGTTTGAATATTCTATAAAAATTGCCTATAGTCTAGAGGCGGAGAACAATAGGAAGGCCCAGAACAAGTCTTAAGGACTGGCAACAAGCTAGGCTTGAATCCCACTCTATCCGCCAGGCCTTGCCCATAGCCCATCAGGCGAACCATTGCAGGCCTGATATTCACCTTATTCCTGGAGGTAAGACAATGGAACACAAACTACCCGCCCTGCCCTTTGACAAAAAGGCATTGGAGCCGGTCATTTCGGCAGAAACACTGGAATACCATCATGGCAAACATCATCAGGCCTACGTGGACAACCTGAACCGACTGATCGTCGGGACGGAGTTTGAGGATCTGTCCCTGGAAGAGATCATTCTAAAATCCAGCGGGGGCATCTTCAATAACGCAGCCCAGGTCTTCAACCACACCTTCTACTGGAACTGCCTTTCCCCGGATGGGGGCGGCGAGCCGACCGGCGAGCTGGCCCAAGCCATCGACCAGGCTTTTGGCTCCTTCGACGCCTTCAAAGAAGCCTTCTCCACGACGGCTGTCGGCACCTTCGGATCTGGCTGGGCCTGGCTGGTCAAAGACGATCAGGGGAAGCTTGAGATTGTGAGCACCAGCAACGCGGGCACACCCTCGACAGAGGGCAAAACCCCCCTGCTTACCTGCGATGTCTGGGAACATGCCTACTACATTGACTACCGGAATGCCCGGCCGGCCTATGTAGGAGAATTCTGGGAATTGGTCAACTGGGACTTTGTAGCCGGCAACCTGTAAGGGCGACCTGGATCCCCGGCTTTGTCCGTGAGGGGCGATTGCATATCACCCCTCACGTGATATAATGGCTAAGCGCTGACGGCGCTCGGCATGGAGAAGTACCCAAGAGGTCGAAGGGGACGGTTTGCTAAACCGTTAGT
>CAZAKT010000050.1:0-6710 GCA_964486135.1 uncultured Mageeibacillus sp.
AGGCTGTGAAGTCCTGGATGACATCGGTTTCCATACCCTCATAGCGGAATCTGACGTCCTTGAATTCGACAGATCCTTGCAAGTCGGTCAGCCTCCTGGTCTTCCCACTCTCGTCCTCGATCTCCTCCTCATCAAGAAATTCGAAAACCCTTTCCCCTGCCGCCGCGGCGGATTGGAGCCGAGTCGCCACCTGGGCAAACTCCTGGAGGGGGTGGGAAAAAAGACGGATGTACATCATAAAGGCGACGATGACGCTGAAGGAGATCTGGCCACGGAAGACCAGGATGCCTCCTACGACACTGACAGCGACAAAGCCGAGATTGCCCATAAAGAACATCATGGGCATCATCATAGATGACAGGGCCTGGGACTTGAAGGCACTGATCTTCAGGCTTTCGTTGATTCTATCAAAGGTCCGCCTGGCTTCTTTTTCCCCGTTATAGGCCCTGACGACATTATGGCCGGCGTAAATCTCCTCGACATGACCGTTCATATCACCCAGATCACGCTGTTGAGCCGTGAAGTATTTTCTGGAAGCCCGTATGGTCATGGCCATGAGGAAGAAGCCGATCAGGGTAACGCCAACAGCGGCCAGGGCCATCCATAGATTGGCAATCAGCATCATGGTGAGGGAACCAAGAAACAAGGTTACCGAGGAGCCGATGGAGGCTATCCCCTGGTTCAGGGCCTGGCCAACGCCGTCCACGTCGTTGGTCACCCGGCTCAGGATATCGCCGTAGGACACCCGGTTGAAATAACTCATAGGAACCTTGTTGATCTTCTCCGCCACCTGTTGTCGCATACGTTTGGAGATGACTTGCGACACCGTCGTCATAAAGAAGTTTTGCAGATAGTTCAGGAGGGCGCTCAAACCATAGATGATAAAGAGACCGATGATGAGGCCGCGGATTAACTGGAAATCGATTGATCCGGTCAGCCCCCCCTCGATCACATCAACTACCTTGGCAAGGCGCCGGGGCCCTACAAGCGAGAGGACAGCCCCAATGGCGGCACCGAGAAAGGAGAGGATGATAGGGACCCTTTCCGTTTTGCTATAGCGGATCAGCCGGCCCCAGGTACTCTTGAAATTTTTCGGTTTTTCAACCGGCAAGCCGATTCCGCCACGGCCTCCGCCCATCCTGGGGGCTTGCTGCCGCGCCCGGGTCGAGTCGCCGATCTTGTATTCTTTTTGACTCATGACGCCAACTCCTCCATAGACAACTGCGACAGGGCAATCTCCTGATAGACCCGACAGGACTTCATGAGCTCGGCATGGGTCCCCGACCCCACCAACCGTCCTTCATCAAGGACCAGTATCCTGTCGGCATCACGGATGGTCCCGATCCGTTGGGCAACAATCACGCTGGTCTCCCCTTCTGTTCTCGCCTTCAAGGCCTTGCGCAAGGCCTTGTCTGTCCTGTAATCCAAGGCGGAGAAGGCGTCATCAAAAAGATAGATCCCTGGCCTTCGGTGGACGGCCCGGGCGATGGAGATACGCTGCTTCTGGCCGCCTGAATAATTGGTCCCACCGCGGGCGACTGGCGCCTCATAGTGGTCGGGCAGGGTATCGATGAAGCCTTTGACCTGCGCGACAGAGGCCGCCTCATCCAATGATTGGGCTGATGACTTTCCCCCCTCGCTTTCCCCATAATCGATATTGTCCCTTATGGTTCCCGAAAAGAGGAAGGCCGTCTGGGGGACATAACCGAATTTCCTGCGAAGCGCTTCCTGCCTGTAGTCCTTGACATTGACCCCCTCAATCAGCACCTCACCCCCCGTCACGTCATAGAATCGAGGAATAAGGTTGAGCAAGGTCGTCTTGCCACTCCCGGTCGACCCTATGAAGGCGATCGTCTCCCCTTTTTCCGCACGGAAGGAAATATCCTTCAGGACACATTCGCCGCCGTCAGGATAGCGGAAACTGACCTTGCGAAATTCAATTGCCGCCGCATCCGGATAGGGGGATTCCTCCAGAAGACCATCCTTGATGACGGGTTCCGTTTCGATGACCTCCCGTATCCTGTTGGCAGACACGGTGACGCGGGGGGCCATGGCAAAGAGCATGCTGAGTCGCATAAAGGACATGACGATTTGCATAGCGTAATTCATAAAAACGACCATGCTGGAGAAAAGGAAGATCCTCTCCTGGGCGCCGGCCGCGCTGATCAGGATGGCCCCAATCCAGTAGATGGCGATGCTGAGACCGTTCATAACCAAGCCCATGCCGGGCCCTTGCAGCATCATGATCCGGTGGGCCGTCAGATTGTTTCGGGTCAGGGCCTCATTTGCCTCCTCAAATTTGGCCCCCTGATAAGCCTCCGCGTTATAGGCCTTGACCACCCGGATACCGAGCAGGTGCTCACGGGCGATCCGGTTGATGTTATCTGTCAGGCTCTGGATCCTTTTGAAACGAGGCATGGCGAATGTGAAGATGATGGCAATCATAAGGAGGAGGAAGACCACGGCTACCGACATGGCAACCGACCACTCGGTCTGTCCCTGACTTGTGATTTTTGTAATCGCCCAAACGGCAGTAATCGGAGCCGGAATCATAATCCGGATCAACATACCGGTATAGAACTGAACCTGGCTGACATCATTGGTGGAACGGGTGATCAGGCTCGCCGTTGAAAAGCGGTTGATCTCCTCCATGGAAAAGGAGGAGACCCGGTCAAACTGGAGGATACGGAGACGGGTGGCAAAGCCCGCGCCCACATAGGCTGAGAGGACTGATACAAGAAGCATGACCAAAAGGTTGCCCAAGGCTGTCAAAAGCATCCTGCCCCCTGTGGACAGGATCATATCCAGGCTATTGCCCTCCGTCATGACGAGCTCTGTCACCTGCTTCATCAATTCCGGGATCTTCAGTTCGAAGTAGACCCGCAGGACAGTGAAGGTAGCAGCGATCAGGGCAATCAGCCAATCACGCCTTCCCATATACTTAAACAATTTAACCATGTCTATTAGCGTTGGCCAGTTAGCTCATTTTGTCAATAGGCTATGAAACGATTCAGCAACGATGAAAAATATGATTCGAATTATTAATTCTGATGATAACTTCCACTACTCACCTTTTCGGACAGGGCCGATGGGCCGCTGATATCCTCCGGGTATCACGACCAAATAGAGTTCAAATAACATAGCATAAAGGTTATTAATATTAGTAAATTGTGTTAAAATTATCAACAGTATGAAGTATGTTGCCTCGAGGAAAATTCATCCGAGGCCATATTTTGAAGAGCCAATCCAACATAAAGAGGAACAGAGGGAGAGGGAATCAGATGGCTACCTTGAGAAAAAAGACTTCAGACAAGGATACTAGTTACCCTAAGGTTGGACCGAAGAGGGAAAGCCTTCTTCACAAAATGGGAACGCTTGTCCTGATTGGGATAATCGTTTTGACTGGGGTATTCGGGCTGTGTGGCTGCGGAAAAAAGAAGACTGAAAAGATTAACTGGACGGCGCTGGAACTGCACCATATGCTTCCAAAACCAAAATCCACGGTAGGGAGAATCGTATGGGATTCTAGTGAGAGGCTCGGTGTCTACATCCATAAGACTTCGAAAGACGATTACAGGGATTATCTGGAACAATGTCAGGCCCTGGGCTATACCCTTGAAAGTGATAAGTCCAATACCCGCTACTCCGCATATAATGAAGCTGGCTACGAGCTGTCCTTGTCGTATTCGGAAAGTAACAAAGAACTCCATATCGATCTGGAAGCCCCTATGGAAATGGGAACGCTACAGTGGCCATCAAGCGAACTTGTTAATCTGCTTCCTGTACCCAAGTCGAATGTTGGCAAGATCGTACGTGAATCATCCGACAAATTCCTCGTCTATGTGGGTAATACACCCTTGGGAGACTTTCAAGACTATGTCGACGCATGTTCAGAAAAAGGTTTCCTCATTGATTATGACAGAGGAGAAAAGTACTACAGGGCAGACAATGCGGAAGGTTACCCTATCTCCCTGAGATACGTAGGCAATAATGTCATGTCCATAGATATTGAAAGGCCGGAAGAAGAGCCGATGGAAAGCCCGCCAGAAACGAGTGAACCGACAGTGCCCGCACCCAGTGACACAGAAAAAACAACTGTAGCATCTGAACCTGAATCTAGTACCAGTGAAAGCGTCAAAACAGTAATAGTCGACGGTTTGCGTCCCGAATTCAAGGAGGCGATGGATAGTTACGAGGCATTCTATGATGAATACATCGAAGTAATGAAATCTATCGAAGACAATCCATCCGACTTGGCATTGTTAACCAAACTTACAGAACTACAAATCAAGCTTCTAGAAATGAATGAAAAATTCGAAGCGTGGGAAAGTGGAGATATGAATGACCTTGAACTGAAATACTACATAGAGGTTCAAAATCGTGTTTCACAAAAACTCCTCGATAGCACATCGTAAATAACGTCCACGCTTACATACAATCCAGGACTGTAGCTATGTATCAGCAGCTGTTCAAAATTTGAACAGCTGCTAGTTTTTCAGATCATATGTATGGATTCACGTAAGTATAAGCATTGGCATTCCTAGCCGTAGTGAACCACATCCTAGAGATATGTTTCTTGGAAATTCAAACTTCACCTCGGGCTCGAATAGATCCAATGATCTGTTATAAGATAAAAATGGCACGACCCGAAGGCCGTGCCGTTCTTTGAATATAATATCGCCGTTTAAAAAGTATCCCCGTCACTCTTCCGGGTTCAACCTACAAAACCATATTCTGCTATTTTATCAGCTTGAACTTTCCGACCACGGGGAGTTCCTTGGCCTTCCCATTCACGACATTGACGATACCGATAATGGACAGGACCAGAAGCGGTATGGAAAGTAGAAAGGTTATCCAGGTCACCGCAGGGTGCGTATAAGTCACAAAGTAGAGATTAACTCTCCAAACTGCACCCAGGAGGAGGCGGAAAACCATAAGGATGCCGTAGAGGATCAGAAGAATAAGTCCCTGATTCGAGTGAAAGCGGGCAAACTTGGACTCCTTGGCTGCAAAGAGGGGAATCAAGACCAGGATGCCCAGGTAAGCGAGCACTGCCATCATCTTGTTCTGGTTAATATCCTCCTGCGTATACTCCCCCGTCGAATCCGGTGTGTTCATAAAGCCAGGGGGCTGTGGTGAGTATTGCTGCTGCTGTTGATAGGGTTGCTGAGGCGGCGGTTGTGGGCCACCAGGCGCGCTTGTAGCCTGACGTGCTACCGGGGCTGATGCCATTGTCCCACCGACCTGTTCACTATTGCTGTTTAAGTAAGCCATTCTCATTACCTCCTTTTTGTCGTATCCGACTTTATCGGATGCTTACGCTCCTGCTCCAGCCGATATACAGAATGTTGATCTCCAGTCTTGTGATCCTGTGCGAAAAGACTTATCCGATCAGCACCACAACTCTAATTAGCACTAATTATACGGATATATTCAATAAATAACAATGATCATCGATATTGTATTGACTGTTACCGTTTATTCATACAAAATGGTCATTCAATTTTGCCCCTAGCCGCGTCGATCAGGAAGATCGCCAAGTCTTTCCTCTTGGGCAGATAGTAGGGAAATCTCTTGGAGGCGGCCGGGATAAGCCTGTCCCCTACCGGGTTCTCCCCTTCTTCCCCTTCCTCTGAAGGCTTATGAAATTCCAGGAAAGCAGCGGCATCTTCCAAGGAACTGAAGGGTTGACCGAATTCAAAAGATGCTTCCAGCAACTCATAGGCGTAACCCTTCCCGCTCAAAGACTTTTCGAGTTCCTGAACTGATTCCCCCCCTGTGAGCCCCTCTGTCCTACTGGCGTTCACGACCCGGATCAGGAGCCGGCACGTATGCTCCAGGCATCGGATCATAAGCTCCGCCGGTTTTCCGAAAAAGACCATGAGACCGAGATCACAGGTCTCTTCAATCTCCCAGGCATCCCCTAATAGGGTCGTGATATTGTCAATCTTCTCTTCCTTGATCCGACCTTCCAGGCTGGCCAAAACAGCCTGATCGCTGTCTATACAGGTGATCTGGGAAACATAGGCCGCCAGTTCCAGGCTCAGTCTTCCAAGGCCGCAACCCCAGTTGCATACCCGGTCCTCTGGCCTGAGATAAGGAATAAGCAACTCAGCCAATTGCCGGTGGAAGGAAGCGAAGTCACTCGCGTTTTCGTACCAACGGATTTGTTCGGGGGTCCAGATAAAAGCCACTTCAGTCTTTACCCGCCCCAGCCCGGTACTGCCTTTGGAGTTCACGGATCTCATCCGCAAATTCCAAAACCGGTCCTTCGACCAGGGTATCCCGGATCACCTCCTGGATGGAGAGGTTTCTAACCCGGCCCGGACTGACCCCCATCTCCTCCATCCACTGGACCAGCTGCCTGGAGCTGCTGGCGTAGACTATCCTCCCCAGGCCCACCCAGCCATGGGCCGCGGAACACATGGGGCAGTGCTCCCCCGAGGTGTAGACGGTCGCCCCGGCCCTTTCTTCCTCTGTCATATTCTCAGCGGCCCAACGGGCCAGATTGAATTCAGGATGCTGGGTATGGTCACCGCCTGCCACATGATTGTGGTCCTCCCTCAGGACTTTTCCCTCGGCGGAGACCAGGAGGGATCCAAAGGGCGCGTCCCCCTTATCCAAAGCCTCCTTGGCCAGGTCAACCGCCCGGCGCAGATATTTCCTATCTTGCTCGGTAATCATGGCTGTCCTCCTTTTTGCCTATTATA
>CAZAKT010000051.1:0-4552 GCA_964486135.1 uncultured Mageeibacillus sp.
ATTGCTCTACCGCTGAGCCACTTCGGCGGACGATACCTATCTTACAAGGCAATATTTAGACTGTCAAGCCAGCCAGGGGCCTGTGAAAAAGCGGCCTCCCAGGTAGGGAGACCGCTTGCGGAAACGCTTCGATCAGGGGTTTGCATTGGAGCTTAATCTTCCAGATAGGGGATTTCATCCGCTTCAAATTCCCGGGCGGCATACTGTCTTTCAAGGGAAAGCACGGCACCGGGATGGTCTCCAGCCCGCTTCCAGTACATGACATTGTCATTGCCGTTGACTTCTTCCTCGACCTGTTCGAGGATGTACCAGTCAAGGAAGAGCCTGGCGGCCCGATCGCCGTCCTCTTCAGCTGCTATGGCCATCTTATCGATTGAATCGGTGACGAACTCCTCATGGGCCAGGGCCTCCTCAAAAGCCTCGAGGACACTCTTCCATTCCTTTTTGGGAGCCTCGATCGGCGCAAGGTCGATTTGCTCGCCGCGCATAAGCAGATAGCGGATAAAGCCTTCGGCGTGGACGATCTCCTCCCTGTACTGAACGTACATCCAGTTGGCCGCGCCAGGGTAGTCGTTCTGATTCAGCCAGTTGCTCATAGCCAGGTAGAGGTAGGCGGAATAATATTCTTTGTTGATTTGTTCGTTGAATAATTTTCTAACTTTTTCAGTCATCTTCATAGCCCTGTTACTCACTTTCAAGAGGGTAGGCAGTCGGCCGTTCCTTCCATAGATCCGGTCTTGGCCGCCGAGTGGGATTTATCCCCTTGATTATAAGAGCAAGTGGGCTGGCGAACGGTTTCCCGTGTTACTTTTCAGGGCTTTCAAGTGCCTGCTCCAGGCTTTCACAAGGTGCGGAAGACAGCCGGTTCGTGGTAAAGTAAAAAGACAGAAGAGGGTGTTTTTCTGATTAGCGCTAACAGGAGTTTCCATGCAGATTACTGAGATCCGTTGGGCCGATGGCCACCAGGAGAATTTCGCTCAGCGCTACCGCCTGCCCGTCGGTCGGGGGATTACCCTGGTCGATGGCAGGGGGGGGCAGGGGAAGGAAGCTCTCTTCTCCCATCTACAAACAGGATTGGTTATGGAGCCGGGCCGATTTGCCGGGCTGGGAGAGACCGGGATCATCCGCTACTGGCAGTTCATCTTTGAGGAAAAAGACCGGCGCTTCACCTATTCGACCGATCAGACGGTCGAAGGGAGGGAAGCCTTCTTCCGCCGTTCGATTATCGGCAAGGAGGGAGAGATCCTTGGCCCGTCCCTGGACTATGCCTTTCTGGCCGATGGGAGCCGGACTTCCGATGAAAAAAGACTGCTGATCAGCCAACTCCTGACCAGACTTGAATACAGCCGGTCACAAGCCTATGACCCCTTGGAGGAAAGAGGGCGGCTTGTACTGCTCCGGCAGGATTTGTCTGAATGTGAAGAGGAGATCGGGCGTTTGGGCCGTCAGGCGGGTTCACCCGAATCAGGGGCCGATTTGCTCTCGGACGGCGAGAACCGCCTTGCCGCCCTGAAGGCGGAGGACAGCCGTCTGGCCCGGGAGCAGCAAAAGCAGAAATACCTGGCGACCAAGGATGAGTACGAAAAGTTGATCCGCCTGGAGGAGGAGATGGAGGACACGAAAGAGAGGGAAGGCGCTTTCGGGTCACGGATAACAGACCTGGGTCACAATATTACGGTACATGAGCTGACCGAACTGGCCCGGATGCGAAGCCAGGTGCAGGAGGAGGAGGTTGAGGCAGGGGAGATGGCGGAGGCTCTTGAAGCGACGCGTCGGGAACGCAAGCTGGCAGAACAGCAGCGCGCCCTCCTCCGACGGAGGCTGAACGAGCTCGAAGCAGAAAAAACTGGGCTTCCGGAGGCCAGGGGACAGCTTGGACCGCCCCCTCAATCAGCCAGGGAAGAAGACCGGGACAAGGGGGCCTTCCCCTCCCCCGGACAGTTGCTCTGGTTGACGGTTCTCCTGGTTTTTGCTGCCGGCCTCTTTCTTACACTCTATGTCCAGCTGATTGGCCTGCTGGTAAGCGGAGTCGCGCTCCTGGCCGCCGCCGGAATTGGTCTTTACCAACTTCTTGATCATAGGCGGGCCGGATTAGATCCCCCCGTCCTCCCGGAGGAGCCAAGTGATGGGATCTTCGACGAATCGGCCCATTATCAGCTTGAGGCCCAAAGGAGCGAAAGCAGGGGGGAGCTGGACCTTATCCTGAGCCGTATAGCGGAGCTGGACCAGAAGGAGGCCGACCTGTCTACAGCGTACGAAAGTAAGGGAAGGCGCTTCAGGAGGGCAGAGAATGAACTGCTTCGCAAGATACGTCAGTACGCCGGACCCAGCGAAATAGCAGAAGTGGACGCCATCATCGAAACCCTTTCCCGGCAACGGGACTCGAGTGCCTACTATAATGAGACAATCGCCGATTTTACCAGGCGGATCGCTGAATTAAAACATGGACGCTCCAAACAGGAGATGAAGCGGGAGTATGACCGGGCCTGTGCCAGGCTTTATGGGGATCCTGCCAATCCCTCTCCCTTGGATGGTGGATTTGCCTTGGAAGAATTGGTCTTTGAACCGGAACGGCTTCAGGAGATCGCCGCTGAAAGAGTCGAATTGGCCGGCCGGATTGACGCGCTTGCGGAAGAAATTGACGGGCAGAGGAAGAGGCTGAATCTCTCAAGGGAAGCCAAGCTTGCCCTGGGAAGCCTGGAGCAGCGTCAGAGGGTGCTCTGGCAGTCGCTTCAGGATACCAGAGACGAATACGAGCGGGCAGGGACGGCAGCCGCCTGGCTGGAGGAACTGCTCTCCTCCTGGGATGATCTTGACTGCGGAGCCTGGATGGAGGAATCGGCCGGCTATCTCTACCGGCTGACAGGACGGAGGCCGGGCGGCATTGGGGTAGGTGGCGAAGCTGACAGGAAGGGCGGGCGGATCCGTACCCCCCGGCTCCCGGGAGGGCAGACCGGCCGCAGGAAGGCGGATGCGGTGGATCTGACGCTATTCAAGGCTGCTCCTCCCCCGGTCCGTTATCTGGCCTCCCGGCTGGCCTTATCCCTTTTGGATGCCAGGGGTGAGGAGAGGGGGGAGCCGATTTTCTTGATCGAGCCAGGCTTGATTGCTGGAACATCACAGCGGGAGCATCTGCTCAATGCCCTGGAGGAATGGACCCTGGAGACGGGCCGACAGGCCGTCTATTTCACAGAGGACGAGGCCTTGATTTTCCTGGCCCAGGCCAGGAAAATGAATATTTATCATATGACCTGACCGGCATGAAAAATGTGAGCCGGCAGGAGGAAATTGGGGGATGGCATGAAAAAAGGAATAGCAATCATCGCGCAGGAACTGGAGGCCCTCAAGGCAGCGGGGGTCTATAGCGAGGAGAGGGTTCTGACGTCAGCCCAGGGAGGCAGGATTGACACCACCGATACAAAGGCTGTCATCAACATGTGCGCCAATAATTATCTGGGTCTTGCCAACAACGAGAGTTTGCGGCAGACGGCCAAGGCCAGCTATGACCGGTGGGGATACGGACTTTCATCGGTCAGGTTTATCTGTGGGACCCAGCTTCTGCATAAGGAACTGGAGAGGGAACTGGCCCGTTTCTTCGGCTTCGAGGACGCGATCCTTTATTCTTCCTGCTTTGACGCCAACGGTGGACTCTTCGAAACTCTGCTGACAGAAGAGGACGCGGTCATCAGCGACCAGCTCAACCATGCCAGCATCATCGATGGGATCCGGCTGAGCAGGGCCAAGCGCTATGTCTACCGCAACAATGACATGGCCGACCTGGAAGCCAGACTCAAGGAAGCAGACAAGGCAGGCATCCGGACAAAATTGATCGCGACGGATGGGGTTTTCTCCATGGATGGGATCATTGCCGATTTGAAGGCTGTCTGTGACCTGGCCGACCAGTATCAGGCCCTGGTCATGGTGGATGATTCACATGCCTCGGGCTTCGTAGGGGCGACAGGCCGGGGTACACCCGAACACTGCGGCGTCATGGGCAGGATAGATATTATGACCAGCACCCTTGGCAAGGCCATGGGTGGCGCTTCAGGCGGCTTCACCCTGGCCAGGCAACCTGTAGTTGACTGGTTGCGCCAGAAGAGCAGACCCTATCTTTTTTCAAATACTCTGGCGCCGGCCATCGCGGCTACCTCGAAGAAGGTCCTGGAGATGCTCCAGGAGGACAATTCCCTGATAGAAGACTTGAAGCGGAAGACAGCCTACTTCAGGGAGGGGGCGGAGGAGATCGGACTCGACATCATCCCCGGTCAACATCCCATTGTTCCGGTCATGGTCTATGATGCCGTCAAGGCGATCGATGTGGCCAATTATCTACTGGAACTGGGACTTTACGTCATCGCCTTCAAGTTCCCTGTGGTACCGGAGGGCAAGGCGCGGATACGGACGCAGGTGTCGGCCGCCCACAGCCAGGAGGAACTCGATTTCGCCCTCGCCTGCTTTGCAAAGGCAAAAGAGAAATTCGGACTTTGACAAATGAAAAAAGTCCTCTTATAATGACCGGTGTTCGCACCATTAGCTCAGTTGGCAGAGCAAC
>CAZAKT010000051.1:4645-4755 GCA_964486135.1 uncultured Mageeibacillus sp.
TCCTGATCGTCCAGGTAAAAGACCATGGGCCCGGTATGGGAGGTCTTTTCCCAAGTGATATCGTAGCGTTTGCCCCCGGTCAGATAGACGGCCTGGTCCTTGTCCACCCA
>CAZAKT010000052.1:0-4316 GCA_964486135.1 uncultured Mageeibacillus sp.
CCATCATAGTGCCCACATCATAAAAGCGCAGCACATACACCAATTGGGCCGTCGCATAATAGGCATAAGGATCGTCGCCGGCTATCACATTGCCGGCTTTGTCCAGGGGCACATAGACTTCCACGGGAGCGGTTTCGGCGGTATACAGGGTGGCTTTCTCAGGCTTCCACCGCCCTTCTCTTTCTACGGGAGGCCTTGAGCAGGCGTATGCCAGGGCAACAAAAATAAATGTGACCAGAAACAGAAAGGTCACCCGCAAGATGGGCGAGCGTCTGGAAGCTTTTCGGCTGGTGGGGTCCTGATCCATAAGCACCTGCCTTTCCTCTTGTGAACGAGGTGAAGCATCACTAAGCAGTAACTCATTATACACTAAATTATGGTCAATATCTGATAAGTTCGTTAAAATTCTCGATAGATAATGAAAATGATATACAAAAAGATATTTTAATAGCCTATATTGACCTACTAAAATCCTGCGCTATTCCCCTATTACCTACAAGGAAGCCCTGCGACAGCAATGTGGCGGGGCTTTTGCTTATCAACCCCTCAAGCCGGATGACGGTTCTCCTGGCTTGACGCTGTCCTTTTTACCCCCGGCTTCCATCCGGCCAAGCTGCGTTGGAAGAAGAGGAGGAGGGCGGGGATCAGGAGGAAGAGGATCCTTCCGAAGATAGTGTTGGCAAAGAGGATGAGGGCGCCAAGCCAGCGGCTTCTGCCGCTGTAGATGCCTACGATCTGTTCCGGTTCGACCATCTTGACCATGGAGGCGTGCTCGGGGGTGGAGGGGTAATTGTCGATATCGACGATATAGACCTGGCCTTCCTCGCCGATAACCCTCTCCACGTACATGACCTTGTCCTGGTCAAAGAGGATGATCTGACCGACCTGGGCGTCCTCCTGGCCGTCATAGCTTCTGAAAAAGGCCAGATCATTCAACTTGATGTCAGGCTCCATAGTGGAGCTTTTGAAGACATAGGGGATTACCCCCCTGAAGGAGACGTGCCGGCCCTTGGCTGTAGCGTTGATGACCAGGACCGCGATATTGAAGAGGAGGGCAGCCAGGATGAAGAAGACGAGCAAAAGAGAAAGTGTGGTATCCAGAAGTTTTTTCCCCTGGATTTTTTTTACGCCTCCCCGGATCAATTTTTTACGACCTGTCCTCCTGTTGACCCTGACCACAGTGTAGTCGGCTGTAAATCCGACACCGGAGGGCCTGTAGCGTCTTGATATCAGCCAGGCGGTTGCGGAGGCGATCAGGAGGCAGACCCCCGTCAGGGCCACGGTGGCCAGGGGATAGAGTGATTGCTGTGGGCTGAACACACGATAGAAGTCCTGCATGGCCAGCCTGTTGGACAGGATGGCCGAGAATCCCGTTTGGCTCTTGAGCAGATGGAGGGCAGGCAGGGACAATAAAAGCAGGGCGCGGCCAGTGCTGGCCGTTTTTACGATCGAGGAGAAGAAGAGGGCCAGGGACGCCAGGACCAGGAGATCGATCAAGCCGGCCAGGTAAAGTGAGGGCAGGTAGGCGGTCACCAGGCTGTACTTGAGAAAGAAGGTCAGAAACAGGGTGAAGGCGAAGCCAAGGGAGTAGATGGTGACAGCCGAAAGCAGGAGGGCGGACAGCCTGGCTGTGATCAGGGAAGCACGGCTGTAGCCCATCTTGAGCAGGAGATACCAGCGGTTGTCCCTGATTTCCGCGAAGGTCAGGCCTTCATAGTAGACAAGGAGATACAGGGTATAGAGGAAGCTGGCCAGGTGGACATAGATTGTGATGGTTGAAAAGAAGCTCGCCTGCATGAGCTGGGGCAGTGTTTCAGCGAAGATGCTCTCAGTCATGGTCTGGGCCATGAAGAAGAAGGCGAAGGCGAGCAGGCCCATGAAGAGGCCGAAGGCCGTTTTACGCCTGACCGCTGTCCTGCCACTCCTGTAGGCCTCCCGCTGGGCCAGGCCGAAGATACCGGAACGGTAGATCATAAGCCACCCGCAAGGGTCCGGAAGGCCCTTCGCGCCGTCTTTTGGTTGAGGGTGATCTGTCGGGGGCCAAGGCCTGCCCGGAAGATCAGCTCCTGCAAGGCTAGTGGGTCCGTCTTCTTGTCTCCCCAATCGCTGATCAGAAGCTTGTCATCCTCCAGGTTGACCCTGTGGTGGGGGAGGAGCTGGGTCAAGGGTCCGACCAGGTCCTGGGCCTCTTCATCCTCAATGACCAGGAGGGTCTTATCGTAGCGGGCCAGGAGATCGGCCATACTTCCGCTATAGAGGATCTCCCCCTCCCGCAAATAGGCCGTGTGGCTGCAGGTACTTTCCAGGTCCAGGCTGTCAGCGCTGGCCCAGACAAAGGCCTTGTCATCCAGGCGGCCCTGCTCAAAGATGCCGGCCATGACTTCGATCAACAAGTTATTGAATTTGTATTCGGGCAGGTTGAATACGATCAGGCTGCTGTCTGAGTAGCTGGCAATGAGCAAGCTGACCACAGCCTTCTCTTCATCTGTCAACTGCTTGACCGGTGTGAGGGAGAGTTGGCCCAGGCCGAGACTGATCAGGGATTCAAAGATCCGGTCCTGTCTTGGGACGGGATCCTCCCCCTGTCTGCCCGTGGCAAACATGACCGCTTCGAGCACATTCATCTGGGAGGGCAGCATGCCAGCGCCGTCAATGTAGAAAAGACCCTCCCTTATGGATCTGCTTTTGGAGGTCTCTTCCTGGAAGAGGATCCGCCTCCCCTCCCCCAAGGTCCTCATATCGCCCGCGATTTCCAAAAGAAGCTTCAATTCATAAGGGGACTCCCCGTAGATAACCCAGCTCTCATCCTTGAGGATTTCCAGGGATATCCCGTTGAGGATGGGGCGGAAGATCCCGTCGCCCAGGGAATAGTGTTCAAGCGAAGTTAGGTCCTCCATAAGGAGGAGGGAGTCGAAGACCTCGAGCAGTTGCCGGGTTCTTTTCCGCTTCCCACCCTTCATAGTCATTGTCCCCTGCTGAAGGAGAGCCTGGCCAGGAAAACAGCGATTACATTTTCGGGAAAGAGCCGCTCCAAATCGGGATCGTTGATGGGATTATCACCCTTGGTCCGGTAGCTTACCCCCTCATCGTCCTCCAGGACCTCGATAATCCTGTGGGTGACCAGGCTCCCGGATGAACGGAAGGTCACGATATCGCCCGGGACCAGCTGATTTGGGTCCCGCGGTTTTCTGGCCAATATCAGACTACCGGTCGGCAGGGTGGGTTCCATACTGCCCGAGCTGACCTGGAAGAGATAGAAGCCAGCCAGGGAAGGGGTCTCACCCCTTTTTTTCGCCACAAGAATAGTGGCCAGGCTTATCACGAGAAAGGCAATGATCAGGAGAAAAAAAGTCAAGCCCATCAGCTTAAAAAGCTTTTTACTGCCGGATGTGCGGCCACCCAGACGTCGATCCTTGGCCCGGGCAATAGCCAGCCGCATGGCATCGATTTCTTCCTGGCTTGTCAGTCTTGCTTCCGGCATAGTTTCCTTGGAGACCCCCCTTCCCCAGGCGGGCCCATATGCTCCTATCATACAAAAAGAGCCGCCTGTAGAACAGACGGCCCTCGTTTTTTAATCCAGGCTGACTGGCTCTCTAGTTATTTCTGAACTTGCGTACCCGTTACAGTCACTTGGACAGCCGCGCCATAGTCGGCGCCCGCGAACTCGATATCTTTGACGCCATCAGTCTCCCAGGGCCATTCGACCGTGACCTTATAGGTCTTTTTTTCAGAAACATTTGCCTTGAAAGTTACATCGTCGGTGTAGACGCCATCTTTTGCCACCAGTTCAGGTAATAGATGCCGATCACAAACAACCGAACTGATCTTCAGGGGTTTTATTTCTTCCAGTTGGCCGTTCTTGACAAGCTCAACCGTGAAGGAGACCTCCATATCGGTCTCAGTAGTCAGTTCGCCCTCATTGTTTTTGACGGCGAAATCGAATGTAACTTCTTCACCGGGAGCAATCTTTTCCAAAGGAATGCTGCCCGACAGGGAACCCTCCTCGACGAGGATGAACTCCTTGGCAGTGACTTCCCCTGCGGTCAGTTCCTCCAGGGTTGTCGTGTAATAGGATGCGGTGCCAGCGATCAGGGAGACCGAGATCGCGAGGATTAGGGCTACGATGGCCAGTGTCTTCTTCATGTTATTTTCTCCTTGTTAATACGGGTCGTATGCTTATTTTTTTGTTTTATCTTATAAATGGAAGATTACCTGCGTATGACTTCCACAGTTGCCGGTTGACCATTGACGGTGACTTGCTCTGGTGTATTGACCTCTCCATTCAGACTCAGGAAATGTCCTCCGAAGCCGATGCT
>CAZAKT010000053.1:0-4018 GCA_964486135.1 uncultured Mageeibacillus sp.
TGACAATTGTTGAAAATGCGTTACTTGCATTCATTTTAAGCCTGCTTTTATACTCTTATATCTGAACTTGCCGCCTTGCCGGGCGGCATACACCCTGCTCAGGAGAGAGTATGAACAAACTGGCAGAACTCACGATTCGATTCAAAGGCGCGATTCTCGCGCTTTTCATCGTACTTATAGTAGCAAGTGCTTTTCTGGCAACCAAGGTCAAGACGAATTTTGATATCTTTTCCTATGTCCCCAAGGAGTCACCCTCAACCCAGGCTGTCAACACCATGATGGATGAATTTGAGCAGGATATCCCCAACGTCGAAATCGGGGTACCCGACCTGTCGCTTCCCCAGGCTCTGCTTATGAAAGAGACACTTGAAGAGCTCCCCTATGTCCAGGAGGTGCTCTGGCTGGACGATCAGGTTGACCTGGCAACCCCCCTGGACCTGCTCGATCAAAAAATTGTTGAAGGTTTTTACAAGGATGGCATGGCCCTCTTCCATGCCACCATCGATGAAAGCTTCAAAGCCACTGATATTGTTGAGGAATTACAGGAGCTTGCCGGCCCTGAGGGGGCGGTGAGAGGCCAGGTGGTTGAAGTTGCCAATATGCAGCGGGGCGTGACGGTCGAGGTCACCCGGATCATCATCATCGCCGTACCAGTTGCCCTTATCATCCTGATTATCGCTACAAAATCCTGGTTTGAACCCATCCTCTTCATGGTTGTCATCTTCATCGGGGTTGTTCTCAATACAGGTACAAACGCCATCTTCCAGGATGTTTCCTTTATCACCCAGGCCGTGGGAGCCGTCCTCCAGCTTGCGGTCTCCATGGACTACGCCATCTTTATGCTCCACCGATTCAGCGATTACAGGGAGGAAGGCTATTCCATAGAAGAGGCCATGAAGCTGGCCATGGTCAAGAGTTTTTCGCCTATTTCATCTTCCGCCCTGACGACTCTTTTCGGATTTTTGACCCTGATCTTCATGCGCTTTCAGATCGGCCCCGACCTGGGACTCGTGCTGGCCAAGGGCATCGTCTTCAGTCTCTTCAGTGTCTTTTTCCTCCTGCCGGTGCTTACGGTCTATACCTATAAAATCATCGACAAGACCACACACAGGTCACTCCTGCCAAGCTTCAAGGGCTTCAGCCGCCTGGTTGTCAAGATCGGTATACCCGTCCTTATCATTGCGGCTCTCGTTGTTGTCCCGGCCTATATCGGCCAACGCTCCAATGACTTCCTTTATGGATCGCAGAGTTATCCGAGGGGATCACGCGAAGCGCGGGATGTCGAGTTGCTGAACCAACAGTTTGGGGAAAATGTCCAGATGGTCCTGCTTGTCCCCAAGGGGCAGTGGGCCATTGAGGAGAAACTGGCCAAAGACTTGCTGGACCTGCCCGAAATGAAGTCGGTGGTCGGCTATGTATCCCAGGTGGGGACCGGGATCCCTCCCGATATCCTGCCTGACCGGGTTGTCTCCCAGCTGATCTCGGACAAGTACAGCCGGCTTATCCTGGTCGCCGAATCTCCTGCCGAGAGTCCAGAAACCTACGAACTGGCAGAAACAATCCGTGAAATGGTGGACCAGGCCTTCCCGGAAGGGGACACACATCTGGCGGGCGCCAATTTTGTCCTCGCCGACATGAAGGAGACTGTCAATCAGGATATGATCATTGTCAATGGATTGGCCATTCTTGCCATTGCCCTTGTTATTATGATCGCCTTCCGCTCCTTGGCCCTGCCGGTCCTCCTGGTCCTGACCATCGAGCTGTCGATTTGGATCAACCTGGCCATTCCCTACATTACCGGGACCCCCCTTAACTTCATTGGCTATCTGATCGTCAGTACGGTACAACTTGGGGCTACGGTGGATTACGGTATTCTCATGGCCCAGCACTACATCGATCACCGCCAGCTGCTTGACAGAAAAGAAGCCACCAAAAGAACTATCCAATCGGTGGCCGGTTCGATCATCCCGCCTGCGCTCATCCTGGCGGCCGCAGGCTTTACCCTTTACATCATCTCGAGTATCTCCGTCGTATCGGAACTCGGCCTGGTACTGGGCAGGGGGGCTCTCATTTCACTGGTTATGGTGCTTTTCCTGCTTCCCAACCTGCTGCGGCTCTTTGACCGCTTTATTGAGAAAACAAGCTGGAAGCTCGCCTTCAAGCCTGACCGCCATAGCTACCGCTCCAAGCGGGAGGATAAGCTCGGCGCGGAAGAGGCTGCCTGAGCAAAACAGATACTTTATTCGAGGTAAACCATGTTCAAGAAACGTTTAAGAAAAAGTCCAATCGACTCCTGGAGGAGTGGGGCCAAGACCTTGGCCGCCCTGGTCCTGGTCGCCGTCTTCCTTGGCCTTATGCCAGGGGTGGTTCAGGCAGACAAGTCAAAGGGACTCGTCCTCCTGCCCGGCAACAGTTCGGGCAAGAGGGAGGTCGTCTACGCGAAACTGGCCGCTACAGGCGATGTGGAACAAATCTACATTGTCAACCATTTCCAGACCTCCAAGAAAACCCAATTGATCGATTATGGCGATTATGAGAGTGTGACCCAGCTGACAGGCGAAACGCCGCCCCGCTTGGAAGGTAACAAGATAACGATCGAAGGCGCCGAGGGACACTATTACTACCAAGGTAATCTCAAATCCAAGGACCTGCCCTGGCACTTTGAGATCAAGTACCGACTGGAGGGGGAAGAAAAGACCCCCGAATCCCTATCCGGGGCCAGTGGCAGACTGGAGCTGGAACTTGCCATCTCCCAGAACGGTTTCATCGATCCCTCCTTCATGGACCAGTACGCCCTCCAGATCAGCATCCCCATCGATCCTGACCGGGCCGTCCTCCTGGGAGCCAGCGAAGGGGCTGTGGTCTCCTACGCAGGCTCCGATCACGAACTCACCTATATTGTCCTCCCCGGCAGCGAGACGGTCATCGAGGTCCTTCTGGATGTCGAGGATTTCGCTATGGGACAGATTGTCATCGCCGGCGTTCCCCTCTCCTTCGATCTGGACCTGGACGATCTGGAATCGGAGCTTGACCCTCTCGATGAACTGACGGATGGGATCAGCGAACTTAACAAGGGAACCCAAAGCCTTAATAGGGGCTACAAGGAATTGCTCAAGGGCTACCAGGCCCTGATCACGGGCAGCCAGCAGCTGGCCCAGGGAGGCGCCGACCTCAAGGCCGGCAGCAGCCAACTGGAGGATGGTCTGGGCCAGTACGCCGCAGGGGTCTCCCAGTATGCCGGAGGGATCAAGGACCTGTCCCAGGGCTACGGCCAACTGGATGACGGGATCAAGAAACTCCAGGGAGGAGCTCAGGAACTGCAGGCCCAGGGACAGGATCTGATCGCTGGTTCAGCGGGCGTCCTGGCCGGCCTTGAAAAAATCCTTGACGGCCTGACCCAGGGAGGGGACGGTGGCGGCCTGGATTTCCCGGAAGAGCAGTTGAACAAACTCCTGGGTGGAGCGCAAGAATTAGGAGATGGGATAGCGGAATTACAGTCGGGGGCGGCCGGTTTGGAGTATGGATTAATTACTTGGGTGGGGATAATCGAGTCTACTAAACCGGATCTTGATGACAGTGCGGAAGTACTACTTGCCAATGCTCCCAACGGTTGGTCCAGTTATCTTACAGATTTGGGCATTGCCACAGATCAAATAGAGACCCTTACCGGCTTACTGGCCGGCTATTCAGGACTGACTCAAGGCTATCAGGGCCTCCTTGATTCACTCTTGGACGTGGAGGACGGCCTGCCTGCTCTGGCAAGAGGGGCCCAGGGTTTGAATCTGGGTCTCGCTCAGCTTCATGCCTCCTATACAGCAGGTATGGATAATCCGGAAGGCCCCGGCCTCTTGGCAGTTTTGGAGGCCCTGGTCAATCAACTCAAGGACCTGACCGATGCGTCGGAAGCTGAGATCCAGGCTATGCTGGGTGAACTTGTCGGTGGCCTTAACGAGTTGAAGAAGGGTTACAGCGAAATTCATAAGGGTCTTGAACTCTATGTCAACAAGGGTGTAGGCAG
>CAZAKT010000054.1:0-3967 GCA_964486135.1 uncultured Mageeibacillus sp.
TTGGTATCCGCCAGCACATAGCCCGTTACAACAATAAGGGCCATCTGCATGGCAAAGGCCAATAGGCTCCAAAAGCCGTTGCCCCAGTGCGCGATCATGTCAATAGGTCCCTGCCCGGTCAGGACAAGGCCCAAGATGAATGTAATGATTGTCAACAAAAACGCGAACAACAAGGCGTCCGGCAAAAATCGGTTGACAAACTTTACGGTTCCTCCTGTAATTTTTTTAATCATACAGTAATAACCTCCCAATTCTCTCCTCATAAGTATTTTGCATTGCTGCATTAATTAGTCACAATCATATCACAGTAAACAGACAAATTACAACATGTCCAAGACCGGTATGAAATATGTCAGGACTACTGGTTTTCTACACAAAGCCTTATGGGAGTAAAGCAGTATGGTCAGGGATTTTTGGCAGACTGAGCTAGCTTAGTACTACTAATTTATTTGCGACAAAGTATAAACTAAATATGAATAAATTAATAACTTATACCTCTCATGCTCCACGCTTAATCTGTCCCGAGCGACTATCCGATCCCAGCGACTGTCCACCTTCACAGACAAAAACACATCGAGTGATAGAGAGATAAAAAAAGCTGTTTCCCGGCCTCTTGCGAAGTCGGGAAACAGCCGCAGATTCCAAAAGGAACCAGGCTTATTTAATCCGGGTGAGAACGGCTGAGATATTAGTGCCGCCGCTGCCGCCGATGTTGAGGAGAATGCCTCGTTTGGCGCCTTCAACCTGGAGTCCAATGGCCTGGCCCAGCAATTGCCTGGTGATCAGGACAAACATGGACGCGCCGGTCGTTCCAACCGGGTGCCCCTTGGCCTTCAGACCACCTGAGGGGTTGACCGGCAGTTTGCCGCCCACCATGACGGTCCCATTCAAGAGGGCCTCAATTCCCTTGCCTGGTTCGGCAAGGCCCAAAGCCTCGTAAATCAGGAGTTCCGTGATCGTAAAGCAGTCATGGACTTCCGCGACATCGATGTCATCAATGGTCAGGCCCGCCTTCTTCAAGGCAGTCTCGATCGCAAGCTTGGCCCCTGTCAGCTCATAGTCCGCCCGCTTGCCCGCGACGATGGACAGATAGTCCGATACGTGGGCCAGGCTGGTGATTTCGACAACCTTGTCCGCTTTTTCAAGGGCCAGGTCCGTCCTCATGAGGACAAGCGCCGCCGCCCCGTCAGATACCAGGGAGCAGTCGGACAGCTTGAGGGGTTCCGCAATCATGGGGTTCTTGTCGGATACGGTCTTGGCAAAGCTGTGGTCGTACTCAACATGCATCTGCGCGAGCGGGTTGCTCATGGCGTTTTTATGGGCTTTCACCGTGATGTGCGCCAGCATATCGCTCAGTTCCTCTTCCGAATAGCCGTAATGCTTCATATAGCCCTTGGCGTACTCGGCGTAGAGGCCGGGGAAGGAGTAGCCTTTGGCGGCCTCATCCGGATAATAGGAGGCCAAGGCCAAAACTTCGGTGACCCCCGCCGTTTTCAGGTCGGTCATCTTCTCAACGCCAATGACCAAGGCGGTATCCACTTCGCCTGCCTTGATGGCGTTGACGGCTTCCTTGACCGCGTTGGAGCTGCTTGCGCAGGCGTTCTCAACCCTTGTACAAGGCTTGAACCTGAGATCAGGGTCGATCTCCAGCGCATAGGGAGCCAAATGTGACTGCTTGTTGAAGCAGGCGCCGGCATAGTTGCCCACGTAAATGGCGTCTATATCCTTTGCCGCGACCTTGGAATCTTTCAAGGCCTCTTTTCCCGCGTCAACCAGCAGGGAGTAAATGGTTTCTTCCTTTAGTCTTCCTACTTTTGAATGTGATGTTCCGATGATTGATACTGACATCTGTTTCCTCCGCTTTCTATTTCTTACTACTTATATAAGACTAATTACCATCGACTATTTTTTGATCCCCAGAATCTCCCTGGCTTCATCCGGTGTCGCGATCTCATAGTCAAATTCCGTCATAATCCGGGCCATCTTTTCGACAAGCTCCGCATTATTCTTGGCCAGGCGTCCCCTGGACAGATAGAGGTTATCTTCCAGGCCGACACGGACATGTCCGCCCATGAAGAGGTTCTGGGTACAGATGGGGAATTCCGTCCTGCCCGCGCCGAAGGCCGACCAGTTGTAGCCGTCCTCACCAAACAGCCTGTCCGCCGTCTGTTTCATATAGAGGAGATCGTGCGGGGTCGCTGCCAGGGCGCCGTTGATGCCAAGGACAAACTGAAGATAGGGCTTGCCCGTGAACCAGCCGGCATCCTGCATGAACTTGAGGTTATAGATATGGCCGACGTCGTAGCACTCGAGCTCCGGCTTGGTGTTGTTCTCTTCCATGAGCTTGAGGAGTTTCTTCATATCACCAAAGGTGTTCTTGAAGATGACGTCAATGGTGTTCTCCAGGTTAGGTTTCTCCCAATCGTACTTGAACTCCTTAATCCTGTCTGCCGCCGGGAAGAGCCCCCAGTTGATCGAACCCGCGTTCATGGAAGCCAGTTCGGGCTTTGTTCTCGGGATGGCCGCCGCTCTCTCCTCTACGGTCATGTAGAAGCCACCGCCCGTAGTCACACAAATGATGACGTCCTTGTTCTTCGCCCTGATCTTGTTGATGATCTCTTCGTAGAGATTAAGATCGGACGAGGGCTGTCCATTTTCGGGATCTCTGGCATGTATGTGTACGGTCGCCGCTCCCGCATTGGCCGCGTCGATGGCATTTTGCGCTATCTCATCCGGTGTGATGGGCAGGTAGGGCGACATAGACGGCACATGGATGGAGCCCGTGATCGCACAGTTGATGATCCTTTTTCTACTCATAATAGATCTCTCCTAATCTAAGTATTCCCTTCATTCTTGCAACTCTACCCCGCCAGGGAAAAATTGGCACGCGCGGGTACAATTGCTTATCAAATATTCCACCTTAGAGTATAACATTCCCGGGAAAATAAATTGAAGTGATTCTATTATTCCGCCCCCTTTGCCGATCTGGCAAAGAATTCAAGAAGAAGGCGCTATAGGAAGAGGGCAAAAAGCCTCCCGCCCCTGGACTCTTTCCAAGGGGGGAGGCTTCCCAAACCCAGCCTGGACCGGCCGTCCTATTCCGGTTTATAGGGTAGCAGGGCTACCTGCCTTGAACGTCTGATGGCGGTCGTCAAGGCGCGCTGATGACGCGCGCAGGTCCCGGTCATCCGCCGGGGAAGAATCTTGAAATTCTCAGCCATATAACGTTGCAGGGTATTCACATCCTTGTAGTCGATCACATCGACATGATCGGCGCAAAAAACACAATACTTCTTGCGCCCATATCTTTTCTGGCCCTGATAGCCTCCGCGTTTTCTATTATCTGCCATGCTTGTAACTCCTTACACCATATCAATCCATTTAAAAATTAAAGGGGAGCGACGTATCGTCATCGTCAGGCGCGGCCAGGAAATCGTCCCCACCGCTGTCGACGACCGCCGAGGAGGGCAGATCCTTGTGCCTGTCATCCGTGTCGCCCTGCCTGTCACTCCGCCGTGACTCACAAAACTCTACTTCATCGATAATGACTTCGGTCGTGTAGCGCCGCTGTCCTGCCTGGTCCTCCCAGCTCCTGGGCTGGATGGAACCGACAACCAGGATCCGGTCGCCCTTGGAAAAATAGCGATTTACAAATTCCGCTTGCTGCCGCCAGGCAACGCAAGGGATGAAATCGGCCTGATTCTGGTAACTTCCGTCCGCCGCACGCGTCCGCCTGTCACAGGCGACCGTGAAGTTGCAAACGGAGATCCCGCTCTGCGTCGTCCGGATTTCCGGATCGCGCGCCAGTCTCCCCATTAGGATCGCTTTATTCATTAATCAGTCCTTTCCGGCATCTCCGGCGAGACCTGGTCTTCCTCCGGTGACGCCTCTTCGGCAGGAGCTTCGATCTCCTCGACAGGTTCAGTTACCGGCATTTCTTCCGGTGTCTCTTCCGGAGCTTCTTCCG
>CAZAKT010000055.1:0-3954 GCA_964486135.1 uncultured Mageeibacillus sp.
TCAAGCGCTCTCCCAAGTGAGCTACGTCCCCGGGACCTGCATTAAACTAGCACAAGGAAGGAAGATGTGTCAAGATAGCTTTGTTATCATAGGTTACTGTCAAGGAGGTGCCTGCTATGGATTTTAAACAATTGGCAACCAATCGTTATTCCTGTCGGAGGATCAGCGACCGGGAGGTCGATGAGGCTACCATCAGGGAGCTCCTGGAGATCCAGCGGCTGGCTCCCACGGGGAAGAATGCCCAATCGCAGCGTATTTATGTATTAAAAGGGGAAGAAGCCGCTGACTTGATCGCTGGAACCACCCCCTATAATTTTGGTGCCCGCTTGTTCTTTGTCGTCTGCTATGACGAGGATGTCTGTGCCAGCAATCAATTCGATGGGACCAAGAGCGGTATCCTGGATGCGGCTATCGCGGCCTGCCATATCGACTTCGCTGTAACCGAGGCCGGGCTGGGGACCTGCTGGATTGGCGACTTCAACCGGGAAAAGATGCGGCAGGTTTTGGACCTGCCCGACCACCATATACCGGTCGTTCTCTTCCCCATTGGCTACCCGACGGAAAAAGCCAAACCTTCGCGTTTGCACTATGACCGCAAGCCGCTGGACCATACTGTCATCCGGATTTCGTGAGTCAAGCGGTCGAAAAAGTGGACGAGCTTCATTCCGACGGGTTAGGTTGCGGGATTGACACGGCCAGCTTGACGGCTGAAGAGCGGAGGAGAAAAAGTCTTCAGGCTGCGATTACCGGCCTGCTTATGAATGTCCTCCTGGCGGCGGCCAAGTTGGTAGTGGGTGTTATCTCCGGCAGTATTGCCATCCTGGCGGATGGCTGGAACAACCTGACCGATTCCTTCAGTTCCGTCGTCTCCATCGCCTCCCTCTGGCTTGCCGGCAAACCAGCCGACAGGAAGCACCCCTTCGGCTACGCCCGGTTCGAGTATATAGCCTCGTCCGTCATCGCGCTTGGCATGCTGACGGTGGCCGTCCAGATCGGTTACCGGTCCCTGCAGCGGATCCTCCATCCGGAAGTTCTGGAGACCGGACTTCTGACCCTGGCAGTCCTCCTGGGCTCCCTCCTTGTCAAGCTCATCCAGTATGTCTATTACAGGATAAAGGGGCGCCAGCTGGTCTCCACCGTCTTCATAGCCGCCTCACGTGATAGTCTGGCCGATGTCTTCGCGACCGGCGGGGTCCTGATCGCCACCCTCCTCTACACTATCTATGGAATCAACGTTGACGGGCCCGCGGGTCTTATCGTCTCCCTGCTTATCGCCTGGTCGGCCATCGATATTATGAAAAAGACGGCCACCCTGCTCATCGGCGGCAAGCCTTCGTCCGAATTGACGGAATTGATCAGCGGCAAGATCCTGGAATCAGATGACCGGATCTTCGGGGTCCACGATCTCATCGTCCACGACTATGGTCCGGGGAGCATCTTTGCCACAGCCCATGTCGAGCTGGACAGCCGGGAGAGCTTCCTTGAAGCCCACCTGATCGTGGACTGTGTTGAGCGAAAGCTTCTGCGTGAATACGATATCCACCTCCTCCTCCACGCCGACCCCCATTACCAGGGCGATGCCGAGCACAACTTCCTCCACAGCCGGATTGAGTCGATCGCCCAGGAGATCGTCCCGGGTGCCACCGTCCACAGCCTCCACCTCTTTCTTTCCGACAAGGGTGTGCGGGTCGCCTCCTTCGATGTCAGCGTGCCGGACAAGCCCCCGGTCAAGGAAACGGACTTCTTTGCCAGCTTCCGGGAAAAGATGGCCCAATACGATAAAGAACTGGTCCTCTGGATCACCCTGGACCAGGAATATCTCAGTGTGGTTTCGGACGATCAGCCCAACCTCCAGGTCACGGCCGACCGCGATTAGCGGTCCCCTGACAAACTGAACGAATCTCTCCCCCCAATTTTCATTTCTTCACAGCTGTTGTTACAATGATGGCGGCGGCTCCTTGGAAGGGCTGCCGAAGCAAAAACGAGAGGCTGTCCATATGAAGAGATTTCTATCGGGGAACGAGGCAGTCGCGCGCGGCCTGTATGAAGCGGGCGTGAGCGTCGGAAGCGCCTACCCCGGCACTCCCAGCACAGAGATATTCGAAAGCCTGGGCCAGTACCAGGACATCTACCACGAGTGGGCCCCCAACGAAAAGGTGGCGGTCGAGGTCGCCTATGGGGCTTCAATCGCCGGCGTGAGGGCGGTCGCCGCTATGAAACATGTGGGACTCAATGTGGCTGCCGACCCTGTCTTTACAGCCGCCTACAATGGGGTGGGTCGGGGCTTCGTCATCATTTCCGCTGACGATCCTGGTATGCATTCCTCACAGAATGAACAGGATAACCGCCACTACGCCCGGGCGGCCAAGCTCCCCATGTTCGAACCCGCCGACAGCCAGGACTCCCTTGACATGGTCAAGGAGGCCTTTGAGGTCTCGGAAAAATTTGATCTCCCCGTCCTCTTCCGGATGACGACCCGGGTCTGCCACGCCCGGAGTCTGGTCCAGGAAGGTGAGCCGGTAAAGGTCGAGCCTCTGCCCTACAAGCGGAATGCCAAAAAGCACATCGCGACCCCGGCCAACGCGGTGGTCCACCGCCGGGAGCTGGAGGAAAAGATGGTTGCCCTGGCCGACTACGCAGAGGCCTGCCCCTTCAACAAAATGGAAATCAGGGGTGGAAAAACCGGAGTCGTAACAGCGGGCGGCGCCTCCCTGATCGCCCGGGAGGTCTTCCCGGAGGATACCTCCTTTTTGACCCTGGGCTTCACCCATCCCCTCCCCCTGAAAATGATCCGCGCCTTTGCGGACCAGGTCGAGACCCTCTATGTGGTCGAGGAACTGGATCCCTTCATGGAAGAGCAGATCAAGGCGGCCGGCATCCCCTGCATCGGCAAGGCGGTTGTCCCGGCCACGTATGAATTGAATCCGACCATCCTGAGGGAGGCCCTGACAGGGGAAGTCCCCCCTGCCAAACCCCTGGAGGTCCAGGCTGTCTCCCGCCCGCCGGTCCTCTGCCCTGGCTGTCCCCACCGCGGTTTTTTTACTACCCTCACACGTAGAAAGAAGACCATCGTTACGGGCGATATCGGTTGCTATGCTCTGGGCGGGTCACCCCCCCTGTCCGCCATGGACACCACCATCTGCATGGGGGCCGGTTTCACGGTCGCCATGGGTATGGCCAAGGCCTTTGAAAAGACGGGTGAGGACTGGACCATCTTCGGCGTCGTCGGCGATTCCACCTTCTTTCACAGTGGGATCACGGGGGCCATCGAGATCCTCTACAACCAGGGCCGGGTCATCCCGGTAGTCCTCGACAACAGCACGACGGCCATGACCGGCCAGCAGGACAACCCAGGTACGGGCTACAACCTGAAGGGGGAGATCGCCCGGGCCATCTCCATAGAGGCCATCTTCGAAGCCATCGGCTACCAGAAGATCATCACCGTCGATCCCCAGGATTTGAAGGCCATGAAGGCGGCAATCGAGGAAGCGGCTGCCTATGAGGGTTCCTGCGCCCTGATCGTAAGGAGGCCCTGCGTCCTGATCAAGCGCCTCCCCCTTCAACCCGCCCTCTGCCAGGTCGACCGTGAAGCCTGCACCAGCTGCCGAATCTGCCTTTCCGTCGGCTGTCCGGCCATTTTCTTCGTCGATGGCAAATCCATGATCGACGCCAACCTCTGTGTCGGCTGTACGGTATGTTTGCAAGTCTGTCCCTTCGACGCCATAAAAGAGGTGGAAGCCCCATGAAAAACCAAGAAGTCAATACCATAATTCTAGCGGGTGTCGGCGGACAGGGAACCATCCTGGTCAGCCAGATCCTGACAGGGGCCCTGATCGAGGCCGGCTACGATGTAAAGATGAGCGAGATCCACGGCATGGCCCAAAGAGGCGGGAGCGTCTCCACCACGGTCCGCTACGGACCCAGGGTGGATTCGCCCCTGGTCGGCAAGGGGGC
>CAZAKT010000056.1:0-3813 GCA_964486135.1 uncultured Mageeibacillus sp.
GGCCTTGGTGATATCCTTGATGGCCGGCTGGGGTTCCACCCGGTCAAAGGAGGGCATGGGGTATTCGGTACGGTAGGGCTTGTCGGCCAGCTTCTTCAGGAGCATATCGACGGCCCGGGCACTGCCACGCTTCTTCTCAAAGAAGTTCTTGCGGATGCCGTTGGGCAGGAAGCCCTCTTCCGCCGAAGCGCCGACAGGCTCGCCCTTGATCAGCTTCAGGCCCAGCCTGGCCATGGCCGGAACGGCCTTGCGCATACCGGCGGCGCTGTTGCCAGTCTCAATGACGTAGACCTTTTCCTGGAACATCTCGGCTCCGGGGTTCTCAATATACATACCGGTCAGGGCAGGAATACCGAGCTCCCTCTGGACGTCGTCAGCCACGGTTCCGCAGGCGACGCCGTAGCGGCCGGCGTTGAAGGCGGGGCCGGCGACTACAAGATCCGGATCCTCTTCCCTGATCAGGTCGAGGACGGTCTTTTTCGCCAGGGCCAGGTTCTCGTTGAACCAGGAGTCGCCGCAGATGATGGTGGCGGTGATTTCCGCCTCATCGCCGAAGGCCTGTGTAAAAGCCAGGCCCGGGCCTACGGGTCCCTGACGCTTCTCGGCCGGATGGTCGGCCATTTCTTCGCCGCCGATCTGGCCGAAGAACTGGTTGATGTAATGAACTACCTTATATTTACTCACCTTATCCTCCTTAACGGGCGCTGAGGCGGTTGAAGCCCAGCTCATTGGTCGATCCGATGATGACCTGCAGCTCAGCCTCAATGGAGCCGTCAGGTCGCAGTGACCCGTCGTGTCCACCCGCGATGGTATCGATGTAATCGAGTGTTCCGATCACGCGGTCCATGGGCGGCAGGACGATCATCTCGTTGGCGTTGCCGGCCGTAACGACCGCGTCCGCCAGATCGTCCGCATCGGCCAGGGATTGGCTCTTGCCGTCATTACCGGCGTATTCGTCCGTGATGATGACGGTCTTGATCCCCTGATTCTCAAGCTTGGTGCAGTTCATGATCAGGTCGGTATCCGGATTGCCGAAACCCTCCTGGGACACGATGGCGCCGTCAACGGACAGGAAGTCGGTCAGTTTGGCCGCCCAGTCCGAGGAACGGATCTTGTCGGCCAGGAAGACGTTCTCGTTGGTGATGATCATACCGACGAAGTTCAAGGTCTTCCCATGGGCGGTGAAGAGATCCTGGATAACGGGATTGTTCAGGTGGTGGTAGGTCGTGTTCTTGTCACAGGCTGAAACACAGTTGCCGGAGACAATGGCGCCGTCCATAAGTTCGGTCGGCCGGATCATGGTGGACAGGGTACGCTTGGCGTCGACGCCGTAAACATAGGTGTCATGCAGGAGCCCCTGGGTTTGGAGCATCATGACATAGGCGACGCGGGGGAGTCCCTTGAGTGACTCGTCAAAGCCCGAAGCCACCGTCGGTGATTCATAGACGACAGTCTCGTCCGGGGTCAGTTCCCGGGCCAGCTCGCCGATGGCCACCGCGGTCCGGAGGCCGGCCAGCCTCGCGGCCTTCTCATATTCATGCTGCTTGAAGTCTTCAACCGGCTCCATGACCAGGACCAGGTTGTGCAGCTGGGAGAAGGGGGTATAGTCAGCGCCGGGCCCCGTCATATCGATGATCCCTTCCTGGAATCCGACGATGGGACCGGCCGTGACAACCGCCATACCACGCAGTACATGTGTCTTGCCCGAGCCGACCACGTCAACCTTGGAAATCAGGCCTGGGAAGATGCCCCCCGGTCCTTCAACCTTGACGCGCGGTTCGATGACATCCTTTACAGGCGTGATGCGGATGCTTTCGCCTGGGGCAGCGATCTCAAAATGTGCCTTCTTGATGAGCGGATCGGCCAGGACAGGCTCGAGGAGCTCTTCAGGATTGACAACCAGTATCCCGTCCTCGACGGCATTGTAGTCGTCGAACCGGATTCCCTTGATGTCAATGTAGCCCAGTTCTAATTTCACTTTTTCACCTCAGTTTCTTTGTCGGCCCGGATCAGACGCGGCCGATAGCCTCAAGGGAGGGGAGGGCGCTTTCAATCAGACTCAGGTCGATAACCTGGAAATCGTGAAGGATGGACGCCTTGCCGGTCCCGGGGCTCATTTTCGATTTGTCAACTATTGCCAAAGCACGTTCCATTATATCCAGCGAAAAAGTGTCCAGCTCCTTACTGCCTCCAGCCGTCATCAGGATGGAGCGGTAGGGTGTTTCCCCGGGCTTGACACTGCCCGACAGGGGGGCTGTCAATACCCGGTGTCCTTGGTGGACCAGGTTTCGCGCGCTCAGAAGTACATCCTTATCGCTCTTGTCGCGATAGAATTCAATATGAAAGCGCCCGCTGAATTTTTCAGCGACCAATGGATTGTTCGTCAGGATTTGGAAAGAGCTCGTAAGCACTACTTCGTCGTTTTCGCTTTCTGCGTTAAACCCCAAATTTGCCACATATCATTATGCCAAAAGAAATTGAACATGCAAGGGTTGCAAGTATATAGGGCAAGACCTGGAACAGACTCGCCAGCCTCCCCGGCCTAAAAAGCCAGAAAACAGGCGCAACAGGCCGATAACAGCTGAAATTCCCTTTTCACCAGCGGGGTCGCGCCCAGCTTCCTGCCCGGGTGCGGCCCCAGTCTGTTACATTCGATACCATTATATCGATTATAGGTTATCGAAGCTCCGCGTCCAAGAGCCGCTTCAATTTTTTCAGCAGCCTTTCCCGCCTCTGTTCGATCTCCTCAGCCGACAGGGTTTTTTCGTCCGAGGCCAGCCAAAACCGGAACATAAGGGACTTATGGCCTTCGGGCACCTGACTGCCCCGGTATTCTTCGACGAATTCGGACCGCTTCACCTGGGAACTTATGGCCGCTTCGATATCAGCCCAGGAAACATCCTCCTTGATTACGATCGAAAGGTCCTGTTCCACCAGCGGGAAATGTGACAATTGCTCAAACGCATTGTGTCGGCTATCCAGGGGGGTCAGCTTATCCAGCTGGATCTCCGCGACTGCGGCGAAGATCTTCCGGATGCCGGAAGCAGTTGTCGCCTTGGGTGACAGCAGGCCCAGGCTGCCCACAGTTTCGCCCTTTTCATTGACCAGGTCCAGCCAGGCGTTGCGGTCAGCCCAGGAAGGCTTGTTTTCGCCTTTTTGGAGGGTCCAGCCCTCCAGGCGGGCGAAACGGGGCAGGACGGTCAGGATTCCCTTGAGCTTGCGGAAAAGGAGGAAGGGCAGGTCGCCGGCCAGGGCCACAGCCAAATTTCGGCCTTGGACTGGCAGAAGCTCCTCTTCACAGCTGGGCCGGGTCTGGCCCCGGCGGAAGACCTGGGCAACTTCAAAGAGGCCGAATGAATTATGGTAGCGCGAATTTTCTGCCAGGGCTTCCAGGAGGCCAGGCACCAGGGATGCCCGCAAGCGGGAACGGTCGGGGGCCGGAGGGGTGGCCAGGGCAAGCAGCTGGTCAGTCTCTTCCCCGGCCGCCTCCAGGTAACGGTCGGCCGGCCAGGGATAGGTAAAGATTTCCTGCAGGCCCGCCCGGAAGGCCAGGTATTCACGGAGGGCGCGCTCGCTTTCAAAGTCCAGCTGCCTGACCGGCTTTTCCAGGCTGACAGCCGGCGGGACGAAGTTGAAGCGATCGTAGCCGATCATGCGGCAGACCTCCTCCAGGATATCGTCCTTGATGTCGACATCACCGGTGGCCCGCCAGACAGGCACGAGGACGGTCAGGGTATCCTGGCCGTCAAAACTGACCTCAAATCCCAGGGGAGTCAGGGTTTCTATGACTTCTTCGGCCGTCAATTCCCGTCC
>CAZAKT010000057.1:0-3296 GCA_964486135.1 uncultured Mageeibacillus sp.
TCCCCTTCGGGGCGGACGGTCTTTTCTCCAACCAGGCCCTGATCGAACGGATCAATAGCGACCTGGCCAATGACCTGGGCAATCTCCTGAGCCGGACGGTCGCCATGATAGTCCAAAGCTTCCCGGAAGGCCTGCCAGCGGACCGGCTGACGGAGCCGGTCGACAGGGAACTTGACGACCAGGCGGATCAAACGCTCCGACTGGTTGAGGAGCATATGGAAAACCTGGAGTTCAGCCTCTCCCTTGAGGCCATCTGGGCCCAGATCGGTCGCTGCAATAAATACATAGACGTCACCATGCCCTGGATCCTGGCGAAAAACGAGGCGGACCACCCCCGGTTGGCGGCGGTACTCTATACGCTGGCCGATAATTTGAGACGGATTGCTGTCATGATTGCCCCCTTTATGACCGGGACGCCGGCCCTGATCCGGGAACAGCTGGGCATCCTCCCCGTCGACCCCGAAAGGGGTATCGACCACACAGCCTGGGAAACGGCCGGCCGCCGGGGCCTTTATGCCGGCAATGACCGCGTCCGCAAGGGCAAGGCCCTCTTCCCCCGCATTGATGTCAAGAAGGAACTGGAATCGCTGGAGGGCCTCCTCCCATGACAGTCTGGTTTGATACGCATGCCCATATACAGGACCGGGATTTCGCCCGGGATTTCGACCAGGTTCTCCAAAGGGCCCGGGAGCAGGGGGTAAGCCGGATCCTGCTTGCTGCCTCCAATGAAAAGGATTCACGGGCCGGCTGCCGGCTGGCTACCGACCATCCCATGCTCTATGCCGCGGTTGGAATCCATCCCCATGACGCCAAGACCTGGGACAAGGGGATGGGGGAAAGGCTCCGACAGCTGATCAGGAAGACCAATGAGCAGGCCGTCGGCCGGGATCGGCCGGTTGTCGCGGTCGGGGAAACCGGACTCGATTTTTACCGGGACCTGTCCCCCCGTGACGTCCAGCGTCGGGTTTTTCTCAAGCAGCTGGAACTGGCGCACCAGCTCGACCTCCCCGTCATCATCCATATCAGGGAGGCGACGGCGGCTGCCCTTGAAATTCTACAGGAAGCCCATGCCCGGGGCCTTTTTTCTACAGAGCACCCCGCCGGGGTCATCCACTGCTACTCCGACAGCGCGGACCGGGTGGGGGATTTTCTTGAGCTGGGTTTCATGATTGGCTTTGATGGGCCCATCACCTTTGACAAATCCCACCAGGCCCGGGCCGCCCTGGCCGCTGTTCCCCTGGATCGCCTGGTCCTTGAGACGGACGCCCCCTGGCTCTCACCCGCCCCTTACCGGGGCAAACGGAATGAGCCCTCCTACCTGCCCCTGATCGGGAGACAGGCGGCAGAAAGTGTGGGCATCCCCCTTGAGGAGATGGCCCGGCGGACGACGGAGAATGCCCTCCGTCTTTTCCGGATCCAATAGCCGGACATCCCGGCCCTCCAGTCAATTGAAAGCGGCCAGCCGGCCGCTTTTCATTTTGACGGCCCCCGCCAGCTGGAGGTGGTTCTTCCCTGCCTTCCCAGCCTCCCCTATCCGTATCTTCAAGCGGAAAGGGGAGATACCATGCTGGACCAAAAACAAGTAAAGAGAGTCTTCCGCTGGACGGCCGGTCTGCTCGCCTGCCTCCTGCTTGTCTTGAACCCGGCTGGGGGGAGAATCAAGGAGGCGCGGGCCTATACAGCCAGCCAGAGGGATTCACTGAAACCAGCGGATATAGCGGTCTCACGCGAGAGACTCCTCCGATCCGCCGCCGCCCACGTCAACCGGGCCAACCAGGTCGGCTACGGCTACAACCGGGTGCTGAACGGGACCAGCTATCAAGCCCTGGCGACTTCGGGCCAGGGTTTTTGTTGCGTCGACCTGGTCACCCATGTCATCTATACGGCCACAGCCTCCACGATCAATGGCAGCTATTACCCGATCGGCCAGACCCTTTCGACGGCCCACAACTACAGCGCCAGCAATGGCCTTGTCTTTAATACTCAGACGGTTTCCGTCCTGGGGACTCAGTTGGATCAGATGCCCCAGCTCTATCAGTCGCTTTCGGCCGGGATGGACACGGGTGCACTGCAACTGGGAGACATCGTCCTGACGGGCAACCAGAACAGTTCCGCCCTAAACCATGCCGTCCTGGTCATCGGCAAGGTGACCAGCGCGGAAAACAGCTTCATGCAGATCCCCAACTGCAATCCCGATACCAGTTACTTCATCAGCATGAGTTCGACCTCGCTTGCCAGCTACCGGGGGATAAGCTGGTTCAACCGACCCTGGTACACGGACGATCCCAGCAAGGGCTATTTTATCAAGCGGGTCTACCGGCCCCTCTATGCCATCAAGCAGGGAGACCTTGGAGGCTTCAGGTTCAGGAAGACGGACGCGTCAAGCGGAGCGGGCCTTACAGGCGCCGAATTCCGTTTGACCTGTCCGGACGGGACCACAAAGACGATCAAGATGACATCGTCTGACTACAGCTCTTCCAAAAGCTACGCGCCCGGCCAGTACAGCCTGGTTGAGACCAAGGCACCGGCCGGCTATCTCTGCGATTCCACGGCCCGGTCCTTTACGGTCGCCATGGACGCGGTCAACAGTGTCTACTGGGACAATCCCATCAAAAATACCTCCGATACCGGAAGGGTCCGGATTCTCAAGAAGGATGCGGAAACGGGGGCCGCCATCCAGGGGGCGGTTTTTGACCTGTCACAATCGGCTTCCTTTCCCCCGGGCAAGACGGTCAGGTTGACAACAAATAAGGATGGGGTGACGGGGCTGGAAAGCTTCCTTTTGAGCGCCGGCTCCACTGTCTATGCCCGGGAGGTCTCGGTCCCGGCCCCCTACCTCCTCGATACGGGAGTGAAGAGTGTCAAGCTCAGCAGGGGAGGGACCGTGAGCCTGACCTTTCAAAACAGCAGGGCCAAGGGCAGGATAGAGATTTTCAAGCGGGACGCAGTCAACAAAGAACCGATCCAGGGCACCGTCTTTGAAGTGGTCTCGGCGGACGGCAAAATAGCCGATCAGGTGACGACCGGCCCGGATGGCCGGGCCCGGACCAAATCACTGGCCCTTGGTAGCTATCGGGTCCGCGAACTTATCCCCGCTGCCGGCTACCAGCTGGACGGGGGCTCTCATACAGTCACCCTGACCTACAAGGATATGTTGACCGCAAGTGTTTCCGCCGGCCTCCAACTTGACAACCAGCCGGTCAGCGGCCGGATCAGGATCATCAAACGGGCGGGGGATACGGGCCTGCCTCTTGAGGGGGCAGTCTTTCAGATTCTTGACTCCGAGGGGGATCCGG
>CAZAKT010000058.1:0-3025 GCA_964486135.1 uncultured Mageeibacillus sp.
CCTCGACGTCATCTTCCTCATCAATGCCATAACCATCGGGGGCCCTTGATTCACGGACATAATAGGTCCGATCGAGACTCAGTTTGTCAAAGGTCAGACTGCCATCCAGCCCCGTCGCCCCCTCTTTGAGCAGGACTTTCTTGCTCTTGTTCCACAGTTCGAACTGAGCGCCTCCAAGCAGCTCTCCGTTCTCATCCAGTTTGGTTATATGGATTTTCCCGGCACGACCGGAGCCCCCCGTGTTGACCTGATCTTCCGAGATGCTATACTTATCGGATTCGTCCGCCAGTTTACTCTCAAATTCCCCCTCAAAGGTAATCGTATTCCTATAGCTACCTCCCTTGGTCACGTCCGTATCGAATTTCAGGACGAAACCATGTGGAGATTCCTCTGTAACTTCCGGCAGATTGACAATAAATATTCTCGTTGCAGGGTCATATTCATAGGAATAATCGTCACTGTCAAACTTATCAGTCTCTTCCAGTGCTTTATGTGTACCGTCTGCATTTTGGTACCAACGGTATAGCGCGACGGACTCCTCATCCAGGACCAAGCCTTCCTGGAGTTGATCCGTGAGCTTTCCATTTTCCATAGGCGCTCCGTTTGAGTTGACGTAGACGACCCAGCTAAAGAGCCTAAGTTCATCATTATAGCCATCTGTTCCCTTTGAGACAGCCTTATTTTTGGCTACTTGGTCTCCCGTGACAGTTACATCTTTGGCGTCTTTGATACCCGACTTCAAGGTCACCTTATTCTCAAATGTCACATTCTTGTTGTTATTAAGGAAAACATCAAGATCAGTCACCTTCGTCTTGAAGGTTATGACAACCTGGTCATTTATTTCGCCCAGTGTAATGATCAGTTCATTTTTTACTGAATCGATGACCAACTTGCCACCCGTGTCTGGCTCTTCTGATCCATTTATCTCCATGGAGCCGGGCACATATGCCTGGCCATCCTGAATCATATCAGTTACAACGGCATTGTCCATGAACATTTTGTTCTGGTTGACCGTTATCTCCCAGCTGATCTCTCTCTTCTCGTAGTCGTAGTGTGTTCCTTTTTTCGCGAGAACCTTACTCTCGGTATCTACGGTTTTATCCGTCGTGGCATCTTTTATGTCAACATCAGTCGATTTCAAGACGGCCATATTCGTAACCTTCTTTGTGTTTTGATTGCTCGCCGTTATATCGGGGTTGGTTACCTTCGTTTGGAAGACCAAGACCGGCTTGTCCGTCTTTCCAAGGTCACCCAAATTGATGAGCAGTTCATTGGTCGTCGTATTATAGTAGTAATGTCCAACCTGTAAATTCTCTCCTGAAGTAGCTCTTGTCAGGTAGACATCAGAACCGGAATCCGTACGTTTGATGCTTTGGTCAGTCTTATTATCATCATCACCGACTTCTACTATATGAAGAACCTGGTTAATTCCCAGGCTATCCGTAATGGTGGCGCCTTTAATTTCCCGTCCGTTTCCATTGACCTCCAGCTGCCAGGTAATCAGCTGGGTGGCAGGATCATAATTCGGATCACTGATGGCTGACTTGAAGATCAGGCTGGTCGGTACGCCCACCCCATCACCGGTCGCACTCCCACCATTGTTCCCGCCCCAATTGAGGGTCGCTGTGTTAACAAAGGAAGTGGTGTCCTGTTGGTCGAAATAACTGTCGCGAACTTCTGTGGTGAAGGTGAGTGTTTTCGTGCCAGTGATATTATCGCCAAAGGTAAAAACAAATTCTCTGGTCGCGATGTCATAGGTGTATTTATGATCTGGAGGGATGGCGCCCATTACAACATCGCCCCCATCAAACTTGACAGAACCTGCTACCAGCGACAAAAACTCGGGCAGTGTATCCGTCACCGTGGCGCCGGCGGGGATGGTCCTATTGTTATTGTTCAGCGTGATGGTCCAGTCGATGTACCAAGTTTCCGAGCCTTCTTTCTGGTAGGGCTCCCCTCCCGATTTTTGTATCCAATCCGTCTCGAAGGTGGCCTCGGCGTCATCTGTTGAAACAGGAACGTCGCCTTCTTCTACCAGATAAAGGTCGACATCATTCTTGACCCTATTGATAGTCCCTTCTGCGCCAAAAGCCGCATCCGTAGGCTCTGTTACAACATAGAAGGTGTAAGGGTCCGTCAATTCGCCTATGACGAACTGGTAGGAACCGCCTGTCACTGTTCCCGTGACATCCTTCTTTTCCGTACCGTTCATAGTGTAAGCCTCAACGTAGGTCTGGTTCTCCCCCAGCCTGTCGACAACTTTTACATTTTCAAGGGGGAATTCCTCTGATGTGATATTAATTTCCCAGGTCACCGTATTGGTGTTGGGATCGTAAACACCGTCTTTTTTCTTTATTGTCGCCTTAGGCGGATCGGGTTCAGGTTCTTCATCCTCTTCGAATTTCACCTTGTATTCTTTTCCACCGTCAAACAAAGAAAAGGTATATTCCGTCTCGCCTTCTTCGATTTCTTCTTTAAAGCTACCTTTATACTCAAAGAAGAAATTGTCTGCCCCATTCTCTATTGCCTCTTCTGTCAAGACAATTTTTAGTTTTCCCTCTGCGGTCAAGGTCCAGTCCGCCAAGGGATAAGAAGCCCCTCCAAGAGTGGTTCCTGGGATTGTACCTGACAATATGTTAAGATCAGCAATTGCGACCAAATCAGGCGGGAGGTCCAACTCCACGAAATCGCCTGCTTCCCAGTTAAACATTTCCTCTTCGTCAGTCAGTTTTTTGAAGGAATAACGCAGGTCGAACTTCGCGTCTTTGGGGACGGCAGACAGGTCGGTTATTTCTGTTACACCATCAGGCTCAAAGACCTTGAAGTAGGTCTCATTTTCACCGTCTAAGATCTTAACGAGCGGCGGGTCGTGGGACAGCAAGTCCCTTCCCTCGTCCGCGAACACCTTGGGTATGAAGCTAAACATAATCACTGCCGTCAGCATGAGAGCCAGCAGTTTAATCCCGTGTTTCTTGATCATCTTTCCACTCCTCCTGCGATGCGGTTTATCCCTGAAGACCGCTCT
>CAZAKT010000059.1:0-2836 GCA_964486135.1 uncultured Mageeibacillus sp.
CTGGAACGACGCCTATACCGGGCAGGGGATTGACGCGGCGCGGGAGGTGTTCCGCACGGCTTGGGCCGCTAGGGGGAAGGAGCCTGAGAGGCTCAGGCCGAAGAAGTTTAACGCAGTCGAGCTGTATCACGCCGACCTTAGATCGCCTACATGGGCGGTTGATCAGCTGGTACCGGGGGAGGGTCTGTCCGTGGTGGCGTCTCCTCCGAAGGTGGGGAAAAGCTTTTTTGTATTGCAAATGGCGCTTGCGGTGGCCAATGGGAAAACCTTCCTCGACATGCCCACGTCGCGGGGAAAGGTGCTGATGCTCGCGCTTGAAGATACTCCCGTCCGTCTGAGGAAACGTCTTCTGAAGCTGGTAGAGGATACAAGGAACATTCCTGATGGGCTGGACATCATGACCGACTTCCCACGGCTCGACAAGGAGGGGCTGTCCCTTCTTGAGGCCGAGATCAAGGAGGGCGGGTATCGGCTTGTGATCGTCGACACCTGGGGAAAGACCAAACCTGCTGGCGGCGGTGCAAGAGGGGAAAACGTCTACGAAGCTGATGTTAGGGTAGTCTCCGAGATAAAAAAGCTGGCAGATACGCACAAGGTGGGAATCTGCTTAGTGCATCATCTGAAAAAACACGGCTCTCTCTCCAAGGACTGGCTGGAGAGTCTGAGCGGCTCTATGGGATTGTCCGCGACTGTGGACAGTCTGATTAGCATCGATCGGCAGAGGGGCGATGATGTGGCCGTTCTAAGACGTTCAGGGCGCGATCTTGAGGAAGATAGCGACATTGGCTTGCGATGGATGGGGCCGGGGTGGAAATACGAAGGGCGCGCTGTTGATATGCAGATGGGCATAACGCGAAAAAAAATCCTCTCCTGTATTACAAGAGCAGCCGAGCCGGTAGCACCTTCCTATATAGCAACAGACGCGGCGCTGAACGCAAATACTGTTCGCTGGAACCTTGGCCGGATGGTGAGCGAAGGTCTGCTTAAAAAAACGTCCGACTCGAAGTATATGCTGGCCCCCCTAGAGAAGAAAAAAGATGATGATGATGATGATGTTTTTTCCAACACGACCAACACGACCAACAGCACCAACACGACCAACAGCACCAACAGCACCAACAGTATCAACGGCTTGGAGGGCGGTTTTTCTTCCCTAGCGGAAGAACATAGTGATAGCAACGGTCCGCGAAATAGGGCTGTTTGCGCTGTTGGTCCTGTTGGTTTAGGGGCCAACAGCATCAACGCCAGTGATAGCAACAGTCCGCATCATTCTGTTGGCTCTGTTGGCTCTGTTGGCCATATCGCATCATCGAACGGCGAGGTAAACTTTCTTCCTCGCGGTACCCCTTCCATCAATCCAAAAGACATTGAACTCGATGATGCGATAAAGTGGGCAGAAACACAAAGCGGGCTTTTGGAGAGCATCGAAAGGCGGGCGCGAGAAAGAGGCGGCGACATGATCGAGCCAGAGGCGTTGTTCGAGGCGGGCGTCAAAATCGAATATGCAAAACACCTTGAAGCCGATCGGGGGGATACCAGAGCGGATGACTCTTCATCTTGCGGTGAAGCAACCTACGAAGAGGCGCTCACATGGGCCAAGACGCAGACGGGCTTAATTGAGGAACTTGAAGCGCGTGCGGAAGAGGTGGCCAAGGGCGGTTTGCCGCCAGAGCGGATATTTGAATCGTCTGTCAGGGCGCAATATTCCGCTTTCCTTGCCGAGCAAAAGAAGCCCGCTGGCGTATCCATTCGAGAGTTGGCCGAACGTGCGGGGGTGGATGCTGAAGCCGTCCGCGAAGAGCTTGAGAGCTGGCAGGCCTGCGGGCGGCTGCGGATTACAGGGGACAGTGTGCTGATTGTCGAGGGGGGCAAGGGGTATCCCGGCGAGGATGGCGAAGATGAAGACCACCGCGAAGATGGCGACAAAGCACTAGATGATTCTTCCCCTGGTGGGCGCGGGCCGGGGCTGTTCGGCGGCGGTGCTCCTGGGCCTCCAAGCGAGCAAGCCCGGCGCTTTTTGGCGGGGCAGTAGGTGATGCGCATGAACATCTTCGACGAGATTATGAAGGCCCTTGCCGGTGGTAGGCGGGCATCTACGGAGGAAATTGACCGCTGGTTTAAAAACCAGAACTGGCATTATCGAACTCTGGGCGCGGTTGTGGCCTACTGGCTCGAATCGAACTCTCTGATGGTGGTGAAAACATTCATGTATTCCGTCAAAGACTCCTTGCCGCAGGTGCTGGAGGACGGAGAGTTTGAGTTGTTGACACAGGAAGATATGGCGGATGAGGCCGAATAGGTTTCCCCCCGGCGGGGCGGGAACTCCCGGCAGGAGGGGCGGGTTTACACCCGCTCCTCCCTTGAGGGAGAGTACGGCTAAGGCTTGCTTAGACGTGACACGGAAGGAGGTGAAAAGCATGGAAGAGAAGCGAACACCGCAGGGGAAGCTATGCCCACTACTTCAGCAGTTGTGTATCGGGCGTGATTGCTCTTGGTATCTTGGCAAGGGGTGTTCCGTTGTGGTGATGGCAGGATTACTGGCCGTCTCTTTGAAGGAACAGCGGCGACAGTAGATTTAGCCCGGCGGGACTGGTTTTTTCTAAGGGCAATACCGCAACGAGATCGAGGGGCCGGGGCGCTTCCATCCGGGGGCGCTCCCCGGTTCTTTCCCCTTGCGGTCGATGTTGGCCTTCGTGTTCCTGCTCGACGCTGGGGCGGGGGCAGGGTCGAAGAGGCTGGCGGGCTGGTGGTGATGGCGTGGGGGCGGGGTGCAAGCCGGGCTTGACTCCCTCACAGAAAAAAAAGGTACTGTGCGGGGGTATTTCGGCAGGGGTCG
>CAZAKT010000060.1:0-2813 GCA_964486135.1 uncultured Mageeibacillus sp.
TAAGGCATCGGGGTGTGGCTCAGGTGGTAGAGCGCTTGGTTCGGGACCAAGAGGTCGCAAGTTCAAGTCTTGTCACTCCGACCATCCATCCTCCGGGCCTTTTTGCGCCCGGGGGATTTTTCAATTATTGGCCGGAGCCCTTCCTGCTGGAAATTATCCTATGTTATCCTGATTTTCAGGGGCAGGGAAATACTGCCTGGCAGGCTTCCCTGTAAGGGCGCGTGGTATAATATACGTCGTAACGGTATATCCCTTGGGAGGATAAGATGAGTTTGTGTGATGAGCTGTTTCGTGCCAATTGCCGGGGGATTATCGAATCGGGTTATTCCGACGAGAATCTGGAGGTCCGTCCCCGCTGGGAAGACGGCAGGCCTGCCCATACAATCAAAAGTTTCGGCCTGGTCAACCGCTATGATCTGCAAGAAGAATTCCCCATCCTGACCCTGCGAAAAATCAATTACAAGGCCGCCATAGACGAGATTTTATGGATCTGGCAGAAAAAATCCAACCGGGTCTGCGATCTCTGTTCGGGGATCTGGAACCAATGGTGCCTGCCGGATGGGACCATCGGGAAGGCCTATGGCTACCAGCTGGCCCAGAAACACAGGTATCCGGAGGGTGAGTTCGATCAGGTAGACCGGGTGCTCTACGAGCTCAAGCACAACCCGGCTTCCCGCCGGATTATCACCAGTTTGTATAATTTTTCAGATTTGGATGAGATGGCCCTCTATCCCTGCGCCTACAGCATGACCTTCAATGTGACAGGCGACCGCCTGAACGGGATCCTGAACCAGCGTTCCAATGACATGCTGGTCGCCAACAACTGGAATGTCCTGCAATACGCCGTCCTCCTGACCATGCTGGCCAGGGTGTCAGGCTTCATCCCCGGGGAGCTGGTTCACGTCATCGCCGATGCCCATATCTACGACCGGCATATCCCCATCATCGAGGAACTGATGGAGGCTCCGGCCTATCCGGCCCCCAGCCTGACCCTTGATCCTGATGTCAAGAATTTTTACGATTTCACGGTGGACAGCTTCAAGCTGGACAACTATCAGCACGGCCCCCTGATCCGGGGCATACCGGTCGCGACCTGAGCGCGGCCAGGGGGAGCGGGGACTATGAAAGCAATTGTCGCCTGTGACGCGGGCTGGGGGATTGGTTGCAAGGGTTGCCTCCAGCAGAGGGTCGCTTCCGACCTGAGGCGCTTTCGCGCCCTGACCCTGGGCAAGGTGGTCATCTACGGCCGCAACACCCTTGACACCTTTCCCGCTGGCAAACCACTGCCGGGACGGATCAATCTGGTCCTGAGGACCCGGGAGGAGGATGAGGACGGGGAGGGCTGTGAGTATCTCTCCAGCCTGGAGGAACTGCACCAGCGGCTGAGGGAACTGAAGGCCCAGGGCTACAGCGACAGTGACTTCATTGTCATTGGCGGCGGCAGGGTCTATGAACAGCTGCTGCCCTACTGCGACACCATTATGGTGACGCAATTCGAGGAGGCATACGAGGCCGATGTCTGGTTCCCCGACCTGGATGGATCCCCCGACTGGTTCCTGGAATCCTGCGGCCAGTGGCTTGAAGAGGATGGCGTCCGCTTCCGCTACCTGACCTACCGGCGGAATGAGATTGCCTGAGGCAGCTGCCCGGGAGGGAAGCGTCATGAAAGCTAATGAGAAAGACAATAAAAGACTGGAACTGCAGCCCTTCCGTTTGAAGGACGTGAAGCGCCTGCGCGACCTGGTGGCAGACTACTACCCGGATCAATCCCTGGGCCAGTGGCGAAAGGACGCCAAGCGCAAAATGGATCACGGTGAACAGCTCTACTTCATCGTCAAGGACGGCGAGGACATCGGGGGTGTCAACCTGACGGCCCCCTTTGCTTCCGAGACCTGGCGGATCAGCCGCTTCCGGACCAAATTTGATCTGGACGAGGAGGAGATAAAGGAGCTCTTGCGGCAGATCGTCGGCGACGACCAGGTCCTCTACCGGATCGATGTTATAAAAACTGTCCTGTCCGAAAAGTCGGGCGTCAGGGGGGGCCGGTTCATCGATGAGGAATGGCCCTCTTACCAGGAAACCTATTATGTTCCCCAGATCTCTTTGCGGAAGGTGGCCTTCATCCCCTGGGCTTACGGCTATCTGGCCCTGGTGTCGACACCGGACTGCGAAAAGATCGAGTCCATCCAGTTTTTGCGAAAGGGGGCGGAAGGGCTGACCACCCTGGTCAAGCAGACTGCCTTTTTCCGGGGCCTGCTTGGTTTTGATGGCATCATCACTGGCCATGAAGATCCCACTATGAATGGGGAATGCCCGATTCTCAAGCGGGCGCGCTCGGAGCTGGAAAAATATCTCAAGGGAGGCTATGAGCCGGATATTCCCTTTGTATTCCCGGAGGGGACGGACTTTCAGAAGCAGGTCTGGAAGGAAACCCTGGAGATCCCCTACGGGGCGGTCAGGACCTATGCCGATATTGCTGAAAGTATCCAGCCTGACAAGGATAAGTCGGGGCAGATGGCCCGGGCGGTCGGCCGGGCCCTGGCCGCCAATCCACTGCCTATCCTGATTCCCTGTCACCGGGTGATCGGTTCCAACCGGGCCCTGGTAGGCTTCGGCGGTGGCGTCGATATGAAGGACCACCTGCTTCAGCTGGAGATGTGGTATTCGGTACCGCCCTCCTAGGATCCGGTCTTTTCCTTGACAGGGCCCCGCCTGCTTGTTAAACTCAATTGGATGTTTTTAGGGAAGTCACGGTGGGATTAGCTCAGCAGGTTAGAGTGCCAGGTTGTGGCCCTGGAGGTCACGAGTTCGAA